>NZ_JAENRY010000009.1 GCF_016612545.1 Streptomyces sp. MBT65 | reverse complement strand
GGATTCCGCGTTCGACCAGCCGCTTGAGCTTCAGCCGGACGTTGTTGACGTTGCTGGGCACGATCTCCAGGTCCATCGCCTCGCAGACCGCCCTCTGAGTTCCGCGCCCGCATCCGGGCCGGGACCGGTGCGCCTCAGGGTTTGTGCGACCCGCCGTCGATCTCCGCACCACCCCGCCGTGTGTCGCGGCACATGTCGCGGCACACGGCCCACTCTCGAGGCTGCTTCAGACGAACGCCACCGTCGTCCTGGTACATGGGTCACGCACATCTCCTGGATCTTCGGTCCGCTACGGGTAGGGCGTGCACCCCTTTTCGGAGCCCCCCGGCGCTGCTCCCGTCGGCCTCCCGCTCATTCATCGGGGGCGCCGAGATCCCGGCCCTGCCGTCGGCAGTCCAGGAGGAGCGGGTCGCTCGGGCCGTGCACCGCTTGCATCCCCTCCGGCCACTCACCGCATCTGCCTCCCCTGACCAGGTCGCGGCCGTCCTGAGCCGCGCTTCGTGCTGTCGACGCGGCATGACACTCGGGCGTCACCGCACAGCGCTTTGTCTTCTCCGTCAGAAAGGTTCCCCTACATGACCAGCCTTCCCAGCCGACGCCGTCTGCTGGCCACCGGCGCGGGTGCCGCGCTCGGCTTAGGCACAGCCGCCGCCTCCCCCTCCGCGGCGTCCACCACTGCCCGGACAACGGGAGTCGCCGAGGAGACCCGCACACTCGACGAGCTCTACCAGGCCGCCCTGGCGGAGGGCGGAAAACTCGTGATCTACGCGGGCGGTGACGTCTCGACGCAGGCGGACGGCCTCCGTACCGGCTTCAAGAGCAGCTTCCCCGGGATCGATCTGACGCTTGTCGTCGACTACAGCAAGTACCACGACGTTCGCGTGGACAACCAGTTCGCCACCGACACTCTCGTGCCTGACGTCGTACAACTGCAGACCGTCCAGGACTTCGTGCGCTGGAAGGAGCAGGGGCGTCTGCTCGCCTACAAGCCGGCCGGTTTCTCCCGGGTGTACGCCCCTTTCAAGGACCCCCAGGGTGCCTGGGTCGCCGTGCAGGTGAGTGCCTTCAGCTTCATGTACGGCCCGGCGGCGGTCGGTTCGGACGTGCCGACCAGCCCGCTCGACCTCGTCGATGCCAAGTGGAAGGGGAGGATCGCTTCTTCCTATCCGCATGACGACGACGCGGTGCTCTTCCTCTACACGCTCTATGTGCAGAAGTACGGCTGGGACTGGCTGGCCCGACTGGCCGCCCAGGACCTGCAGTTCGCCCGCGGCAGCTACACCCCCCGGGATGCCGTCACCAGTGGGCAGAAGATGATCGGCGTCGGCGGCTCCGGCGCGCCTCTGGCCACCGGTCCCGTCAAGTGGGTGCTCCCCGACGCGTCGACGCCCTTCATGTCCTGGGGACAGCGGGCCGCGATCCTGAAGCGGGCCAAGAACCCGACCGCGGCCAAGCTCTACCTCAACTGGCGGCTGTCCACCGGGGAACAGCAGTCCGCCACCAACGGCTGGTCGGTCCGTACGGATGTCACCCCGACAGCGGGCTTGAAGCCCATCTGGCAGTACCGGAACGGGAACCTCGACGGATTCCCCCGCTTCATGGCCGACCGTGCCGCGATCGAGCGCTGGAAGCAGACCTTCGCTCTCTACTTCGGAGAGGTCAAGGGCGACCCGTCGCCGGGCTCGCTCGGGGTGCACCCGGGAGCCTGACCCGATCTCCGGTACGGGGACGTTGTGCGCAGGCGGGCCTGGGTCAAGGGCAGCGAGCGGGCCTCGTGATGAAAACGCGGTATCGCCTGGGTCACGGCAGGAGTGACCGGTTCCGCGCCGGTCGGCCTCGGTGGTCGATCACGTCGTCGCGGGGTCTTCAAATGGTCGCCAACGTGCACATGCAGGGCAGTCAGGTGGGTCTCCGACCCGGTCGTCGCGACCCGGTGTCGCAGGCCCACCCCGCACTCGGAAATCGTGCAATCGGTGCTATTCGTTAAGCCGTTGGGGTCAGCCGACGTTCACCGAGTAGGAGCTGCTGCTCAGCTTGCCTTTGCCGCGGAAGACCTCGGTGCCGGCCTCGACGCTGGTCAGGTATGCGGTGTTGGTCAGCAGCCTGCGCTGGACGAGCGCGTCGGCCATGGCGGTGATGTCGGTGGTCGCGGAGTTGGTGTTGGCGACGCGGACGTAGGAGTAGACGTTCCAGCTGCTGACGACCTTGCCCGCCTGGTCCTTGTTGACGATCTTCCCGACGTACAGGTCCCAGGCCGTGCCGCCGACGGTGACCCGCTCGCGTTTCGTGCCCAACGGGCCCGCTCCGCCTTGGCGGTTGAGCCAGATCATCATCTCGTCGTGGGGCTGGTCCTGCCAGTTGGGGTTGGATTTCTGGTGGAACCAGACGTCGTAGGAGACGTTCATGACGGACGGGGTGTTCTGGGTGATGCCGAAGGTCCAGTTGGAGCTGATCTTGCGGCGGCTGTTGAGCTGGACGGGCAGCTTGGTGGTGGTGTCCTTCCAGCCCCAGTGCCACCCGAGCACGACGCTGCCGTACGCCTTGACGCCGTTCGGATTGCCGCCCGACCAGTCGAAGGACGTCTCCCAGTTGACCTTGCCGGCCCGGTAGGAGTTGAGCCAGGTGCACTGCTTGCCGGTGGCGCCGCTGGCGCCCCAGACGTTGTTGTTGAGGTAGTACGGAGACGCCTTGACGGTGTTGAAGGCAGTGCAGTTGTCGGCGGCCTGTGCGGCGGAGGGAGCGAGCAGGAGCGGAGCGGCGACGGCGGCCGCGACCGACGCGGTGAGTGCCTTGAGGGTGAACATCGGTGGCGCTCCTACTTGTAGGTGATGTCGGAGGATTTGTAGATGCAGTTGCGTCCGTCGGGTCCGGATCCGACCTTCGCGGGTTCGCCCGAGGTGACCCCGCGGAACTTCTGGCAGACGACGATCTTGCGCGCCGGGTCGCCCTGGATCGTGATGCGGGACAGGCGGGCGGTGTCGCCGTACGGCGTGGAATTGATGCCGACGATGTCGAGGCCGGGGGACTTCACGGTGACGTTGTCGAGGACGACATGGCGCTGGTACTGCGTCTTGCAGTTGCCGCAGGAGCGGTAGAGCTTGCCGAAGTTCTCGACCTTGAAGTTCCTGATGACGAACGTGCCTGGGCCGTTCTGCTGGAACACCTTGTCGGCGGCCTTGCGGGCGCCGCCGCCGTCGATCGTCATGGTCTGGTTCGCGGCGGTGCCCTTGAAGGTGGCCGCGTCCTCGCCGACGTCCTCCCACCACACGTTCTTCAGCGTGCAGGTGCCCCGGCAGTGGATGCCGTCGGCGGCCGGTGAGCCGATGATCACGTTCGAGACGGTGGCCTTGTCGGCCAGCTCCAGGATCGGCGGCTGGTTCTCGGCCTGGTCGCCGCCGCCGAGCGCGCCGGTGCCGACGAAGCGGGTGAAGTCGAAGTCCCGGCTGCCGGTGACTTTGATCGTGGCGGACACCGGCTGGACGCGCTTGGCGGCCGGCCAGTCGGCGGCGGGGCGGGCGGAGTCGCTGGCGCCCGGGCGGTCGGCCGCCGCGACGGTGCTGGTGACCGAAGGGACGAGTACCGCTGCCGCGAGGACGGCGAGGGGCATCAGGGTGCGTTTTGAGCTGTACATAGTCGGATCGTTGACAGAGGCCCGGTTCCGGCGCGCGCCGAGGCATCCGAATGTATGACCGTCACCCTCGAACGGATGCCTGTTCGTACGCTGATGGTGTGAACGAGGCCTGGCGCCGCCCACGCATGGTCGACGTACCTGGAGTACGAGCACCGCGCGATGGCCGAGGGAGTGGTCGAACCGGGCCGTCCCGTTGGGCGGCAGCCTCGACGCGATCGCCGACTGCCGCCGCCCCCGGACGACTGGGGCCCTGCGACTGAGCGGTGCCCGGCATGGCCCCGGCCGGGACGTTCTCAGGTCAGGCCGGCTGCCAGGAGAGGATCGCCTGGTACTGCGCCTCGATGCCGCCCGCCGCGATGATGCTCGACGGAACCTGGTCGGCTGCGGTGATGTTGTGATTGTTCTCGATCAGGACGCCCTTGCTGTCGTAGTCGGTGGGGCCGCTGGGCCAGTAGTTGCCTTCGATGTCCGTGGGGTCGTATGTCCCGTCGCCTGCGGTGTAGTTGCCGTGTTTGCTGCCCCAGGGGGAGACGTTGATGTTCCATACGGCGTTGCCGAGGATCGACACGTAGGTGGCGCCGTTGTCGGTGTACAGGACGTGACCGCCGGAGGTGTTGAGCTGGTCGTGGACCACGTTGCCGCTGACGTGCTCACCGGTGGCCATGGAGGTGCCGGTGATCCCGTTCGTGTAGACGGCTCCGCCGTCGCCGAGGAGCGACATGTGGTCGTAGATCAGGTTGTTCGAGATGGTGTTGTTGTGGGAGTAGTTGGGCTGTGCGGGCAGGCTCACCTTGTCGGGCCAGCCGCCCCAGCCGATGGAGATGGCTGTGTAGGGGACATGGTCGATCTGGTTGTGGGTGACGGTCGAGGTCTCGATGTATCCGGCGTCGATGGCGACTCCGCCGTGGTACTCGGCGGCGATGTCGTAGAAGTGGCTGTCCTTTACGGTGATTCCGCTGGTGTGCTGGGCGGCGCTGCTGGGCTGGGGGATGTCCACGCCGCCGAGATCGAGGCCGTTGCCGGAGATGTCGGTGAACACGCAGGCGGTGACCGTGGCGTTCTGCGAGCCGTTGCCGAGGTCCAGTCCGGCCGCGCCGAGGTGGACGAAGTAGTCGTGATCGAAGTGGATGCTCTTGTCGTAGGTGAAGCGCACCGCGCCGGGCATCTTGGTCCAGTTGCCGTAGGGGCAGGTGCCGCCGGGGACGAAGTCGCACAGTCCCTGGGTGGCGTAGCCGGTGGTGCCGGTGACCTGGTAGGTGGCCTGGATCTCGGAGAAGCCGGTGCCGGTGTTCGAGGTGGTGTAGTTCGCGTAGCTGAACTGGATGCCCTGGAAGCCGACATGGCTGGGTTCGTCCGAGGCCTTGCCGGAGGACGCCATCAGCGTGTCGAGTGAAGGCGCCTCGACGTCCGCCGTGGCCAGGTTCTCCCCGGAACGCGGGATGTAGTAGAAGCGGTGCTCGCTCTTGTCCAGGTAGAACTCGCCCGCCTTGTCGAGGAGTTCGTAGGCGTTCTCCACCGCCGTCGGCTTCTCGGTGATGGACTTGCGGCCGACCAGGTTGTAGGTGCGGCCGGAGTCGTCGGTGCGCATGACCCGCTGGGTTGAATTGTTCCAGCAGGGCTGGGCCATGGTGATGGCCGTACTCGTCACCGAGGCGACCGGGCAGCGCGGCTCGGTCCACAGTCCCAGGCCGCCCCGGTAGACGAACTCGATCGCCGACGGGTTGCGCCAGCCGGCCATGGGGTCACCGGACGCCGTGGTGTACCCGGTTGCCGTCTGCGTCACCGACACCGGCAGGGCGCCCGTCGCGCGTTGGGCACGCACTCCGTCGACGTAGAGCTGCCGGGTGTCCAGGCCGCTGGGGGCCGGGGCGGACCAGATGTCGCTGCCCGTACTGGTTCTGGCCCAGCCGGTGATGTGGGCGCCGCCGCTGATGACCGGGGTCTGTCCGGCCGCCGCCTTCCACCAGACGGTGCCGGCCGTACCGCCGCCTGAGTCCGCGGCGGTGAAGGTCAGCGTCTTGGTCAGCCGGTAGACGCCGCCGGCCAGGGTCACGGTGATCGGGCCGGACGTCGATGTGTCGATCGCCCGGACCGCGGTCTGTGCCTTGGTGAGGGTGCGGAAGGGGGTGGCGGCGCTGGTCCCCGGGTTGTCGTCACTGCCGGTGGGCGAGACGAAGTAGGTGACCGCACTCGCCGCGTGCGCGGGCAGGGTCAGCACTGCGATGGGCAGAAGGGCACAGACGAAGGCCGCGATGACACGGTAAGACCCGATGAATAACCGGAGTTTCTTCGCGGGTCTCGTGACGTGCGCATGCTCTCTTGTGGGAAACATGCTGGAAAGGTAGGGGTGTTGAGATGAGGCGTCAATGACTGTGACGATGAGACATCGGATCAATTGCTCAGGCTGTCGGGCTGCGTTCAGGCTCCGGTGATACGGGAGTTGACGCGCCGCATCCAGTCCCGGTCGGTGTGCCACATGGGGTGGTGCGGGGCCGCGTTGGAGGTCAGGACGACGCCGTGGAAGCCTGCGGCGAGGCAGCGGTCGACGACGTACTCCGCGATGTCCTTGCCGACGGCGTCCTCCTCGAAGCGGGTGAGGAGGGGGGGTGTAACCCACGACGCTCTCGCCGAGGACGGCCAGGATGCCGCGGTGGCGGGCGAACTCGGCGACGGCGTCGACCCACCGGGCAAGCGTCTCGCGCATGGTCTGCCGGTGCGCCGGATAGTTCTTGTAGAGCAGAGGTCCCAGCGGTCGGGGTCCACCCAGTCGTGTGCGTAGAACAGTTCGCGGGGGATCCCGGTGGCGGCCAGGCGCCAGGGTTCGTCCGGCTGGTAGCCGGCGAAGTCGGGTGCGTCGGGCCGCAGCATGGCGGCCAGTTCGGGGGTGGGCTGGCCCGCGCAGCACATCACCGAGCATGTGCGGACGATCATGTCGGGCAGCGTCGACGAGCTGGAGGCCGCCGCCCGGGAGATTCCGTGAGGTGAGGATCAGGCCGCCCCGTTCCGCAGGGCGGGCAGGGAGGCGGCCGAGGTCAACGGGCGTGGTGCGTTGCCTGGGGCGATGAGGACGACGGTGCGGGTGGCTGCGTGGGTGAGGGCGGTGGTGAGGCTGCCTTTCGCGAACTGGGTGAGGGGGCCGTGCGGTGAGCGCCCGGCTGCCACGGCGCGAGCGCTGGTGTCGGTGTCGGTGGCGTGCCGGGCCAGTACGCGGTCGGCGGCGGTGTGGTCGCCGATGCCGGCGAGGATCTGGCCGGTCGCCGCGACGCCCTGCCGGGCGAGGTGGGCGGTCGAAGTGGGCGGTCACGGCGGTGCGGGCCTGGTCGTGCGTCTCCGTGCCGACGGCCAATTCCCCTACGGCAACGGACAGTTGGACATGTGCGGCTTCGAGCGGGCCGTGCGTGTCGCGGCGTCGACGATGGCCGGCGCCCGGTCATGGGCGGCTACGGCGACGATGACCGGCGGTGTGCCTCAGCTCGCGGCGCTGCCGACGGGGACGAGAACGGGGATGAGGACGGGGGCCGTCAACTCGCCCGCGCCGGTGCGCTGTTCGGCCTCGCGGAGCAGACCGTGACCGCTGGCCAGGACGGGAATCGCGAGCGAGCGGGCAGGCAGGCAGGCGGCGCCCAGGTCGAATGGGGCTGCCGGAACGGGCCGGCGGCAGATCCGTGCGGTGTGCTGATGTGGGCTTGTCCTTCAGGGAGTTGAGCGGGAGGGGCGATACGCCAGGAGGGGGACTGGCGGTCCTGGATCGCTTGAGCCAGGGCGGGGAGGTCGACTTTCACGGCCTGCTGTTCCTGGCCGGTCGACTCCTCGCCTCAAGACCCGTGTCGGCCGCCTCCACCAGGACGCCCAGGCCGTCAGTGCGGTCCGCGGTGCGCCGCGCACCAGGTCCGCGCGCTCCGGCCGGGCGACGAGCTGGGTCATGTTCGGCTGGGAGACGCCCTCGGCCCGGGCCAGGTTGGTGAGCCGGTACAGGCCCTCACGGCCCAGATGTCCCAGCACGGCGGAGGCGGCCGTGCTCAGTCCGCCGGTGACGGAGGGAAATAAGATGTGGTGCTGAAAGGATCCGGCTGCTGCCGGACAGTACGGGGTGTGGAATCCATGACGGAACAGGAGGCGCGCCGGATGCGGCGGGCGCGCTTCGAAGAACTGGCCTATCTGGTGGTGGAACCGCTGCACCGGTATCTGCGGCGACGGACGAGCGCCGACATGGTCGAGGACGTGCTGTCGGAGACGATGCTGGTGCTGTGGCGCCGGCTCGACGACGTGCCCGGGCTCGGCGCGGGTACCGAGCCCGAACCGCCTCCCGAGCCGGACGACGTGCTGCCGTGGTGCTACGGAGTGGCCCGCGGGTGCCTGGCGAACGCCCGCCGTGCCGACGGGCGCAGGCTCCGGCTGATGGAGCGGCTGATCCGGAGCCACGAGCAGTCACCCGAACAGGCCGCCGATCACGGCGAGTTGCACGCCGCGCTCGACGCCCTCGGCGCGCTGGACCGCGAGGTGGTGCGGCTGTGGGCGTGGGAGGGACTGGCGCCGCGGCAGATCGCGGAGGCGACCGGGCTGACCTCCAACGCGGTGAGCATCCGGCTCCACCGGGCGAAGGCGAGACTCGCCGACCGGCTCGGGCGAAAGGATGCAGAACGGGCCGGACACAAGACGGATGAAGGAAGGAGCAGTCGATGAACGACGACGAGTTGCTGGCCAGGCTGAAGTCCGCGGACCCGGCGCTGACCGGCAGCGCTCCGCCACCCGACGTCAACCGCCTTGTGGAGGACACCTTGAACACCGACACCGCACTTCGGTCGGCGACCGCCGCTGCCGGAATCACGGCAGCGGGACGGGGACGCCGTCATGTCTTCGGACTCGCGGCGGCCGCCGCGGTTCTCGTGCTCGGCGGCGGCATCGCCGGAGGAATCATGGCCCACGACGGCAACAACGGCAGCAGCGCCAAGGGCCCTTCGACCCCGGCCGGCGCGCTGCGGCTCACCGCCCAGGGCGGCTCCGGCAAGTGCGCGGTACCGGGCCTGAACACACTCAGCAAGTACCCGGTCCTCTTCGAAGGAACGGTCACGTCCGCCGACGGTTCGACGACCACCTTCCGTGTCGACCGGTGGTTCAAGGGCGGCGACGCGAAGACGGTCGTGGTCGAGAGCGACACCGAGATCCCGGAGACGCTGACGTTCGCGGAGGGTCAGCACTACATCGTCGGCGCCGAGAACGGTTTCGTCCCGCCGTGCGCCGCGATCGACGCCTCGCCCGACACCATCAGCGAGTTCCGCCAGGCGTTCGGCAAGTGACCCGACCCGATCACACGGAGTCTGCCAGCAGACCCCGGGCGAACTCGTGCGCCGGGTCCGCCAGGGTCTGCCGGAGCCCGGCGAAGAGGTCGGCCGCCGTCGTGCCGGACCACGAGGCGGGGAGGAGGGTGCTGGGCAGCCCCGGGTCGAGGTAGGGCAACCGGCGCCAGGCGGTGAGGACTTGGACGTAGTCGACGAACGCGGCCCGGTCGGACACCTCGCCCGGCCCGGCCCAGCGCCGGGCCATCGGGGTGAACTCGGCGACGAAATCGTCGTAGAGCTTCTGGAGTGCCGCCAAGTCCCACCAGCGGCCCACCTGTTCGGCGGGGTCACCGAAGGCCACATAGTCGCCGCGGAAGAGATCGACGTACTGGTCAAGCCCGTGTTGGAGCAGGTGCTCGCGGGTGTCGTCGAGCGCGTGGGCCGGGGCGATCCAGATCCCCGACGAGACCGTGCCGAAGCCCAACCAGGCCAGCCGTGAACGGAGTTGGTGCCGCTGCTGGCGCTCGCTCTCCGGTACCGAGAAGACGGCGATGACCCAGCCGTCGTCGGTGACGGCATGGCGTTCGAAGATGCGCCGGTCACCGGTCTCCAGGACGGAACGGGCGTACGGCGAGAGCGCGTAGCCCGCACGGCCGTCCCGGCGCTCGGCCACCAGGATCTCGCGGCGCTTGAGCCGGGAGATCGACGAGCGGACCGCCGGGGCGTCCACGTCGAGTTCGGCGAGCAGTCGGATCAGGGTGCTCACACTGATCCAGCCGCCGACCTCGCGCGCATAGAGGCCGTACACCGTCACGATCAGGGATCGCGGCGGTGCGGGCTGGCCCGGGCTGTCGTCTTCGAGATCGCTTGCCGTCACGATCGTAGTATTTCAGTGCGCCCTGGAGCTGTCCGATGCAGCCCGGACGTCCGTCGCGCCCAGCGCCGCACGCCAGGCGGTCGGCCAGGGCGCACTGGAACCGGTCTCCTTGTCGGGGACGTGGACGGTGACGTAGCTGCCCCGCGCGGCACGGCGGTGCCGCTCGCCGTCCTCGGACGTGCGCCACACCTCGAAGCCGAAGGTCATCGAGGACCGGCCGAGGCGGACCAGCTCGACCCGCGTCTCGACCTCCTCGCCGAACCGGATCGACGCCTCGAACTCCACCTCGTAACGCACCCTGGGGGCCACCGGGAAGTACCCCGGGACGCCGTACGCGCGCATCAGCTCGGCCTCCGCCGCCTCGGCGAAGCGGACGACGGTGGTGTTGTGGTAGATCCCGGCCGCGTCGGTGTCGATCCACTCCAGGCGGGTCCGGTGGACGCCGAAGGGGCCGCTCATTCCGCCGCCTTGCCCGGAGTCCACCGCAGGTGCACGGCATCCCGTGGCGTCTCCCGAAGCAGCGCGAGACGCGGCCGGACCGCGTCGGTCCGCGACGTCGGCGGCTTCCGCCGCCCGGCCGCGAACTGCGCCGGCCAGTCGGCACCCGCGCCCCGGTACTCCTGCTCGGCCGCCGCCTGCAGCGTCCACTGCGGGTTGTAGAGATGCGTACGGCCGAGCGCGCACAGGTCGGCCCGCCCGGCGAGCAGAATCGAATTCACGTCGTCGTACGACGAGATCGCTCCTACGGCGATCACGGCCGCGCCCGCCGGAGCGGCGACCTCGTGCCGGATGCGGTCGGCGAACGGGGTCTGGTACGAGCGGCCGTACGCCGGCTTCTCGTCCTGGGTGACCTGGCCGGACGACACGTCCACGGCAGCCGCGCCGTGCGTGACGAAGGCGTGCGCGATCTCGACCGCGTCGTCCTCGGTGTTCCCGTCGGGGGTCCAGTCGGTGGCGGAGATCCGTACCGTCACCGGGCGGTCGGCGGGGAACGCGGAGCGTACGGCGTCGAAGACCTCCAGCGGGAAGCGGAGCCGGTTCGCCAGGTCGCCGCCGTACTCGTCGGTGCGGTGGTTGGCCACGGGGGAGAGGAAGGAGGAGAGCAGATAGCCGTGGGCCGCGTGCACCTCCAGCAGGTCGAAGCCCGCGTCGGCGCCGCGCCGGGCGGCGGCCACGAAGTCGGCCACGACCGCGTCCATGTCGGCCCGGGTCATCTCACGCGGCTGGTGGCATCCCGTGCCGTAGGGCAGCGGGGACGGGCCCATGACCTCCCAGTTGCCCTCGGGCAGCGGCTCGTCAATGCCCTCCCACATGAGCCGAGTTGAGCCCTTGCGGCCCGAATGGCCCAGCTGGAGGCCGATCTTCGCCGTGCTGCGGTCGTGGATGAAGGACGTGACCCGTCTCCACGCCTCGCGCTGTGTGTCGTTCCACAGGCCCGTGCAGCCCGGGGTGATGCGGGCCTCGGGGGAGACGCACACCATCTCGGTCATCACCAGGCCGGCGCCGCCGAGCGCCTTCGAACCGAGGTGGACGACATGGAAGTCGTCCGGCACTCCGTCGACGGCGGAGTACATGTCCATCGGCGAGACCACGATCCGGTTCTTCAGCTCCAGGCCGCCGATGCTGAACGGCTGGAACATCGCCGGAGCGGACTCGGCCGCGCCCTGGGCGTCCGCGAAGCCGCGTTCGATCAGGTCGGCGAAGCCCGGGTCGCGGTCCTTGAGGTTGTCGAAGGTGATCCGGCGGGAGCGCGTGAGCAGGTTGAAGCAGAACTGCGCGGGGTCCTGCCCGGCGTAGCGGCCGATGTTCTCGAACCACTTCAGCGAGGCCTGCGCGGCACGCTGGGTCGACTCCACCACCGGACGCCGCTCGGTCTCGTACGCCGTCAACGCCTCGTCCACGGTGGGGTGTTCGTGCAGACACGCGGCGAGTGCGAGGGCGTCCTCCATGGCCAGCTTGGTGCCCGAGCCGATCGAGAAGTGCGCGGTGTGGGCGGCGTCGCCGAGGAGGACCACGTTGTGGTGGTGCCAGCGCTCGTTGCGGACCGTCGTGAAGTTGAGCCAACGGGAGTTGTTGGTCAGGAGGTTGTGGCCCGCGAGTTCCCCGGCGAAGATCTCGCGGATCCGGGCGACCGAGTCCTCGTCGCTGATTCCGGGCGGGAACTGCGTGCCCTCCGTCGAGTCGAGGCCCGCCCTGCGCCACACGTCCTCGGCCATCTCGACGATGAAGGTCGAACCGCCGTCGGAGAAGGGGTAGCCGTGGATCTGCATGGTCCCGAACTCGGTCTGCTTGACGAGGAATTGGAACGCCTCGAAGACCCGGTCGGTGCCCAGCCACATGTACTTGTTGGTGCGTTGGTCGAGGGAGGGGACGAAGGCGTCGGCGTACTTGGTGCGCACGGCCGAGTTGATGCCGTCGGCGGCGACCACGAGGTCGTAGGACAGGCGCAGTTCGTCGACGTCCGGGGCGAGGGTGCGGTAGTGCACGGTGACACCGAGCTCGGCGGCCCGCTCCTGGAGGATGTGCAGCAGGTCCTTGCGGGCCATCGCCGCGAAGCCCTGGCCGCCGACCGTGAAGGGGTGTCCGTCGAACTCGATGTCGATGTCGGTCCACCGCGCGAACCGGCTCTCCATCGCGTCGTGCACGACGGTGTCCGCGTTCTCGATCCCGCCCAACGTCTCGTCGGAGAAGACCACGCCGAAGCCGAAGGTGTCGTCGGGCGCGTTGCGCTCCCAGACGGTGATCTCATGACCGGGGTCGAGCTGCTTCATCAGCGCGGCGAGGTACAGCCCACCAGGCCCGCCGCCCACGATCGCGATCCTCATGCCTGGTTCTCCTTCTCGACGATCCGACGCAGCAGGAAGTGCTGAAGCTTTCCGCTGGTGTTGCGCGGCAGGGCGTCGCAGAAGCGCACCGCGCGCGGGTACTTGTACGGCGCGAGGTGCGCCTTGACGTGGTCCTGGATGTCCTTGACCTTCGCCGCGTCGCCCACGACGCCCTCCGCCAGGACGACGAACGCGCAGACCACAGAGCCTCGTTCGGGATCGGGCTTGGCGACCACCGCCGATTCGACGACGTCCGGGTGGGTGTTGATCGCGGACTCGACCTCGGGACCGCCGATGTTGTAGCCGGAGGAGACGATCATGTTGTCCGTGCGGGTGCGGTAGTAGAAGTAGCCGTCCTCGTCGCGCACGAAGGTGTCGCCCGTGACGTTCCAGCCGTTCACGACGTAGTTCTCCTGGCGCCGGTCGTCCAGGTAACGGCAGCCGACCGGGCCGATCACGGCCAGCCGCCCCTCGATTCCGGGGCCGACCTCCTCGCCGTCCAGGTCGAGGACGGTGGCCCGATATCCGGGAACCGGCCTGCCGGTCGAGCCGGGCCGGATGTCGTCGCCGGCGGCGGAGATGAAGATGTGGATCATCTCTGTGGCGCCGATGCCGTCGATGACCTTGATCCCGGTCTCCTCGTACAGCTGCTGCCACACCTCTTCCGGTATGTGCTCCCCGGCACTGACCGCGGCGCGCAGACCGTGCAGCCGGTCCGCCTTCCCGGCCTTGAGGATCTGCCGGTACGCCGTCGGCGCGGTCGCCAGTACGGTGACGCCCGCCTCGGCGACCAACTCGGCCAGCGGCTCGGGTGCCACGGCCTCCGTCAGCAGCGCGCACGCACCGGCTCGCAGGGCGCAGACGACCAGGATGCCGAGCCCGAAGGTGAAGGCGAGCGGCGCGGTGCACGACACGAGATCGTCGGGCCGCAGCCGCAGGGTGTGCCGGCCGAAGGTGTTGTCGATGGACAGGATGTCGCGGTGGAAGTGGGTGGTGATCTTCGGTACGCCGGTGCTGCCCGAGGTGGGTCCGAAGAGGGCGACGTCGTCGGCGGCGGTGTCGACCGCCGTGAACTCCCCTGGTTTCGCCTCAACTTGGCGCGTCAGGTCGTCGGGTGCGTCGCCGCCGTACGCCACGATCTTGAGGTCCGGCAGGACGGTGTCGCGTACGGCCTCGACGTCCACGGTGAAGCGGTGGTCGACGAGTGCGACGGCCGGGCGGGTCTTGTCGACCACGGGGGTGAGTTCGCGGGCCCGCAGGGCGGCCATGGTGGTGACGACGATGCCGCCGGCCTTCAGGACGGCGAGCCAACAGGCCACGACCCAGGGGTTGTTGGGGGAGCGCAGGAGCACCCGGTTGCCGGGGACCAGGCCGAGGTCGTCGGTGAGGACGTGGGCGATCTGGTTGGCGCGGCGCAGGAGTTCGCCGTAGGTCCACACCTCGCCCTCCGGGGTGCGCAGGGCCGGGCGGTCGGGGCCGAAGGCGGCGGTGGGCACGTCGATGAGTTCGGTACCGGCGTTCAGGCGCTCGGGGTACCGGAGTTCGTCGGTGGTGAACTCCAGGACCGGCCACTGGGCGCGCGGCGGGAGATGGTCGCGGGCGAACGTGTCCGGATGGGCGGAGGGCGAGAGGCCCGTCGGGTCCATCGGTTCCGTCGGTTCGATCGGGTCCAACTGGTCCATCGGGAGGTTCCTTTCCGCAGGCCGGGGGGCGGGCCGTGCAGGGATCAGGAGCTGCGCGGGAGTCAGGAGCTGCGGATCAGGCCTTCCTGGACGACCGTGGCCAGGTGGGTACCGGTGGCGGTGAAGAACCGGCCGAGGGCGAGTCCGCGACCGGAGTCGGCCGCGACGGCCTCCTGGGCGTAGAGGAGCCAGCCGTCCACGGGGCCGGGGCGGTGGAACCACATGGCGTGGTCGAGGCTGGCAGTGACGAGTCCGGGCAGAGCCCAGGGCAGGTCCAGTACGCGCAGGACGGGTTCGAGGATCGTGTAGTCGCAGACGTAGGCGAGCGCGGCGAGGTCGCGCTGCTCGTCGGTCAGGCCCTCGACGGGCCGCAGGGTGTCAAACGGCCTTACCCAGACAGCCTGTTGGGGCACGCGCTCGCCCTCTACCGTGAGGTAGACGGGTCCGGGCACATGCCGCATGTCGAAGCTGCGGCCGCCGCTCCAGTACGCCTCGGAGGTGTCGGTCATCGTGCCGCGGGGCGCGGCGGTATCGCTCAAGTACGAGGCGGAGCTCGGCAGTTCGGCGGGATCCGGGACGCCGACGGGAGGCTCGGCGGCGAAGGTCGCGCCCGGCTCGCCCGCGGCGAAGTTGGCGAGGCAGGTGTAGACGGGCTTGCCGTTCTGGAAGCCACGGACCTGCCGGGTGGCGTAGCCCCGACCGTCGCGCAACAGCTCGACCTCGTAACGGACTTCGGCGCCGATGTCGACCGGCCGCAGGAAGTAGGAGTGCATCGAGTGCAGCGTCTTGCCCTCGACCGAGCGCAGCACGGCGGCCGTGGCCTGGGCGACCATGTCGCCGCCGTAGGCCTTCGGCCAGGGGCAGGGCTGGGTGGTCGCGGTGAAGGCGAGGTCGAAGTGCTCGGGCTCGACGGGGGTCAGGGCGATCGCGTCGGTGAAGACGGCCGAGGTGGGGGTGGAGCGGGCGTCCGCGTCGGTGATCCGGGCGGCGGCTGTGCGCTGGGTGTCGTTCACGGCCGGTCCAGCCAGTCGCGCAGGTCGGCGTCGGCCACCTCGGCGAGGTTGACCACGATGTTCTCCGGAGTACGGGTCGTCATCCAGGTCAGCGGGTTGTTGCGGTCGAGGTTGCACTCGACGTGCGGCATGAACGGCGGGACGAAGACCCAGTCGCCCTCCGTGAGGTCGAGGTAGTCCTCGAACCGCTCGCCGAAATAGATCCGCGCCCGCCCCGAGAGGACATAGCCGCCGGTCTCGGCCTCGCCGTGGTGGTGCGGCACCGAGCGGTAGCCCGACTCGTTGCTCACCTTCCCGAACCACAACTTGGTGGCGGGAGTGTGCTGGACGGACACACCGGAGATGCGGCTCGCGCCGGCTGACTGCCCAGTCGCACCGACCTCCAGTCCCGCGCGGGTCACGACCGGCACGACCAGGCCGGACTCGTTCGCGTACGACGAGTTGTCGCCCTCGAGGACGTACTTGGAGAAATCGGGTTCCATGATCAGCTCCTGGAGTCGGTGCGGCGGACGTGGTTGCGCAGGGTGCCGATGCCGGGGATCTCGGTCTCGACGAGATCGCCGTCGGCGAGGAAGACCGGCGGGTTCATGCCCGAGCCCACGCCACCGGGGGTGCCGGTGAGCACGAGGTCGCCGGGGCGCAGGGTCGTGAAGGTGGAGATGTAGGCGAGCAGGTCGGCGGCGTCGAACACCAGCGTGCTCGTGTTTCCGCGCTGCCGCTCGACTCCGTTGACCCGGCAGATCACCTCGACGCCCGCGACCGGGTCCAGCTCGTCCGGGGTGACGACCACCGGTCCGAGCGGGGTGGAGCGGTCCCAGGCCTTGCCCTGGAACCACTGGAGCGTGCGCTTCTGCCAGTCCCGCACGCTGATGTCGTTGGCGACCGTGTATCCGGCGATCGCCCGCCGGGCCGTCTCCCGGTCGGCGCGCGTGAGCTCGGCCCCGACGACGACCGCGAGCTCCGCCTCCCAGTCCATGTCGAGGCCGGGCGGCAGGACCAGGTCGTCCCCGGGGCCGGTCAGCGTGTCGGCGAACTTGGCGAAGAGCGTGGGGTGTTCCGGCAGCTCGCGGCCCATCTCGGTGATGTGGTCGGCGTAGTTCAGACCGCAGCAGACGACCTTGCGCGGTGAGGGGAGTGGCAACACCGGTACAGCGCCGGGGAGTTCGACCCCCGCGAGGTCCGCGAGGTCCGCGAGGTCCGCGACGCGGTCGGCCGCCGTGGTCGTCAGCAGCGCGGAGAGATCGTCGGTCGGCAGTGCCCGCCAGCGGTCGCCGTCGAGCACGGCGGCCGTGGTGCGGCCGCCGTGGGCCACGGTGGCGAGCTTCATGGTCGTTCTCCCTCGGGGTCGCGACGGTGGTGACGGCGGCAGGGACGGCTGGGGTGACCGGACTGCTGTATAGCGAGATTTTCACGACCGTCGAAAACAGTCAATAGATGGGTTACGCTGCCTGTGTCGTCCCGTCCGGTCCGTCCGAGGAGGAACCCGCAATGTCTCCGATCCCGGTGAACCCGCCCTCGCTCCCCGCACCGAGCGGCTACTCGCACGGCACGCTGAGCGGCAACACGCTGTACCTGGGCGGACAGACGGCCCTGGACGCGGACATGCGGATCGTCCCCGGCGGCATCGTCGAGCAGTTCCGCCAGGCGTTCGGCAACGTGCTCACCACACTGCGCGCGGCCGGCGGCATCCCCGAGGACCTGGTCAGCCTGACCCTCTACCTCACCGACATCCCCGACTACCAGGCCCACGGCAAGGAGATCGGCAAGGCCTGGCGCGAGCTCGCGGGACCGGTCTACCCGGCGATGGCGGGCATCGGCACGACCGCGCTGTGGCAGCCGGAGGCGATGATCGAGATTCTGGGGGTTGCGGTGATTCCGGACGAGCGGGTGATTCGTACGGAGGAGCCGAACGCCTCCGGGGCGTGACGGAACGCCGTGCGCCGGCTTCCCGGGGCGGCGGGAGCCGCGTGTGGGTGTGGGAATGCGCACGGCTGCGTAGGCCGGGTCGCCCGGAGGCGCTTGTGCCCGGCCCGGTCGTGCGCCACGCCGATGCCCAACTCGGCCACGGGGTCGACGTACACCGGTGGTGTGTCGGCGTCCGGGTCCGACAGCGCCTCCGGCGGGAACGGCGGAGTCGGCGCGGAGGGTGACGGTCGGGCTGCCGGGTCGTCGGCATCTGGCGGCTGCCCAGCCCGTCAGGCGCCCGTCGCGAGGCGACCCGCGGCAAGCCGTCGCCACCAGCACGTCGACTTTCGTGGCTCGTGCGCGGTGTCGACCACGCACGAGCCCGTCCGCGCCCGGGGAGTCAGCCCGCAGCGGTGTTGTAGTTGACGATGCGTTCCACGAGGAGGGCCACCGCACCGGACAGTGGGCTGTCCGCTCCCTTGCTCGCCACGTCAGGCAACCGGTGAGCCTCCTCCTCGGTGGCTGCCACCATGCCCCAGAACGCGTTGAAGGCCGAAGGGTCCGTCGGCTTGTCGCAGGCCGCCCGGACGGTCATGACACCGTCCTCCTCGGCCGTGGCCAGCGCACCCATCTGCCGCAGCGTGTCGGGATCCCGCTCCTCGGCGGCCACGACACTCCAACCCGCCACCTCTGTCTGTCGCAACGCGGTGAGAAGACTGCCGGTACTGCCCGCGCCGGAGACAACGATGTCGGGCAGGACAAGAGCCACCGGCCCGTGCGTCATCGGCAGGGCGGACCGGATCGCGCCGTCGAGATCCGGTTCCAACGACTGGTCCTGATAGACGAAGACCATGTGGAAGATCCCGGCGTAGCGCGCGAGATAGCTCACCGTGTCCAGCTTGTGCGTCCCGAACACGACGACCAGGCGCACGTTCAGTCCGCTTTTGGCCAGCTCGACGACGGGCTCCAGACTGCGGTCCAGCACGGTGATCCCGGGAGCCAGACAGTGCAGCTCCTTCGAGTAGGGCGCTCCGAAGCGCGTTCCGGATCCGGCACAGGGAAAGATGATCGAGACATCAGGGAGGGGCACGGACGAACTAGGCATGGAGTGGCTCTCAGATTGTGTTGACGATCGGGAACCTTGCGCTCTTCGCCGGGTGCGGGTACGGGCGGCCCCAGGTCGACGCCGCACAGCGTCGACCTGGAAGCAACATCGGCGCTCACCGTAGCCACCGAGGGCGGTTCCACGCGAGAGGGAGCGGCATGTGTGATCTACGAGACCGGCCACCCCACGGGACTCCAGGACCCGCATCCGTCCGCCGCCGACGTTCTCAACCTCCTTACGGCGGCGCTGACTTCCGCATGCGCCTGGACGAGGGCAAGGAGCGCGAGGATCCCCGCACCCCCGTGATCGGGGACCACTGTCGCGTTCGGTACCACGCGACGTACAGTGCTGCCGCGCACCCGCTGCGGCCGACCCGTCGCCGTCGACGAGGACAGCTCGAAGCCTGGGCGGGCACGAGCTGCAACGTACGGAAGACCGAACGGAAGACCGAACGGAAGACCGAACGGAAGAGGACGCGGAATGCGGGTGCTGTTGTCCACGTACGGGACGCGTGGTGATGTCGAACCACTGCTGGCACTCGCCGTGCGGCTGCGGGAACTCGACGTGGACGTACGGATGTGCGCCCCGCCGGACGACGAGTTCGTGGAGCGGCTGGCAGGTCTCGGGATGGAGTTGGTGCCGATCGGGCCGCCGGTACGGGACCTGATGCGCGGGGCGGCCCTGCCGTCCGCGGCGGATCTGGCCCGGTACCGGACCGAGATGGTCGACGCGCAGTTCGACATCTTCCCGGCGGCGCTCGACGGATGTGACGCGCTGGTGGTGGCCGGCCTGGCACAGATCGCCGCGCGGTCCGTGGCCGAGGCCGTGGGCGTCCCCTACGTGTACACGAGCTATTCGGCGGTCAACCTGCCGTCGCCGCACCATGCCCCGCCGCCGCGGCCGGGCTGGCCGGAACCGGCGGCGAGCGACAACCGGACGCTGTGGGAACTCGACGCACAGAACGTGAACGCGCAGTTCGCCGAGGTGCTCAACGGCCACCGGGCATCGCTCGGTCTGCCCCTCGTGGACAACGTCCGCGACCATGTCCTCACCGACCGGCCGTGGCTGGCGGCGGACCCGGTCCTCGGACCGTGGCCGGAGACGGCGGGCCTCGACGTGACACAGACCGGTGCATGGACGCTGCCGGACGAACGCCCGCTGCCGGACGACCTGTTGGCGTTCCTGGACGCGGGCGCGCCGCCGGTCTACGTGGGCTTCGGCAGCATGCGCCCGTCGCCGGACATCGCCCGCAGGGCCGTCGAGGCGATCCGCAGACATGATCACCGCGTACTCGTCTCCCGCGGCTGGGCGGACCTGGACCTCGTCGACGGCCGGGACGACTGCTTCGCCATCGGCGAGGTCAACCACCAGCGTCTGTTCGCCAGGGTGGCCGCCGTGGTGCATCACGGCGGCGCGGGCACCACGCAGACGGCCGCCCGCGCGGGGGCGCCGCAAGTGGTGGTACCTCTCCAGTTGGCGGACAACCCGTACTGGGCCGGCCAGGTCGCGGCCCTGGATCTCGGCGCCGCACTCGACAGCCCGACGCCGACCACCGAGTCCCTGGACGTCGCGTTCAAGACGGCCCTGGCACCGGAGACCCGCGCGCGGGCCAAGGCGCTGGGCGGGGAGATCCGCACCGACGGAGCGGCGGTCGCCGCGAACCTGCTGCTGGGTGCGCTGCCCGGGACGCGGTAGTCGGCTGCTAGCGTTCCGGCGCATGACAGACGGCGTGTACGTGGGTAATGCGGGCAAAGACGCGGCACTGGACCGGGGATGGCTGCTCGGGCACTTCAAGGAGGACGGTGGTCCGCGCCACAGCGACGCCGTGGAGGTCAAATGGGGCGTCCATCCACGGGGCGATCAGCGAGCGCAGTGGGTGAAGGGCGAAGTGCGTACAGCTCTTCTGGTTCTCATTTCAGGGCGTTTCCGTATGGAGTTCCCCGGCCGTAGCGTGCTGCTGGAAGAACAGGGCGACTATGTCGTCTGGGGTCAGGGAGTCGATCACTCCTGGGCCGCCGAGGACGATTCCGTGGTACTGACCGTGCGCTGGCCTTCTGTGCCCGGATATGCCGTACCGCGCGAGGAAGAGCGGACAAGTTAGCGTTTCTTCCTGTATGTGAATTTCATGGGACTCTTTTTCGGTGTGGGTGCTATGCGAGGTGCCGCGGAATGTCGAGTGTTGACATGCGCTGAGACCGTGATCGATGATTACGGCTGTGTCACGGAGATCCGGGAGGAAATCCGAGTGAGCAGGAAAGTGATGTGACCAGGTAATTTGGCCAGCGATTTCGAGAATCGAATGGTCGAATCGCCTGGCCGCTTTCGACCGCCTCGCCCCGTGGGCTCGTCCCTTCATCAACGACCTGTGTGCCCCGTCTCCCGGTGATCGTTCCGTGATGACGGCGCCCCGCGCGCATCCCGTACGTCGGCCCCGCGTTCACTCCCTCGCGACGCCTGCTCGACGGCGGGCACACCCTGTTCCGGACCGTCGGCAGTCCGGTGATCCCGGCTTGTCGCGCCCGAAGTCACCCAGCCCCACACCGATGGGAAGGCCAGGTACCGCCGGTGCACAACACCCCCCACCCTGTCCCCACTCCGCGCGCGCCCCGCATCCGGCCCGCCTCCTTCGCCCAGCGGCGCCTGTGGTTCCTGTCCCAACTGCCGGGCGCGAACGCCGCGTACAACGAGACGATCGCCTTCTCCCTGACCGGCCCGCTCGACATCGACCTGCTGTCCCGCGCCTTCGACGAGGTGACCGACCGTCATGAGTCGTTGCGGACACGGCTGGTGGCCGTAGCAGGGGAAGTGCACCAGCACATCGACCCACCCGGCGCGGGATTCGCCCTGACCTTCGAGGACCTCACCGCCGCCGACGACTCCGCCGCGCGCGTCGCCGCCCGCCAACTCGACGAGGAACAGCGGCCGTTCGACCTCGAAGCCGGCCCGCTCGGGCGCGGACGCCTGCTCGCCGTGGGCCCGGAGCGTCACGCGTTACTGCTGACGTTCCATCACAGCGTCTACGACGGCGTCTCGATGAACGTCATGATGGACGAACTCAGCCGGATCTACGAGGCGTTCGCGGCCGGCGCCCCGAACCCGCTCCCCCCGCTCGCGGTGCAGTTCGCCGACCACGCGCAGACCCGGCAGCAGGCCGTCCTCGACGGCGCGCTCGCCGCCCAGGAGGAGTACTGGCAGCGCGCGCTGCACGACGCGCCGCCCGTCCTGGAACTCCCCACCGACCGGCCCCGTCCGACGGAACAGCAATACGCGGGCGGCCGGGCCGAGTTCAGCCTCGACGCCGAGGTCACCGCCGGTCTCCGCGGCCTGGCCAGACAGCACGGGGCCACCTCCTTCGTGGCGGTACTGGCAGGCTGGGCGATTCTGCTGTCACGCCTCTCCGGGCAGGACGACATCGTTGTCGGAAGCCCGTTCGCCAACCGGCGTGGCCCCGTAGCCGCCGGACTCATCGGCTTCCTCGTCAACTCCCTCCCGTTGCGCGTCGATCTGTCCGGCTCCCTCACCGTGTCCGAGGCCCTCACCCGCACCCGAGCCGTCGTACGCGAGGCCCTCGCACACCAGGACCTGCCTTTCGAGCGCATAGTCGAGCTGGTCAATCCACCACGCAGCGCCTCCCGCACTCCCCTCTTCCAGACCATGCTGGCCTGGGTCCCCGAACGACAGGACCTGCTGCACCTGCCCGGAGTCGAGGCCCGGCCGCTGCCGATCACCCACGCCCCGGCCAAGTTCGATCTCGCCGTCTCGGCGACCGAGTCCGACGGCCGCATCACCGGGCACCTGGACTACGCGACGGCCCTCCTCGACCACAGCACCGCCGAGCGCTGGGCCGGCCATCTGCGCCACCTGCTCACCGACATGGCCCACCACCCCGAACGGGACATCCGCGCCCTGGAGTTGATGGAGCCCGAGGAACGCCGGCGGGTGCTGCTCGACGGCGACGCCACGCGGCCGGAGACGACCGGATCCGTTCCGTACATGGCCCCCGGGTCCGTCCCGCACATGGCCCTTGGGCCCGTCTCGCACATGGTCCCCGGGGTCGCCCCGCGCACGGCGTCCGGTTCCGCTCCGCACACGGCCCCCGTGCCCGCCTCGCACACGGCGTCCGGGCCCACCCCGGGCGCGACGACCGAGTTCGTCCCACCCCCGGCGACCGGACTCGTCGAACTCTTCGAGGCACAGGTCCGCGCGCGCCCCACGCACACCGCCGTCGTCGACCGCGACGGCACCCTGGACTACGCGTCTCTCGACCGCCGCGCCAACCACCTCGCGCACGCCCTGATCGCCCGGTCCGTCCGCCCCGGCGACGTCGTGGGCCTGCACGCGACGCGGTCCCGCGAGCTGGCCGTCGGCATCCTGGGCATCCTCAAGGCGGGCGCCGCCTATCTCCCGCTCGACCCGGGCCAGCCCGCCGAACGCCTCGCGACCATGGTCGAGGACGCGGCCTGCCCCCTCGTGCTGAGCGACCACGACAGCGCGCAACGAGCCCCCGAATGGCTCGACTTGACGGCCGTAGAGGCCGAGGGGGCCGCTGAGCAGGGACCGCCCGTGGACATCGGCCATGCGCCGGACCGCCTGGCCTACGTGATCTTCACCTCCGGATCCACGGGACGGCCCAAGGGCGTCGCCGTGGAGCACCGCAGCGTCCTCAACCTCTTCGCCACCTGGCACACCCGCATGGGCACCGCGCCAGGAGAGGTCGGCTCGGCCTGGTCCAGCATCGGCTTCGACGCCTCGATCCACGAACTGCTGCTGCCCCTGACCACCGGCGGCGAACTGCACATCGTCCCCGAGGAGTTGCGCGGTGACCCCGAGGCCCTGCTGACGTGGATGCGCGAACACGCGGTGACCCAGGCGTTCCTGCCGCCCGCCTACGTCAAGTGGATCGACGAGGACCCCGCCGTACGACTACGCGGGCTCCAACTCCGCACCCTCCTCACGGGAGTCGAGTCGCTCACCGAAGCCGCGCTGCACCGCATGACCCAGCACATACCGGGTCTGCGGATCTGCTTCGGCTACGGCCCCACCGAAGCGACCCTCTACAGCACCGCCCACTACGAGCCCCGCCCGCTGGAACAGCCCTGCCCCATCGGCCGCCCGCTGCCCGGCACCCGGATGTACCTGCTCGACGGCCGGATGGAACCCGTCCCGCCCGGGGTGGTGGGGGAGGTGTACCTCGGTGGAGCGTCGCTGGCGCGCGGCTATCTGGGCCGCCCCGACCTCACCAAGGAACGCTTCCTGCCCGACCCGTTCGTGCCCGGCGAACGCGTCTACCGCACCGGCGACCTCGCCCGACGGCTGCCGGACGGCCAGGCGCACTACCTCGGCCGCGCCGACGACCAGGTCAAACTCCGCGGCTTCCGCATCGAACCGGCGGAGGTCGAGGCCGCGCTCATGGGCCTGCCCGGCGTCCGCGAGGCCGCCGTCCTCGTCGACCAGGACGCGACCGGCCAGCCCCGTCTGCTCGCCGCCATCGGCCGGGGCACGGCACCGGCCCGCACCGCCCACGACTGGCGCACCGCCCTCGCCCGCCGACTGCCCGACTACATGATCCCCGCCGTCTTCCTCGACCTCGACGCCCTGCCGCTCAACCGCAGCGGCAAACTCGACCGGCCCCAACTGCTGCGCCTGGCCCAGGAGTCGACCTCCGACCAGGTCAACACGGCCAGCCCGCGCGACCATGTCGAACACGGCCTGTACCGGATCTGGCAGCGCATCCTGCTCCACCCCGACATCGGCGTCAGCGACAACTTCTTCGAGATCGGCGGCACTTCACTCTCGGCCATCAAGATGGCCCACGCCGTGACCGAGACCTTCGGCCGCCGCCTCCCGGTGGGCGAGGTGATGACCCGCCCCACCATCGAGACCCTGGCCGCACTGCTGCGCGAGGACGGCACCACCCGCGCGCCCGGCAGCCTCATCGAGTTCCGCACCGGCACCGGCCCGCGCGTCGTGTGCGTCCACCCCGCCGGCGGCACCGCCTTCTGCTACCTGCCCCTGGCCACCCTCCTGCCCGAGAACGTCGGCCTGTACGGCATCCAGTCCCCGGGAGTGAACCCCGACGAGGACCTCCTGCCGAGCGTGGAGGCCATGGCCGAGGAGTACCTGCGCCTGCTCGAACCCGACCGCGAAACGCCCCTGGTCCTGACCGGTCTGTCCTACGGCGGCCTCGTCGCCCATGAGATGGGACGCCTCCTGGCCCGTGCCGGACACCGGGCCGTCAGCGTCGTCCTGCTCGACACCCAGGCCACCGACGACGCGTCCGCACGCGCGGAGATCGGCGCCGTGGACGCGGCCGAGTTCCGCGACAAACTCGTGAGGTTCAACGGGATGTACCCCGGTATCGACGACGCCCAGGTCGACCGCTACTTCCACCTCTACAACCACAACCGCCTCACCGCCCGCGAACACCTCCCGGCGGCCTCCCCGGCACGCCTGGTCCTCGCCCAGGCCGTGCCGGACGGCGACGACACCCCCTTCCACGCCGAGGTCCGAGCCTTCTGGCGACACCGCGCCGAGGGTGACTACCGCGTCGAGACGATGGAGTGCGACCACTGGGAGATCCTGGAGGGCGTCGGAGCGGCCCAGGTCGGCACCCTGCTCACTGCCGAACTGGCCCACCACGGTGCCGAGTTGGCGCTGCCGGTACGGGAGGCGTGATGGATCACGGTCCCGCCGCCCACGGAGTGTTCCCGACTCCTGCGAGAACTGTCTCCCTCGCCGAAGCCGTATTGGCGCAAGGCCGCCGCACCCCTTCCGCCGTCGCCGTCGAGGACGGAGACAGGGTCCTCGACTACGCCGAACTGGAACGAGCCGGCGGCCGAGTCGCAACACGCCTGTACGCGGCAGGAGTTCGCCCCGGCCAGGCGATCGCCGTACACCTGCCCCGCTCCTGGAGACTCGTCTGCGTCATGCTCGGCATCCGCCGCGCAGGAGCCACCGTCGTCCCCCTCGACCGGCTCAGCCCGCCCGACCGGCAGCGGCACATCCTCGACGACTCGGGCGCCGTCGCCGTGGTCCACGACAGCGGGCACGCACCTCAACTGCCGGAACACGTCACCGCGTTGGACGTCCACCTGCTCCTGGACGCCGACGGGTCCGGCCTGCCCGCCGTATCCCAGGAAACCCCCGGCGACACCGCCACGGGCTTCGTCTTCTACACCTCCGGCAGCACCGGGCGCCCCAAGGGCGTCGAGGTCACCGACGACGGGGTGCTGCGCCTGGCCCGGCCGGGCTACCTCGACCTACGGCCGGGCGCCCGCTTCGCCTGCCTGGCCAACCCCGCCTTCGACGCGCTCAGTTTCGAGGTGTGGGTCCCCCTCCTGACCGGCGGCGTCTGCGTCGTGCTCGACGATGAAGAGGTGCACAGCGCGCCCCGGTTCGCCAGGGTGCTCGGCGAGCGCCGCGTCGACACGCTGTTCATCACAACGGCCCTGTTCAACGCGGTCGTCGAGCAGGAGCCCGACTGCTTCTCCACCATCGGGCAGGTACTCGTCGGGGGCGAACAGCTCAACGCCCGGATCATCCGCCGCTGGTATCAGACCAACGCCGCCTCCCGCACCGTCCTGCACAACGTGTACGGCCCGACGGAGGCGACGACCTTCGCCCTCTGCCACCCCATCCCACGCGACTTCGCCGGCGACACCATCCCGATCGGCACCCCGCTCCCCGGCACCGGCGCACTCCTGCGCACCGAGGACGACCGCACCGCCGAACCCGGCGAGGTCGCCGAACTCCTCCTGTCCGGAACGGCGTTGGCCCTCGGCTACCGCAACCTCCCGGAGCAGACCGACCGCGGCTTCGTACGGCTGCCGCACGAGGACGGCGCCGAGCATCGCTGGTACCGCACCGGTGACCTCGTACGCCAGGACACCGAAGGCCGGATCACCTACGTCGGCCGGGCCGACCGGCAGGTCAAGGTCCGTGGCTTCCGTATCGAACCGGGCGAGGTGGAGCGGCAGATCCTCGCCCAACCGGCCGTCCGCCAGGCCTACATATGCACCCGCCGCGACGAGGCCGACCGCAGTGAACTGCTCGCCTTCCTCGTCCTGGGCGCCGAACTCTCCTACGACGCCTACGACCGGCATCTCACCGCCGTCCTGCCCTCGTACATGCGCCCCCATCACACCTACCTCGTCGCCGAGTTGCCCCGGAACGCCAACGGCAAGGTCGACCGGGACGCCCTGCTGCGCGCGGCCGGGACCCCGTGGCGCGGTGCGCGGGACGGCGACGTACCCGTCAGCGCCGAGCAACGGCGGGTGCTGGAGGTCGCCGAGGACATTCTCGCCGTCAACGGCCTGCGCCCCGGGGACCGTTGGGCCGCGAGCGGCGGCGACTCGCTGAAGGCGCTGCGGTTCCGCTTCGAGATCCTCAGCCGCTTCGCCGTCGACCTGCCGCACGACCTCGTCCTGCGGGCCGACTTCGCCGCCCTCGCCGACGCCGTGCACGCCCCGGAGCGGACCGCGGGCGAACACCCACCTGTGCCCGGCTCCTCGGGCGAGCCGACCGCACCGGCCACCAGCGAACAGGAACGCCTCTGGCTCCTGCACCAGCGCGAGCCCGAAAACCCCTCCTACGACGTCCCGTTGGCCTTCCGCGTCCGGGGCCGCGTCGACACGACGGCACTGCGTCGCGCGGTGCGCACACTGGTCGAACGGCATGTGGCCCTGCGCACCCGACTGGCCCCTACCCCCGATGGGCTGCTCCAGCAGACCGGCGATCCCTACGACCCGTGGCAGGCGCTCGAAGCCCACCCCGGGGAGGAGTGGCAGGACACCGCCGACCGGTTCTTCGGCCACCGCTTCAACCTCGGCGAGGCCCGGATGCTGCGGGCCGCCTGGGTGGCGCAGGACGAGGGCGGACTGCTCCTGTTGCACCTGCACCATGTCGCCGTGGACGGCTGGTCGCTCAACCTCCTCCTCCGCGACCTCAGTGACGCCTGCACCAGCGACACTGCCCACCCCCTCGCTGACCTCACCCCCCTCGACTTCGCCCACTGGCAACGCAGTTGGCGCACCAGCCCCGCCTACGAGGACCGCCGCACGCGACTCCGCTCCCACTACGGCCGTGACGGCGAACCGTCGCCCGCCCTGCCGGCCCCCGACGCCCCACGGGCCCGTCTGCTGCGTACCTCGCTCGACCTGGTCCGCCGCAGCGCGCTGGACCGGCGCGCCGCACAACTCGGCCTGACCCGCTTCCAGTTGCTGGTGTCCGCCTTCGCCACAAGCCTCTACGGCGTGACCGGGCAGGGCCGCCCGCTGGTCGCCACGCCGGTGGTGAACCGACCCCGCCCCGAATTCGCGGACACGGTCGGCATGTTCGCCAACACCGTGCTCCTGGACCTGGCGATGGAGCCGCACAGCTCCCTGGACGCTCAACTCGCGGTCCACTCCACCGCCGTGCACACCGTGCTCCAGGACCAGGAGGTCGCCCTCGCCGACGTCCTCGCGGACCGCGCCTTCCGCGAGCGAACTCCCTTGTTCGACTACCTTTTCGTCCTGGAGAACACCGACTTCTCGGCCCTGCGCCTGGACGGCTGTGAGGTACGGCCGCTGTGGCCCGAGCCGCTGGGGGCCAAGTGCGCGCTCACCCTGTCGGTGGTGGAACACGAGGGCGGCTTCGACTGCCTGTGGGAGTACCGCGACGACCTCGGCGCCGAACGCGCCCGAGCCGCCGCCCGCCTCTTCCGCCAGACCCTCGACCAGCTGACCGGCGGCACCGACACCACCGTCCACGAACTGGTCGCCGACTACCGCCGTACCCTGCCTGATCACGGCCAAGGCCCAACACAGGCACCGGACTTCACCAACGTCGCCGACGGCTTCGCCCGGCAGGCGGCCCGTACTCCACACGCCCCCGCCGTCACCACCGGCGAGTTGACCCTGACCTACGCCGAACTCGACGCCCAGGCCGCCGAGTTGGCCGCCGTACTCGGCACCCTGCTCCCGGCCGACCCCGCCGCGCCGGCCGCTGTGGCGCTCTACCTCCAGCCCTCCGCCGAACACGTCGTGGCGCTCCTGGCGGCGGCCCGTCTCAACCTCACCGTCGTCCCCCTCGACCCCGCCTATCCACCACCCTTGCTGCGGCATGTGCTCGACCGGGCCGACCCCTTGTGCGTCCTCGTGGCACCCGAGGACGAAGCCCTCCTCGCCGCGATCGCCCCACCGTCGCTGCCCCGGCATCTCCTCACCCTTGTCGAAACCCCCGCCGCAGTGCCCCAACTGCCCGCGCACCAGGGGCAGCGCCCGCTCTACACCCTGTTCACGTCCGGCTCCACCGGCACTCCCAAAGGCGTCCAGGTCTCCGACCGGACCCTGTGCAACCTGCTGACCTGGCAGCGCACCGACGGCGGACTGAGCGGGCCCGCCGTCACCCAGCAGTTCTCCATGCTGTCCTTCGACGTGTCCTTCCAGGAGATCCTCACCACCCTGTGCTCAGGCGGCCTGCTGCGCCTGGTGGAACCCGCCTGGCGGCACGATGTCCCCTCCCTGCTGCGGGAGTTGGAGACCGGGGGAGCGGAACGGATCTTCCTGCCGTACGTCGCTCTGCAACTGCTCGCCGAGCACGGGGTGCGCACCGGGCAGTTCCCGTCCCGGCTGCGGGAAGTCGTCACCGCCGGGGAGCAGTTGGTGTGCACCGACGCGATCCGCCGCTGGTTCGCCGGTCTTCCGGACGCCCGGCTGTTCAACCACTACGGGCCCACCGAGACCCATGTCGTCAGCGGCCTGTGCCTCGACGGCGACCCCGCCGACTGGCCGCTGCGCCCCGCGATCGGCCGTCCAGTGGCGAACGCCGTCCTGCGGGTCGTGGACGAGGGCGGACTGCCCGTCCCGCCCGGTGTCACCGGCGAGTTGCTGATCGGCGGGCTCATGGTGGGCCGCTGCTACGTCGGCGACGACACATCGCAGCACGACCGCTTCACGGACGACCCGGACCTCGGGACCTTCTACCGCACCGGCGACCTGGCCCGGTTCGACGCGCGGGGTCTGCTGCACTACGCGGGCCGCGACGACGGCCAGGTCAAACTCGGCGGCCACCGGCTGGAGTTGGGGCAGGTCGAGGCCGCGCTGTTGCAGTATCCCGGAGTGACCCACGCGGTCGCGGCGGTGGCGGACGGGCGCCTGGTTGCCTGTCTGCAATGCCGGGGCGGCGACCCCGACGTGGCGGACCTCACGGATCATCTGGCCGGACTGCTGCCGGCCTATGTACGCGTCAGCCGTTTCCGGCGCCTGACCGAACTGCCGCGCACGCCGAGCGGAAAGCTGGACCGCCGGGCGGCACTCACCGCCCCGGGCCGGGAGCTGCGGTCGACCGACGTGACCGCTCCCGCCCTCTCGTCGCTCGAAGCACGGCTGGCCGCCCTGTTCGAGACCGTGACCGGCAAGGCGGTCGGCGTGGAACAGCGGTTCTTCGACGCCGGTGCCACCAGCCTGGACCTGATGCGCTTCCAGCTCCGCTGCGCGGGCGAGGGCGAACTCGCCTTCACCGTCCCGGAGTTGTTCGAGCACGTCAGCCTTCGCGCACTGGCCCGCCTCATCGAGGTGCGTGCAACGGAGGCCACCCACGCGACCGCCGTCGCCCCACCGCCGGGGGAGCGGGCCGGTGAACCTGTCGCCGTCATCGGGATGGCCGTACGACTGCCGGGCGCCCCCGACCTCGCCGCCTTCTGGGACCTGACGGTTTCCGGCGGCCGGGGCATCGAGCACTTCCCGGCGGCGGACGGCCGGGTCGGCGCCCGCAGCCAGCTCGCGGGGCTGCTCGACTTCGACCCGGGCCGCTTCACGATCAGCCCGCACGAGGCCCGGCTCATGGACCCCCAGCAGCGACACCTCCTGATGAACTGCGTCGAGGCACTCGCCCACGCCGGAATCGGGGACCCGTCGGCCCAGCGGGTCGGACTGCTGGCGGCCTGCGGGGAGAACACCTACTTCCAGCGCATGCTGCGCGACGCGGACCCCGCCCAACTGCCCGACAGCTTCCGCCTGGCGCTGCACCACGAGAAGGACTTCCTGGCCACCAAGGCCGCCTATCACCTCGGCCTGACCGGCCCCGCCTTCACCGTGCAGTCCGCGTGCTCCAGCTCGCTCGTCGGCGTGCACGTCGCCGCCGGGCTGCTGCGGCAGGGGGACGCCGATGTGATGCTCGTCGGCGGTGTCCTCGTCGACGTGGACCTGACCGACGGCTACACCTACCGACCGCAGCACATCTTCTCGCCGGACGGCCACTGCCGGCCCTTCAGCGCGGACGCCGCCGGCACCGTCGGAGCCAGCGGCAGTGGCGTGGTCGTCCTCAAGCCCCTCGCCGCCGCCCGCCGCGACGGGGACACCGTCTACGCCGTCATCACCGGCTCGGGCATCAACAACGACGGTTCGGACAAGCTGAGTTACAGCGCCCCGGCCCTGGCCGGACAGCGCGCCGCGATCCGCACCGCCCTGCACCGCAGCGGTCGTAGCGGAGCCGATCTCGGCTATGTGGAGGCGCACGGCACCGGCACCCGGCTCGGGGACCCGGTGGAGGCGGCCGCGCTGCGCCAGGCGTACGGACTGACGGACGACTCGCGGGTGGCGTTGTCCTCCGTGAAGAGCCAGATCGGACACCTGGGCGCCGCCGCGGGCGTCGTCGGCATGGTGCGGGCCGTGCTCGCCGTGCACCACGGGATCGTCCCGCCCACGGCCGACTTCGACCGGCTCAACCCGGAGATAGACGACGGCCCGTTCCGCATACCGGTCACCGCCGAACCCTGGCCGCAGGACGGGCCACGGGTCGCCGCGGTCAGCAGCTTCGGCATCGGCGGGACAAACGCCCACCTGCTGCTGGAGCAGGCGGACGCCCGACCCGCCGTACCCACCGCGTACGAAGCGGTGCCGTGCCTGGTGCTGTCCGGCAGTTCCGAGGCCGCCGTACGCGCGGACGCCCGCCGGATCGCCGCCTACCTCAGAGCGCACCCCGACACCTACCCGCAGGTGCTGCGGCACCTCCAGGCCGGCCGGCCCGCGCTCGGCCACCGGGCGGCGTCGGTCTGCGTGGACGCCGGTTCAGCCGTCGCCTGGCTCGAAATGCTCACCGACATCACGGCACCGCACCCGCGCACCGGCGAGCCCACCCGGGGCTGGGATCCGTACGCGCTCGCCGAGGCCTGGACGGCCGGGCACCCGCTCGTTTGGCCCGAGGGCCCCGCGCCCGCACCCTGGGACTTCCCGCCGCCCGCCTTCGACACGGCGGAGTACGACTTCCAGCTCGCGCCCATGCCGTCGGCCGGCCCGCAGCGGTTGCCCGCCGACCAGTGGCTGCACCAGCCGCAGTGGACGCGGCTGCGACGCGCCCGCACCGGCGGCCACGAACGACAGCGCACCGTCGTGGTGGTCACCGACGCGGGCGGTGCGTCGTGGCGGTTCCTGGAACGGCACTACGCCCGGGTGGTGACCGTCTCCGCCGGCAAGACCTTTGCCCGTCTCGGCGCGGACGCCTATGAAGCCGACCCCGCCGACTCCGCGCAACTCGCCGCCGTGCTGGAGGAGTTCACCCGGAACACCGGGCCCGGCGTCGACTGGCTGCACACGTTGCCGCTGGCCCTTGACGGCGGCCTCGACGAACACGCCCTGGAGGCAGCCCAGTTGGCCTGTCTCGACTCCGTCGCCGCGCTCGCCCGCGCTCTCGCGGACGTCCCGGCCGCCGTACGGCCCCGCGCCTGGCTGCTGTCCCACGGGGCGCAGCCGGTCACCGGCCCCGTCCGCACTCCTGAGGCGGGTCTGCTCGCCGCCGCGCTCGAAGTGCCCCGGCAGGAAATGGGCGTGACCCTCCGCTGGACCGACCTGCCCGGACCAGGTGCGGCCGACTGGGCGGCCCACCTGCCCGACCTGCTCCTGGACGACACGATCACCGAACCGGCGACCGGCCTGCGCGACGGCTTCTGGTGGCGGCGCACCCTCCAACCGGTCGCCGGCCTCAACTCCCCGCAACCCGCCGTCCGTTCGGCCGCACCCGGAACCCACCTGGTGCTCGGCGGCACCGGTGGAATCGGCGCCACCCTGGCCGCCCGCCTCCTGGAGCACCCCGGCAACCGCGTGGTCCTCGTTGCCCGGAGGACCGGGACACCGCTCGCGCTGCGGGCTCACCAGGACCGCGTCACGGTCGTTTCGGCCGACCTCGCCACGGACGAACTGAGCGCGGTCGCGGACCACTTGGCCCCGCACCTCGACGGCCTCGCCGGCATCGTCCACGCGGTCGGCGAGGCCGCCGGGGGACTCCTCGCCCGGCGCGACCCGGCCACCGCCCGCCGTGCCATCGCCGCCAAACTGCGCGGCGCCCTGCTCGTCGAACAGCTCATCGCCGAGTACGACCCCGACTACGCGGCCTACTGCTCGTCAATGGCGGCCGAGTTCGGGGGAGTTGGACAGTTCGACTACGCGGCGGCGAACGCCTGTCTCGACGCCTACGCCCATCACGCATCCCCTGCCGACGACGCCACCACCGTCCGTATGAGCATCGGCTGGGACGCGTGGCGGGACGTGGGCATGGCACAGCACGCCCTCACCACCGACACCCGCCACCAGGAACACCTGAAGGTCGCGCTCACCCCCGAGGACGGCGTCACGGTCTTCGAGCGGGCCCTGCACCTGCAATTGCCCCACCTGATGGTCAACACCACCGCGTTGGTGGAGGCTCGTTTCTTCTACGAACACGAACACGAACACGAGAACGAGCACGAGCGACAGCACAAGCATGAGCTGCTCGCCGACTCCACGCCGATCTCCTCCGTGCCCCCCGCATCCACCGACCCCACGGCCGAACTCACCGATATCCTGGTCGACTTGCTCGGCGTGGAGACCATCGACCCGGAGGCCGCGCTGTACGACCTCGGCGCCGACTCGCTCACCCTGTTGGAACTCATCGACGAGGTGAAGCTCCGCTTCGGCACCGACATCGACCTGTCCCGGCTCAGCCACCGGGTGAGCCTCGCCGAGGTGCTCGGCCATCTCGGCACCGACACCGACACCGGCACTCGTGCGTCCGCCGCGGCAGTGGACGTCGAGGTGTGGCAGCGCGGAACCGGTCCGGACGTCCTGTGCCTGGTCCATCCTGTCGGCGGCGACATCCAGGCCTACCGACCTCTGGTGGCGGCCCTGCCCGACGAGTTGACGGTCTGTCTGATCGCCGACCCGAAACTGCGCGACCCGGCGCAGCCCGCGCGGTCGATAGCCGAGCGTGCCGCGCACTACCTGGAAGCCGTGCGGGTCGCGTTCCCGGACCCCAACGTCCGTCTGGGCCTGGCGGGTTGGTCGTTCGGTGCCTGGACCGCCCTGTCCATGGCGGCACTTGCCGAGGCCGACGGCAGACCCGTCGACGCCGTCCACCTCCTCGATCCGCCACCGCCCGGCGCGGGCCAACGGCTCGCCGCCTACGACGAGGAGCAGGTGGACGCCGTGTTCGCACGGGAGCTGAGCGGCAATGGACACCGGGGTGGTGGCGGACGGCTCACCGAGTCCGGCCGCGTCTACGCCGAACGCCTCGCGCACTGCTGCCGTACGAATCTCGCGGCCATGGCCGACCACCGACTGCCCCGACTGCATCGGACGCCCGCCGAGGTGTGGCTCGCCGAACATCCCGTAGAAGAAGGGGTGTTGGCGCCGGAGCCGACCGCGCCCGGTGCGTGGGACGCCCATCTGCCCCGCCCGTTCCGCCTCCACCACGTCGACGCCACCCACTACGAACTCGTCGCGGAACCCCACGTACAGGCGATCGCCGCCGTACTCGCGGCGGCTCTGCCCGAGGGTGCCCTGTTCCGCCCCGCCGGACGAACCTGAGGAGGTCACCGTGCAGCATGTCCTCACCGACGAACTCACCGTGCGCTGCGTCGAGTTGGTCGACCTCAGGGACCGCGTCACCGACGCCTCCGGCCTGCAACGCCCCGCCTTCTGCCAGGTGGACGACACGATCCACGACAATCGCGCCTTCGGGCGTCTCGTCGTATCCGAACTCCTCGACCGGGGCCTGTAGTTGCAGGCCCTGGGCCCCCTTCCTCGCCCCACCGATGCCACGGAGGTCCCTCATGGAGGACTACGCACTCAAGGCCGTCGAGCGGCTCACCACCCGCCCCGCCGAGCCCTACGACACCCTGTCCGTCGCGCCGATCACCCCGCTGCTGGGCGCGGAGGTCACCGGCCTGGACCTGTCCCGGGAGCTGACACCCCAGCAGGAGAAGGAACTCAAGCACGCGTTCCACACCCACCACGTCCTCGTCTTCCGCGACCAGGACATCACCCCCGAGGAACACAAGCGGTTCGCGGGCGTCTTCGGCGAACTGCACCCCGTGGCCCTCGCGCCCGAGGGATCCGACCCGTACATCCTGGAGATCAAGGCGACCAAGGAGTCCAAGGCCGTGGCCGGCAACGGCTGGCACGCCGACGGCACCGCCGACGCCGAGCCCTCCCTCGGCTCGCTGCTGTACATCACCACCATCCCCGAGGGCGGCAGTGGCGGCGACACCGTCTTCGCGAACATGCACCTCGCCTACGAACTGCTCTCGCCGACGATGCGGAGCTTCCTGGAGAGCCTCACCGCCGTTCATGACGGGGCCCTGCCCTGGATCGCCGCCGGACAGACCCCGCCGCCCGAGTACGAGGTGCCGCGCACCGAACAGCCGGTCGTCGCCCGTCACCCGGAGACCGACCGCAAGCTGCTGTTCGTCAACGCCCCCTACACCTCGCACATCGCCCAACTCTCCCGCACCGAGAGCGACGCGCTGCTGGAGATGCTGTACGCGCACATCGCCCGCACCCCCTTGCTGCACTGCCGGGTCCGCTGGCAGGAGCGCACCCTCGTCCTCTGGGACAACCGCAGCGTCCAACACCACGCCGTCTGGGACTACTTCCCGCACACCCGCGAGGGGCGCCGGGTGGCCGTCAACGGTTCCCGGCTGGAGGCCTGAGCGGGGTCCCGGTTGACCGACGCGAGCGAAGGTGCTCAACTCCGTGCTGTCGTGGGTGTGTTGGCAGACAGGGGTGACTCGCTCCCCACCACGCGACTGGCCGAGGGGTTGCCGGCGGTGCGGGCGTTCGCGCTGCGGACCTTTTGGGGGAGGGTGAAGGCGTCGGCCAGCCAGCCCAGGCCGCAGATACCGAGGGTGCACAGGTGCAGCAGCCCCAGGCGGGTCCTGCCGAGATAGAAGTGGTGAACTCCGAACAGACCGAGGAAGAACCACCAGACATACGCCACGGCGACCGACCGCGGAGCACGCGGGGCGCCGACCTGTCGTAGCGGCGGCGCCGCCGTCGGGCGAGGCCAACTCCCGGGCCGTGCACCCTCGATGGACACATGCGGCAGGACGCGGTCCAGCCAGGCAGGCAGCCACCAGTTCGCCCGGCCCAGCAGGTGCATCAGCGACGGGACCAGCACGGTGCGCAGGACGAAGGCGTCGATCGCGGCGGCCGCGGCCAGTCCCACGCCGTACTCGGCGATGACCCGCTCACCGCCGAGGACGAAGGCGGTGAACACGCAGATCATGATCAGGGCGGCGGCGTTGATCAGCCGGCCGGTCTCTGCCTGGCCGACGCGGACGGCGCGGTGGTTGTCGCGGGTGCGTTCCCACTCCTCGTGCATCCGGCTGACCAGGAAGACCTGGTAGTCCATGGACAGGCCGAACAGGATCGCCAGCATGATCACCGGAAGCTCGGCCTCCACCGGCCCCGCCTTGCCCAGGCCGAGGAGTTCGGAGCCCCAGCCCCACTGGAACACGGCGACCACGACCCCGAAGGACGCGGCCGACGCGAGCAGGTTCATCACGGCGGCGGTCAGCGGTACCAGGACACTGCGGAAGGCCACCATCAGCAGCAAGCAACCGAGCCCGACGATCACCCCGAGGAACATCGGCAGCTTGCCCGCCAGCAGATCGGCCAGGTCACCGGCGGCGGCGGTCGAGCCGCCGACGTGGACCGTCAGACCGCTTCCCCGCTCGGCGGCGGGGACAACGTCCTTGCGGAGGTGGGTGATCAGGGTGCTGGTCGACTCGTCCTGGGGTGCGGCGGTCGGTACGACGTCGATGGCGGAAAGGCGTGTCGCGGCGGTGACCGGTTCCGCCGTGGCCGAAGCCACCCCGGGGGTGGCGCGCACGGCCGAGAGCAGCCTGTCGAGGGCCGACCGGTCGCTGGGCGCGGTCAGTTGGGCGACCAGCACCAGCGGGCCGTTCGAGCCGGGGCCGAAGCCCTGGGCGAGAAGGTCGTAGGCGGCTCGGGTGGTGGTGCCCCGGGGGTCGTTTCCGGCGTCCGAGGTTCCCAGACGCAGGGACAGCGTGGGGAGGGAGAGCACCGTGACGACAAGGAGTGCGATCAGGGCGAACAGGGCCTTGTGACGCTCCACTTGCCCGGCCCAGCGGCCTCGGGCACGTGTCGTACCGCGCTGCTGCGGCTCGCCCGTCTCCGGGGTGCGGGTGGTCAGGGCTCGTCGCTGACGCCTGGTCAGCAGCCGACTGCCGAAGAGGCCGAGGAGCGCAGGCAGCAGGGTCACCGCCGCGATCACCGTGGCCAGTACGGCCGTTGCGGCGCTGATGCCCATCGCGCTGAGCGGGCCGATCCGCAGGACGAGCAGGCCGAGCAGGGCGGTGACCACGGTGAGTCCGGCGAAGACCACCGCCCGCCCGGAGGTGTCGAGCGCCCGGATCACCGCCTGCTCCGGTGTCAGTCCGTTCCGCAGGCCGGTGCGGTGCCGGGTGACGATGAACAGGGCGTAGTCGATGCCGACTCCGAGCCCGATGAGGGCCGCGACCGTCGGGGCGTCGCTGCCCAGGGTCATCACTTGCGAGGTCAGCCCGACGGTGAGCAGCCCGGCACCGAGCGCCGCGACGGCGACCAGCAGGGGCAGGAGCATGCCGAGCAGTGAGCCGAAGGCGGCGAAGAGGATGATGCCGGCGGCGACCAGCCCGATGGCCTCGGTGCTGCGCGTCCTGCCCTCGGCGGCGGAGCTGATGGCCTGTCCGCCGAGTTCCACCTGGAGGTCCGCGTCACGAGCTGCCCGGGCGGTGTCGATGACCCGGGTGACATCGGCGGCCGGTATCCGTTCGGCCTGCGCGTCGAACGTCACCGTGGCGTAGGCGGTCCGGCCGTCCTCGCTGATCCGGACCGCGCCTTCGGGGCCGTACATGCTGCTGACCGAGGCGACGGAGGGGAGCGTGGCGACCCGGTCGAGCATGGAGGTCACCTTGTGTCGTACGGCGGTGTCCCGGATCGAACCGTCATGGCGCAGGTGCACCACGATCTGGTCGGTGTCCCCGGCCTGTCGGGGCTCGGACGCCTGGAGCCGCGCCTGCGCCTTGGAGGACTCCAGGCCCGGCAGGCTGAAGGCGTCGGAGTAACTGGTGCCGAGTGTCGCGTACGGCACGGCGAGCGCGACCAGGAGGGTTGCCCAGATACCGATGACGAGGAGGCGGTGCCGGAAGCACCATGTGGCCAGTGCGGACATGGCTGAACAACGTCCTTTGAGATAGGGGGAGTTGGCGAGTGCGGGAAGCGGGATGGAGCGGCTTCCGCGCTCATGAGCCGGTCGGCGTGGCGGGGAGCGGCTTGTCGAGCATGGTGCAGACCGCGGTGTTGAGCAGGGCCTCGGTGACGGCGGCGGGCCTGGGTGCCGCGATGCCGAAGATGGTCGGGACGAAGACCGAGACGGTGCGTCGGCCGGTGCTGTCGGTGTAGTCCCAGCTGGAGTAGCCGGGGGCCTGGCCGTCGTGGCCCCAGACCGGGCCACAGGGGGTGGCCCTCTTCTCCAGGCCGAGGCCGTAGCGGTTCGGGTTGCCGCTCTCCTCCGCGACGGTGGTCTTCATCTCCTTGAGCTGGGCGGCCGGCAGGAGCTTGCCGGACATCAGCGCGGTGTCGAACCGGGCCCAGTCCGCCGCGGAGGAGACCATGCTCCCTGCGGCCCACTCCGTGTTCTCGTTGACCCCCGTGACGTCCAGGTAGCCGGCGGGCCGGGCGGGGCCGACGAACACGGTCCCGGCGGGGATGCCGGGCCACAGCACCGGGGCCAGATGTTTCGGGTCGGGTTCGTAGTCGTGGGCGAGCCGGGGGCTGTCGGTCCGATCGGAGCCGTTGACCAAGTAGCTGTTCTCTAGGTGCAGCGGGCCGGCGATCCGCTCCTGGACCAAGTCGCTCAGGCGATGTCCGGTGGCCTTCTCGGCGACCAGGCCGAGCGCGATGTAACCGGTGTTGCTGTACGAGTACTTCGTACCGGGCGGGAACAGCGGGTCGTGCCCGACGCCCACGGCGAGCAGTTCCTCGGGGGTCCACTGCCGGTTGTCCTGACCGGTGAACGTCCTCAGGACGTCGGCGTCGTCAGGGATGATGTTGTACAGGCCGCTGGTGTGGTCGAGCAGCATCCGTACGGTGATCGCGGACCCGTCGGGGACGAGGCCGGGCAGCCATTTCTCGACCGGGTCGGTCAGCTTGAGCCGGTGCTCGGCGACCAGTTGGAGAACGACGGTGGCGATCATCGTCTTGGTGTTGGAGCCCATCCGGAACTCGTCGCTCACGGTCAGGGCGTGGTCGGTCCTCGCCCAGGGCGTCTGCCGGGCGATCACGGTCGGCTGTCCGCGGCCGTTGTCGACCCGCACGAGCACGCCGGGGGCACCGGCGTCCACGACCTGCTGGGCGAGCGTTGTCAGTTGGGCCTTCTGGGCCGCTGTCACGCCGGGCCGTCCGGCCGAGGTGCGGACGGGGTCCTGCGCCGCGGTCGCCGCCGTGCAGGCCATGAGCGTGCCTGTCAGCGCCGTGGCCAGGGCCAGGGTCAGGCAGGCCTGCCGAGTGGAGCGCGGGCAGGGGGTGTTCCGGGGCATGAGATGTCCTCCTCGATACGGGGCACGGTTTGCCGGGACGGCCGAGGAGAGGATCCCTGGGGGCTGCCGCACCATCGCCTTCCGACGGCTCCAGGCTTCCGGCGACGCGGACGAAGAACACTGATGCTGGGCCCCGGCGATGGTGGAGGTATCCCCAGTGCGCGGACCGGAGTCGGCGGGTCATCATCATCTTCCGGCGCGTGATGAACTGCCGTCCCGTCACGGCGACTTCCCGTCGGTCGGCCGTTCTACGCGCTACCGACGCACGACGATGGAGCGTGATGACCCGTACCGGCGAGCATCAAGTCCCGCTCAGCGCGGGGCAGTTGGGGGAACGTCCCACGCCCGGCGTCGGCCGACGGGCCGCTGTCGCCCTACGGGTGAGCCTGCTGGGCTGGTCGTTCGTGCTGCTGCTCGGCTCGGTCCTGGGTTTCACCCTGCTCACCGTGTGGACCACCTCCCTGACGGTCGTCGTGTTCTGGGTCGGTGTCCCGCTGACTCTGCTCTCGACCGTCCTGGTGCGCTGGTTCGCGGACCTGCACCGCCGATGGGCCGCCGACCGACTCGGTGAACCGGTGGCGCGGCCCTACGTGCCGACACCCGAAGGCAGTTGGCCGACGCGGCTGTGGGCGATCGCCCGCGACCCGGCGACCTGGCGGGACTGGGCCTGGCTGGCGGTCAACTCGATCACCGGGTGGTTCACCTACGGGCTGTCGTTCCTGTTCTTCGTCTGCGGTGTCGTCTACCTGAGCTATCCACTGCTGATCGCGCTGACCCCGCCTACGGTGTTCCGCACACCGCTGGGCAACGGCTTCCGGCTGCACAGCGTCCAGGAGTCGTTCGCCGTGGTGCCGCTCGGACCGGTGTTCCTTCTGCTCTGGTACACCACGGCCGTACGGCTGGCGAACCTCAACGCGCTGGTGATCCGTACCCTGCTGGCGCCCACCGCGCAGGCCCAACTACGGGCCCGTGTGGCACAGTTGGCCGCCTCGCGGGCCGAGACCCTAGACACCCAGGCGGGCGAACTGCGCCGGATCGAACGGGACCTGCACGACGGCGCGCAGGCCCGACTGGTGTCGCTGGGCATGAGCCTGGGCCTGGCCGAACAGCTCCTGCCCCAAGATCCGCAGGCCGTCGCGGAGTTGCTGGCCGAGGCCCGCGCGTCGACCGCCGGCGCCCTGGCCGAACTACGGGACCTGGTACGCGGCATCCATCCGCCGGTGCTCGCGGACCGCGGCCTCGACGGCGCCCTGAAATCCCTGGCGCTGGCCAACCCGATACCGACGACGGTGGTCACCAGCCTGCCCGGACGGCTGCCCGCGCCGGTCGAGTCGGCGGCCTACTTCGCCGTGGCCGAGGCGCTGACGAACGCCATCAAGCACGCCCGGGCCCACCACATCGAGATCGGCGTGGAGTTCACGCCCCGCCCCGGTACGACGGCGGGGCTGCTGACCATGCGGGTGTACGACGACGGCCGCGGCGGCGCCGCTCTCGACGCCGGTACCGGTCTACGGGGTGTCGCCCGCCGTCTGTCGGCCTTCGACGGCACCCTGACCGCCGACAGTCCGCCCGGCGGACCCACCGAGATAAGGATGTCGCTGCCGTGCGCATCGTCATAGCCGAAGACCTCGCCCTGCTCCGCGACGGCCTGATCAGGATCTTCCGGGCCAACGGCTTCGAGGTCGCCGACGCGGTCGACAACGGCCCTTCCCTGATACGGGCGTTGACGACCCACCGGCCCGACGTCGCGGTCGTCGACGTACGGCTGCCCCCGGCCTTCACCGACGAGGGGCTGCGGGCGGCGATCGACGCACGCAAGCTGATCCCCGCCCTGCCCGTCGTGGTGCTCTCGCAGTACGTCGAGCAGCTCTACGCAAGGGAGTTGATGTCGGACCGCGCCGGAGCGGTGGGCTATCTGCTGAAGGACCGGGTCATGGCGGTCGACCAGTTCGTCGCCAACGTCCGCCAGGTCGCCGCCGGCAGTACGGTCATGGACCCCGACGTGGTCGCCGCCCTCCTCACCCACCGCTCGACGGACCCCCGCCTGCTGGAACTGACCCCGCGCGAGCACGAGGTCCTCTCGCTCATGGCCCAGGGCCGCACCAACGCCGCCATCGCCGCCCGGATGTACGTCAGCGAGAAGACCGTCAGCAAACACAGCTACAACATCTTCACCAAGCTCGGCCTCGAACCGTCCGAGGACGACCATCGCCGGATTCTGGCAGTGCTCGCGTACTTGGAAGGCTGAACTGCCGCGCAGTACCTGCCTGCCTGGAAGGCCACGCCGGTGGGTGGTCGACGCAACTCGCCCGACTGTGGACGGAGTTACCGGAATACACGGATTCCGCCGCTGGACCGTCGCTTCGGCGCTACGCTGAGTAGCCGCGTCGGTGGGGGAGGGGGCGGCTCATTTGTCCGGTGCCGCAGGTGTGCCGTCGTCGGGCGCGGGGCCTGTTGTGGCGGCCTCCGCCGGCTCGCCCCGGCCAGGGTGGTGGGCCGCACCCTTACGGCGGCGGCTGTCGGTTCGGGGCAAGGCTGTCGCCCTGGCCCTGTCCGGCGCGGTGTTCGGGACGTACGTACTGATCGTGACCGCACCGGGCCGGTACACCACCACGACCACGATCCTGTTCTCGGGAGCTGTCGGCGGCCTGTATCTGGGCGCCGGACTGCTGGCGCGCCTGCGTCGGCCCGCCAATCGTGTCGGGCTGATGATGCTGTTGGTCGGGATCGGCTGGTTCGCGGAGGACCTGCAGATCAGCCTCGATCCGGTCGTGCACACCGTGGGGCTGCTTGTCCGTTCGGCGTCCAGTGGGTTCCTCATACCGCTGTTGCTGATGTTCCCGGACGGCCTCTTGAGGTCGCGGACCGATCGGGTGCTGGCCGGTGCCGGATATCTGACAGCCTTCGGGCTGATGCCGGTGAGCGTCCTGTTCTCCACCTCGGTCGTGGAGAACCTGCTGCTGGTGCACCCCGTGGACTGGCTGCGCCAGTTGACCGACGTGGTCCAGTTCGTCATGAGCGGAGCCGTGGTCGCCGTACTTCTGGTCCGCTGGACGACCGCCACACGTCCGGCCCGGCGCGTGCTCACCCCGCTCTTCGCCGTGGGCCTGATGGGCGGTCTCGCCTCCGCGCTGGACGGGATGCTCGGGACCGGGCCCTCATGGACGCACACCCCTCTCATCAACATCGCGCATGTGGCCGTACTTCTGCTGCCGTTGGCGTTCCTGGCCGGGGTGTGGCGCGTCCGGATGGGCCGGACCGCCGTGGCCGATCTGCTCCGCCGGATGCCGCTCGCCTCGAAGGAACAACTGCGGGACGCGCTCGCGAGAGCCCTCGGCGACAGCTCCGTACAGGTCGGATTCCCCGCCCCCGACGCGGCCGGATACGTCGACAGCCAGGGCCGTACGCTCAGCGCCGCACCTGGACAGCAGGTCAGCCCACTGGAACGGAACGGCCGACGGGTCGGTGTCCTGCTCCACGACCCGGCGCTGCGCGAGGACCGCTATGTGCTGGAGGCGGTCGTGTCCGCGGTGGCCCTGGAACTGGACAACCAACGGCTCGCCGCCGAGGTGCGGGCGCAGTTGGCCGAGGTCCGTGCCTCCCGCGCCCGTATCGTCGAGGCGGGCGACGAGCAGCGGCGGCGGATCGAGCACGACCTGCACGACGGAGCGCAGTCGAGGTTCGTCACCGCGCTGGTGACGCTGCGGCTGGCCCGGCAACAGTTGGCGAACCGGCGGGTGTCCGAATCGTCCGAACTGGATGACCTGGCCGAACTGCTCGACCGTATCGGCGAGTTGATGGGCGAGGGCATGGACCAACTGCGCGACCTCGCGCACGGAATCCACCCGGCGGTCCTCAGCGAGACGGGACTGGTGGCGGCCCTGGAGATGATCGCCGCCCGGTCCCCCTGCCCGGTCCGGGTCAGCGCGACGGCGGTGCCCGAGCTGCCGCGGCCCCTCGCGGCCACCGCGTACTTCGTGGCGGCGGAAGCGGTCACCAACACCCTGAAGCACGCCCACGCGACGAGCATCGACATCGAGGTCCGGCACGAGGACGGCGTGCTGCGTCTCACGGTCACCGACGACGGCGTCGGCGGCGCCGACCCGGACGCCGGCACCGGGCTGCTCGGTCTTCGCGACCGGGTCGCGGTGTTCGACGGCGAGATGACCGTCACCAGCGCGCCGGGTCAAGGGACGGTCGTGACCGCCGAGTTGGTGACCGGACGCCCCGGGCCGACAGGTGTCGAGGACGCGCGCTCCGGGCGGACGGCTCCGGCCGAGGGGGAGGACGGACGAGGATGACGGCTTCGGGACCGCCGCCGGAATGGACGTCGAAGGGAGATACACCCAGGACACGCCCTCTGCGTATCGTGCTCGCCGACGACGAGCGGCTGTTCCGGTCCGCGCTCGCCGCGCTGCTGGAGAGCCGAGGGCACCGGATCACCGCCCAGGTCGGCGACGCCGACGCGCTGCGCGCCGCGGTCGCCCGTACCGACCCCGACCTCGCGGTGATCGACATCAGGATGCCGCCCACGAAACGGCTGGAAGGCCTGCGGGCCGCGGTGGACATCCGGCAGTCCCATCCCGGTGTGGGGATTCTCCTGCTCTCCCAGAGCGTCCAGGTCACCCATCTCAGCGAACTGACGGGCTCTGGAGTCAGGGGCGTGGGCTATCTCCTCAAGGAGCGGGTGGCCGACGAGCACTTCCTGGACACGGTGCGCCGCATCGCCCAGGGGGAGTGCGAGTTCGACCAGGAGGTGCTGGGCCTCCTCTTCAACGGCCGTCACCGGCACGAGGGTCTGGCGAGGCTCAGCGCACGGGAACTGGAGGTGCTGAAACTCATGGCCCAGGGACTGACCAACCCGGCCATCGCGAGCCAACTGGTGGTCAGCGTCAAGACAGTTGAGACCCATGTCGGCGGCGTCTTCAGGCGGCTCGGACTCCCCGACGAGAGCGAGGGCGAGTACCACCGGCGCGTCCTCGCCGTCCTCACCTACTTGCAGTCCGACCGTTCCGACTGACCATCGCGGCCGCCTCAGGACTCCGCCGCGAAACGGGACAGCGCGGCGGCCGACAGTCGCGCCTTCGGCAGGAAACCGGCCGCCGGAGAGCAGGCGATCCGCCCGCCGAACTCGTCGGCCTCCCGCACCGAACACAGCACGATCACCACGCCCGCCGCGAGCGCGTCGAGCTCCCGGGCGGCGGCGAACACGTCCTCGCCCGGGAGCCCCAGGTCCAGCAGCACGAGGTCGGGGCGATTCCCCCCGGCGATCCTCGCGACCGCGGCCGAGGCCGAGACGGCCTCCGAGACGGCGTATTCACCGTCGGCCTCCAACAAGGCCCGTACGGCGGCCCGGTAGGCGGGATCGTCGTCCACGACAAGCACGCTGCGACCCATGACCTCATGCTGACGGATCCCCTGACCTAGGGCATCAGGGCCAGCACTGAGAACACCGGTCCCGAGACGGGTGGCTGCCCCGAAGACCCGGACCGGCCGCGAACTCAGACTGGTCGGACAGCCCATGGGCGCGGGCGTGACCGGGAGTGAAAGGCCCGGCGTACGACCCGTGGATCGGGATTCGTTTTCGGGGGGAACGTATGCGGGGTTCCATGGTGAGGCTGCTCGCGCCGGTACTGCTCGCGGCGCTGGTGGTCACCGGTTGCAAGAAGCCGGCTGACGGGCTGTCGGGTTCCTTCAAACCCAACTTCCTGCCGGTGACCTTCACGATCGACTCGTCGGGGCGCATCAGCGTCAGCGCGGACGCGTCGATCGTCACGCCGCTGGGCGAGGTCTCGGTGTCGGGATTCCAGCAGGAGCTGGGCAACCCCAAGCCGTATCTCGTGGCGGCCATCCGGCATCTGGTGGGGGGCGCGGCAGCCGATCAGAGCGCGTTCGTGGACCGGACCACGGGGCCGGTCCACGCCGCGTACGCGGAATATACGGATTACACGAACTATGCGGAAGGGGGTGCGCGGTCGGTCAACTACACGGAGGCGGGTGCGCGGTCGGTCAACTACGCAGAAGGGAGCGTGAGTTCGGTCTACTCCCTGTACAAGATCGCGGCGGAGGGTCGTAGCGTCCAGCCCGCACTGAACGGACAGCCGCTCGCCCTGGCGAAGAGCGGCACGATCGTCGTCGATGCCACGCACACGAAGCCCGGCAGCGTGACCGAGGTGCAGATAGCCGACACCGAGGACCAGGACTCGCCCGTGCCCTCCGGTACGGCGTCCTCCTGTGCGGGGACCGACGCCATCGGCATCACGCTCCCCGAGGTTTCGGCAGGAGCCGAAGTCGCCGACACAGTCGCGGAGTTGACGGCCGACTGCCTTCAGGTCCAGTACGCGGCGGAGCCGGCCGACGGGGTGACGGAGGGCACCGTCGCACGGGTCGTGATCCCGACCGAGGGCTCGGCCGACCCGGTGCGGTTGCCTCCGGTGGACGAGGGCGCACCGGGGCCGGGGGACCATGTGACGGTGAGCCGACGGTCGCCGGTCACGGTGTATGTCGCGGCGACGGCACCCTCGCCTTCGGCCTCGTCCTCGACTTCGCCCTCGCCTTCGTCGAGCAGTACTGACGAACCCTCCGGGGAGCCTTCCGAGACGGTTGTGCCAGGAACTGCCCTGGTGGAGGCTGCCGCGTACGCGCCCGTACGCACGGCCCCCGGCACGACCGGTGAACAGGCCAGCCACATCGAGCCGGGAGCCCAGTACCGGGCGGTGTGCGTGACGCACGGCGGGTCGGTGCAGGCCCACGGCTACGCGAGTGACCTGTGGGTCGAGTTGCTCCTCAACGCGGGCGGCACCGGCTGGGTCACGGCCACGGCGCTCACCGGCGGGCCCGACGGTCTGTCACTGTCCGAGTGTCCGGGCACCGGAACCGACACCTTGTCGCCGACGCCCTTGGACACCACACCGACCGGCTGACGGCTGACGCCCACAGGAACCGGTCGCCCATCCACGGTTCGTCCCCGTGGGTGGGCGGCCGGTTTCGTGTGGGACGCGATCGCGGTACGTCGGCCGGTGCGCGCGTGAGGACCGGTCTCTCAATTGTCTTCTCCCGCCCCATTGTGGTGCGCCCTGCACACCTTTACTGTTCGACTTTGCCTGAGTCTGTTTGATGCTGTTCGCCCAGTCGGTCTGGAGGCCGCCGTGCGGGGTAGTCGGAACGGTTCAGAGGGTGCGAGATCCGGTCGGCGTCGGTGGTGGAGGGCGGTCCTGGCGACGGCCGCGACCATCGCCCTGGCGGCGGGCCTGACCGCGCCGGCCACCGCGGCGGCGCAGGACATCGGAGAGCGGCCGCCCGCAGTCAGTGCGCAGCCGCCGGCCGTCAGTCCGCAGCCCCACACCGTGACCCTCGACGGCTACTCCTTCCTCGTCGACGGCAAGCGCACCTATCTGTGGTCGGGCGAGTTCCACTACTTCCGGCTCCCGAGCCAGGACCTGTGGCGCGACATCTTCCAGAAGATGAAGGCCGCCGGCTTCAACTCGACCTCCCTGTACTTCGATTGGGGCTACCACTCGCCCAAGCCGGGCGTGTACGACTTCACCGGGGTGCGGGACGTCGACAAGCTCCTCGACATGGCGCAGGAGGCGGGCCTCTACGTCATCGCCCGTCCGGCGCCGTACATCAACGCGGAGGTCGACAGCGGCGGACTGCCCGGCTGGCTGACCACCAAGGCCGGTAACAACCGCAGCGACGACCCGCAGTTCCTGAAGTACGCGGACGAGTGGCTGACACAGATCGACCGGATCATCGCCCGCCACCAACTGACCAACGGCACCGGGTCGGTGATCGCCTATCAGGTCGAGAACGAGTACTACAACGGCTCGACCGCCGGCCGCTCCTACATGCAGCACCTGGAGGACAAGGCCCGCGCCGACGGCATCACGGTCCCGCTGACCGGCAACAACAACGGCACCTTCAACTCCGGTACCGGCGCATTGGACGTCGACGGCCCGGACTCCTACCCCCAGGGCTTCGACTGCTCCAACCCCTCGAAGTGGAACGGCGTCCCGGACATCAGCTACGACCACCCCGCCGGAAAACCGCTGTACTCACCGGAGTTCCAGGGCGGCGCCTTCGACCCCTGGGGCGGACCGGGCTACGACAAGTGCGCCCAGCTCATCAACGACCAGTTCGCCAACGTGTTCTACAAGCAGAACATCGCCGTGGGCGCGACCGCGCAGAGCTTCTACATGACCTACGGCGGCACCAACTGGGGCTGGCTGGGCATGCCGCAGAACTACACGTCGTACGACTATGGAGCCGCGATCCGGGAGACCCGGCAACTCGACCCGAAGTACGACGAGGACAAGCTCATCGGGTACTTCACGCAGGCGGTCGCCCCGCTGACGAAGACCGAGGCGATCAGGGCCACGCCACCGGACGACTCGGCGGTCGTGGACACCGCCCGGATGAACCCGGACACCAAGACGCAGTTCCACGTCCTGCGGCACGGCAACTCCACCTCCACCGCGGTCGACAGGACGCACATCTCACTCGACTTCAACGCCCAGCCGTCCGCCGACACCACCTACACCTGGGACGACCCCGACTCCGCGCTGCAGTACGCCGGTTCGTGGTCACACGTGGCCAACACGAGCTACACCGGGGGCGATTACCAGCACACGGAGTCGTTCTCGAACAAGGCGGGCGACTCGCTCACCGTCCCCTTCGACGGCACCGCGATCCGCTGGATCGGCTCGAAGACCAACAACCACGGCTACGCCGACGTCTACCTCGACGGCACCAAGGCGGCGACGGTCGACGACTCCGGCAGTGAGAGCCACGCGGTGCTCTTCCAGAAGACCGGTCTGACCCCCGGCGCGCACACGCTGAAGATCGTCGTCGCCGGGAACCACGCCTCGGGCTCCACGGACAACTACGTGGCCGTCGACGCCATCGACGTGCCGACGGCCGAGGCCGGCGCGGAGCCGACCTACCCGGTCGTGCCGCAGCAGCCCGGCACCGCGATCACGCTCGACGGCCGCGACTCGCATGTGATCGTGGCCAACTACCGCCTCGGCGAAGCGCAGTTGCAGTACTCGACCTCCGAGATCATGACCGACGCGACCATCGGGGACCGGGACCTCGCCGTGCTCTACGGCGACGAGGACAGCGACGGCGAGACCGTTCTGCGCTACGCCACCGAGCCCACCGTGACCGCCAACGGCGGTACGGTCGCGACCACTTGGGACCCGGCCACCGGGGACCTGCGCCTCAACTACACGCACAAGGGCCTGATCCGGATCACCGTCAACGGCGACGGGAACCGCCCGCTGCTCCTGCTCGTCGGCGACAAGGACACGGCGAAGACGTTCTGGCGCCAGGACACGGCGAGCGGCCCGGTGCTCGTGCGCGGCACCCACTTGCTGCGGACGGCGACCAGCCTGCACGGCGGCCGCACCCTGGCGCTCACCGGCGACAACGCCGACGACAAGAACATCGAGGTGTTCACCTCCGCCGCCCAAGTCACCTGGAACGGCAGGGCGTTGGGCGCTCCGGCAGTCAACAGGGCAAGCATCGCCGGGAAGATCGCGGTGGCCGCCCCGATTCACCTGCCGACACTGACCAGTTGGAAGCACGCCGAGGAATCCCCCGAAGCGGCCCCAGGTTTCGACGACACCGGCTGGCAGGTGGCCGACAAGGCGACCACCAACAGCGTCTCCGGCGTCAACTCGCTGCCGGTGCTCTACGCGGACGACTACGGCTTCCACACCGGCAACACGTGGTACCGCGGCCGCTTCCGCGCCGGCGGCAAGGAGACCGGCATCCACCTGGTGTCGGACTCCGGGGGAGGCGCGCAGGCGTTCTCCGTGTGGCTCAACGGGACCTTCCTGGGCAGTTCCACCACCGGCAGCGGTGACTTCACCTTCCCGGCCGGCTCGGTGAAGTCCACGGGCGACAACGTCCTCTCCGTGCTCACCGTCAACATGGGGCACGAGGAGGACTACAACTCCACCAACGGCAACAAGACCGCGCGTGGCCTCACCAGCGCCTCCCTCGTCGGCGCGCCACTGACGTCCGTCACCTGGCGCCTCCAGGGCGTACGGGGCGGCGAGGACCTCCAGGACACGGTCCGCGGCCCCCTGTCGACGGGCGGCCTCTACGGCGAACGGGCCGGCTGGTCCCTGCCGGGCTACCCGGACAGCGGCTGGAACCGCGTGTCCCTCCCGACGACCGACACGACACCCGGAGTCTCCTGGTACCGCACCGACGCCAAGCTGGACCTGCCGCACGGCCAGGACACCTCGCTGGGCCTGACGTTCACCGACGACCCGTCCCGCAAGTACCGCGCCACGATCTTCGTGAACGGCTGGCAGGTCGGCAACTACGTCAACTACCTGGGCCCGCAGCACACGTTCCCGGTCCCCAACGGCATCCTGAACCCCGACGGCCACAACAGCATCGCCATCGCCGTGTGGAACCTCGACGGCAGCACCGGCGGCCTCGGCAAGGTCTCGCTGACCGACTACGGCAGTTACGCCTCGTCCCTCCGCGTCGCACAGAACGACAGCCCGCGCTACGACGCCCGGACCTACGCGATGCCGAAGCGCCCGGGAGCGGATGTCACCCTGGACGCGCCGGACACCGCGCAACCCGGGCAGGCTTTCACCGCCCGGGCGACGGTACGGGTGCCGAAGGACCGACCGGCCGCGTCCGGACTGACGGCGGCGCTCTCCGCCCCCGACGGCTGGAGAGTGAGTGCCACGAGCCCGACGTCGGTGGAGCGGCTGCGGCCCGGCGGGTCGGCCACCTTCACCTGGAAGGTCGCGCCGCCGACCGGAACACTGCCCTCCGCCTCGGCACTCAGCACCACCGTGCGCTACCGGCAGAACGGACGGCAGGCCACGGGCGGTGACGAACGCATCGTCCGCGGGATCCCGCCGGCTCCACCGGCCGGGACGAGCGATGTGAGCGCCCTGTCGTTCCTGTCGTCCACCAACGGATGGGGCCCGGTGGAACGGGACACCAGCGTCGGCGAGCAGGCGGCCGGTGACGGCCGTCCGATCACCATCGCCGGCGTCGGTTACACCAAGGGGCTGGGCACCAACTCCGTCAGCGACGTCGAGCTCTATCTCGCCGGACAGTGCTCGCGGTTGACGGCGGACGTGGGCGTCGACGACGAGACCGGCGGTGCGGGCACGGTGACCTTCTCCGTCATCGCCGACGGCAAGACGCTGGTCACCACGCCGACGATCCACGGGAAACAGGCCGCGGTGCCGATCGACGTCGACGTCAGCGGCGCCCAGGTGATCGACCTCAAGGTCGGTGACGCGGGCGACGGCAACGGCAACGACCACGGGGACTGGGGGATGCCGACGCTGACGTGTGACTGAGTGGGCGCCGTGCCCGTCTGCTCCCCGTCCTTCTCATGAGTCCCTTCGGGGGCGACGCGAAGAGCTGTCTTGCTACGCGTCGCCCGAACCGTCGAGGAAGCGAAGCAACTCGGCGGTCTCGGCGCGGAGTTGTGCGGCTCGGTGCGCGGGCGCGGTCAACTGCGCGGCGACCTCCAGCCGCTCGGCGGCTTCCGCTTTCACTACCTCGACCACACTCTCCTCGCTCAGCTCACGCCGGGCCGCTTCGGTGGCGCCGGCACCGAAGCGGCGATTGCCCCGCACATGCGGACACTGGTTCGAAGAGCGGGGCAACCGGAACCGTCCCTCGTGGGTCTAGCCATCGATGACACACCATCAGGTTCCGCCGTACGGGGAAGCGGCGAACCCAGCGTCCCGAGGGGGGACTTCATGCGCATCCGCCCGACCGTCGCCGTCACTTTTCTGACGGCCGCCCTTTCCGCATCGGTGCTTCCGGCCACCGCCCACGCGGCGGACACGGCCGTTGCCGACCAGACCACGTTCTCGAACGTCGTGGTGAACGGCGGCAAGGACATCGTGCTCGGCCTGACCACCAGAAAGACCGTCACGATCACATGGACGGCCCACGACCCGGAGGCCGTCGTCGCGTCCTGGGCCTACCTGTGGCACGGTCCCAACACCGACGACGCCGACGGCATCCTGCCGCTGTACCCACCGGCGGGAACCTGCGCGGTGTCGGCGGCCGACCCGACCACTTCCACGTGCAAGGTGAGCTTCGGCGTGGACGCCGCACGGGACTTCGACCACAACGCCCTCGCCGGTACCTGGAAGGTGCTCGCCGGGGCGCAGGACAGCACCGACGACTGGACGGAGATCGACGTCTCCGGCACGGCCGACTTCAAGCGGGCCGCCAAGGTGACCGTCAACGCCTCGCCGGAGCCGGTGAAGAAGGGCAGGACGATCACGGTCACCGGGAAGCTGACCCGCGCCAACTGGGAGAGCGGCACCTACACCGGCTACCAGAGCCGACCGGTCCAGCTGCAGTTCCGTAAGAAGGGCAGCTCGGTCTACACCGCGCTGAAGACCGTCACGAGCGGTGTCGGCGGCAAGCTGAAGACCACCACCAAGGCCAAGTCCGACGGCTACTTCCGCTACGTCTTCACCGGCACCGCCACCACCGGACCGTCCACGGCGACGGGTGACTTCGTCGACGTCAGGTGATGGACCGCGCTCGCTCCCGCCCGTCGGCGGCGTGGCGCGGGTGCTAGGGGCCGGGTCGGCGTTCATCCGGGGTGGACGCCGACCCGGCGTCGAGCGGACGTCGGACGTTCGATCCGGTTGCCTGCCGCAGGGCGTGCGGGCGAGTGCCGTGGGGTGGCCGGCCGTACTGTCCTCGGCGACCTCCGCACCCAGCTCCCTCGCGGGTATTCCGCCTCGCAGTCGACGTGCGACGTGCTGGTGGCCGTCTCCAACCCGCTCGGACGAAGTGAGCCCAGAGGTTCCGAAGGAGTGCCCTCTCCCCTTGCCGCCGCGTCGAAATGCCGTAGCCGCCGCCGTCTCCCGGCGGTGTCGGCCCGGCCGACGGATGCGGAAGTCGCAGCTGGAGGCGACCATGAGCCTCATCGAGGCGAGTGGAGATGCCCGTATGACGTGTTCCGCCGAAGCATCGTTCGGTACGGCTGCGCGGACCCTGATCGCGCCTGCCCGCTGTGGACTCCGTCCACCGCCTGCTCCGCCACCGGGCCGGGCGTGGGCGACCGCCACCTCGTAACCGCACACGGCTCGGAAAGGGCACCGATGTCCGGAACTGGAACCTCCTCCTCGTCGCGTCGGCTGACGCTGACCGCGATGATCTTCGCGGTGGCGATGACGTTCATCGACCAGACGATCGTGTCCATCGCCGCACCGAACATCCAGGCGGAGCTGGGCCTGACGAACACCGGCGTGCAGTGGGCCATCAACTCCTACCTGCTCGCGATGGCCGCCCTGTTCGCCTTCGGAGGACGGCTCGCCGACACTGTCGGGCACCGGCGCATGGTCGTCCTCGGGGTGGTCGTCTTCGCCGCGGCGTCCGCACTGTGCGGGCTGACGCCCAAGGGCGGCGCAGCCGAGGGATGGCTGATCGCGTTCCGGGCGCTCCAGGGGGCGGGCGGCGCGCTCATGTACCCGGCGGCCCTGGCCATCGTGGTCAACTCCTACGCGTTGCAGGAGCGCGGCAAGGCGCTCGCCCTCTTCTTCGGGATCGCGGGCGGTCTCACCGCGGTCGGACCGATCCTCGGCGGCTGGCTGACGCAGTGGACCTGGCGGGCCATCTTCTGGGTCAACATCCCCGTCGCCGTCGTCGCACTGGTGCTCATCGCGATGGCACGCCCGCACACCCCGAACCGCCCGGCCCCGATGGACTACCGCGGACTGGCACTCATCGTGGCCGGTGTGGCCCTGAGCATCTTCGGTTTCCAGCAGTCCTATCTGTGGGGCTGGGACTCCGCGGCGACCTGGCTGTGCATCGTCGTGGGCCTGCTGCTGCTCCTGGTCTTCGTCCTCGTCGAGAAGCGAACGACCCATCCGCTGCTGGACGTCGACCTGTTCCGTGACCGGGCCTTCCTGGTGCAGAACATCGTCCTGGGCGTGGCCATGGCGGCCTTCGTGCCGGTGTTCTTCTTCACCAGCGTGTACGCGGAGGTCGCCCTCGGGAAGAAGGCCTCCGAGGCCAGCCTCGACCTCCTCTACGTCTTCCTCGGCTTCGTCGTCGCCGCGCAGATCGGCGGACGGATGCTCGACCGGATCGGCGCCAAGCGACCCGTGGTGCTGGGCTGCGCACTGGCCTGCGTCGGCTTCTTCCTGTGGGCGGGCCGGGTGACCGAACTGAGCGAGAGCCGCATCGTGTGGTGCATCGTGCTCGCGGGTGCGGGCATGGGCCTGATGCTGGGGCAGTCCAACACCGACGCGGTCAACCGGGTCTCCCAGCTCTCCTACGGCGAGGCGACCGGAGCCACCCAGACCGTGCGCAACTACGGCTCCAGCCTGGGCCTGGCCGTCCTCGGCACGATCTTCGCCTCGGTGCTCCAGTCACGGATCACCGATTCGCTGATCGCGCAGGGAATGGGCCATGCGGCGGCGAGCCGGGAGGCCAAGTCGATCTCCCAACTGAGTTCAGGACAGGGCAGCGGCAGCACCGCGTCCATTCCGCACTTCGTCCGACTGGACGTGGCCGAAGCCACGCGCTCGGTTCTCCTCGGTATGGGTGTGATCATGGCTGTCGCCTTCGTGGTCGCCCTGTTCGGCCTGCGCCGCGGAGTCCAACAGGAACTGCCCACCGACAAGCGGGAGTTGAGGGCCGCCCAGGCATCGGACACAGGAGACTGAAGGCACGGCACGGGACGAAAGAGGAGACCGGAATCTCTTCCATCGACCCGTGAGCGGTTGAGGCGCCGGGCGACGGTCACCGCTCAGGGAATCGGCCCGGTGGTCCGGATTCAGATGGTGTCCGACGGCTGCCAGGTGGCCCGGACCAGTGCCCGTTCCGTACCGGCCAGATAGACGGCCGCCGCGAGCCAGGCCCGTGCGTAACCGTCCGGATCGGCTTCCTCCGTACGGCCGAAGACATCGCGGCCGCGCCGGTCCGCCTCCGAGGCGAGGGCGTGCGACAGGTCCGCGGCTGTCCGGAAACCGGCCCGCCGCAGCGTCACGACGGCTCCGGCCCGGTCACCGTCGCGCGCGGGTTCGGCGGCGGCCCTGCGGCCGCCGGACACGGCGACCTCGACCAAGCGCCGCAGCCGCCACAACGGCGCCTCGGCCACCGGGTCCGGCGGGACGGAGAGGAACCCGGGCGTCTCCGACAGGGCGTCGGCGGGCGGTAGATGAATGCCCTCGATGCGGTCGTAGCCGAGATCGGCGTGGCCCAGCCATTCCGTCGGCAGACGCAGCGTCGCCGTACTCTCGTCCGGCACCGGGCCGACGGCGAGTGGCCGGAGCGTGGCCGCGCGATCGGGGTCGAGGCGGCCGACGACGCGCAGCCGCAGCCCGGGGCGGGCGGCCAGTCGGCGAAGGTTCGCGGTGTGGGCGAGGTCGGGGTGGCCGTTCGACGGCAGCAAGCGGATCAGGAGGCCGTCCGTCTCCGGCCGGCCGGGGGTCAACTCCTGTGCGAGCAACTGGTGGTCGACCACTCCGACGATGACCAGATCGCAGCCGATGAGCTCACCGTCCGTCCGCTCGGCCTCCTCCGGGTCGCTCACCGGAACGTTCCCGAGCCGGGCGGCGACGGCCTCGGCGAGCGGCCGGGCGAACAGGGCGGCCAAGGGGCCCGATGTCCAGGAGAGGCCCGAGAGCGGCGTCGCCCGGACTCCCTTGCCGGCGCCGAGACGGCCGTCCGAGGACAGCGTCGCCCCCGAGATCAGCAGCCCGCCACGGGAGAGCCCGGCATGGTCGAGGCTGCCCGAACCGAGCGCGACGGTGGCCGTGGCGGCGCCGCGCGCACGGGCGACCCCGCCCGGTTTCACATCCGCGACGGTGAACCAGCGCCCGTCGTCGGCGATGAGATGCGTGACCACACCGCCGTACCCGGTGGCGGAGATCACCGGCTCGCGGCACACCCCGTGCACGCGCAAGGAGCCTTCCGGCCGGTAGGCGCGGCGGGCGGTTCCGACCAGCGCCGGGGCCGGATCGGCTGCCGCCAACAGGCTTGTGGTGAGCAGGAGTTCACGCAGGGCGGCGACCAGATCGGCCAGCCGGTGGCCGTCGTGGCGGGACCGGGCGCCGCGCACTCCACGGACCACCCGCAGCGCCGCCGCCTCGGCACGGTGCAGCCCGGCGAGTCGCGCGGTGTGCGAGGCGCGCAGCACCTCAGCCTGCGCCACCGCACCTGCCGCGGGCACCCCGGCGGCCAGCACCGCGGCCCCGGCGGCCCACAGTGAGCGAGCGGCTGCGAGCTGCGCGTCCGTGGGGCCCGCCTGCGGCGCCGCTACGGTATCCACTCCGGGCACATCGACGTCGGCGTCAACAGTGTTCCGCTCCGGCGACTCGACCTCCTCGGCTACGGCTGCCTCCGCGTCGGCCACCGGACAGGCGCCCAGCACGGCGGCGCGGTGCAGACACCGTGGCGCCAACAGGCAACTGCACACGGCCTGTTCGGCATCCGTGACCGCACCCGAGGGACCCGGAGCGAGGACGACCTCCGCGTCCTCACCGCACCGCACCCGTCGTACGGCTCCCTCGACGGTGACGGGCGCGGCCGCGTACGTCTCGATCGCGGCGTCCAGCTTCTTGCGCAGGCGTGAGGTCAGGGCCTCCACGGCGGCAGCGGCCACCTCGGGTGCCACCGGGGGCAGTTGGGGGTTCATCGGGTCTCTCCGCGGAGGCGTTCGCCCACCCAGCGGGCGAGGGCGAGGGGACTGAGGGCGGCGACGGGCATCCCGGCCGCGACGAGTTGCTGCGCGACGGGCACGGAGTAGCGCGGCGTACCGGTGTCGTCCAGTGCGGCACAGCCCATCAGGTGCACCCCGGAACTCGCGAGCGCCCGTACCTCGCCGAGGAGGCCGCCCAATGGGTAGCCCTCCTCGAAGTCGCTCACCACCACCACGAGGGTCCGGCTGGGCACGGTCACCAGGGAGCGGGCGTGGGCCAGACCGGCCGCGATGTGGGTGCCACCGCCCACCCGCACCTCCAGCAGCAGGGACAACGGGTCCTCGACCCGGTCCGTCAGGTCGATCACGTCCGTCGAGAACGCCAGGAAGTGCGTGCTGAGCGTGGGCACGCCGCCCAGTACGGCCGCGGTCAGCGCCGACCAGATCACGGAGGCCTCCATCGACCCGGACACGTCGACCACGAGGATCAGCCGCCAGTCCGCCTCCTTGCGTGAACGCGTGCTGAACACCGGCCGTTCCGGCACGACCAAGGTGCTGCCGTCGGCTCTCTTGCGGGCGTGCGCCAGGTTGGCCCGCAGGGTGCGCGGCAGGTCGATCCGGCCTCCCGGGCGGCGGGTCGGGCGCGGGGTGGCCAGTCCGGACAGCGCGGGGCGCAGCCGGGTGGCCAGCTCCTTGGCCAGTTCGTCGACCAGTCGGCGCACCAGCGGGCGCAGCCGGGCCAGTTGCTGCTCGGGCATCCCGCCCGCGAGCGTCAGCACGGAGGTCAGCAGATCCACCGAGGGACGCACGGAGTTGGGATCCAACTCGGCCAGTACGTCGCTACGGCCCTGGTCGGCGGCGCGGGCGGGATGCCCGAGCAGCA
>NZ_JAENRY010000099.1 GCF_016612545.1 Streptomyces sp. MBT65 | reverse complement strand
GTGAACTCCTGGACGCCGTACGGAGCGACGCGGACGAGCCGCCCGGCCTCCCCGCGGCCCGGCCCGCCCCCGCGGACACCCGTCCCGCCGACCCGCTCACCCGCCGGGAGCGCGAGGTCGCCGCGCTCGTCACGCAGGGCCTGTCCAACCGGGAGATCGCGGAACGGCTCGTCATCTCCAAGCGGACCGTGGACGCCCATGTCGAGCACATCCTCGCCAAGTTGGGGATCGCCTCACGTACCGAGATCCTGGCCGCGGCACAGCCCGAGGGCACCACGTCGGCGTAGGTACCGGGTACCTAGGTACCCCTTCCGCGCCCCGCGCCGACGCCTACGTGCACCGATATCGCCACCGATCTCCGGGAGTTCGGGCCCCACGCACCCGCCCGATACCCCAAGCTGGTCCTACCGCCAGGGGAACGGGAAGTGTCGGGGGCCGGCAGTGTTGGTCAACCCCACGGCTGTCATGGCAAGGCATCCGTCACCGCACCTCCCCTGGCGGTATACGCGTGGGGCTGCCCCTGTCGGCGGGGGCAGCCCTCCTCCAAGGGCCCGGAGATCGGCCGCGCGCGGCCGGTTCGTCCCATCCGTGCGCTGCGGCCTACCAGTTGAGGGCGTCCTGGGGGTCGGCCAGCCAGTAGGTGGTGCGCAGGGAGCTGTCGATGTAGACGCCCTTGGCGGGCAGCGGGACCTTGACGCCCGAGCCCACGAAGTCGAGCGCGCGGTTCTGGAAGATCACCGAGAGCGTCTTGGCGGTGTAGCCGCCGGTGCCGCTGCCGTCGGCGGCGGAGAGGTTGACGCCCGCGTAGCCCGACTGTCCGGGGCGGAGCGTGGTGACCGCCTGCGGCTGCGAGTCCTCGACGACCGGGGGGACGGCCTGGGCGTCCTGGAAGCGGAGGGCCGGGTAGCCGTACAGGGAGCAGGTCTTGGAGCCGGTGTTCTTCACGGTCAGCAGCAGGTGCTTCACCGGACGGGCCACGGTCTGCGCGGTGACCTTGGTGTTCGCGCCGGTGCAGGTGGTGCTGCCCGACTTCGCGGCGGTGGCTGCCGAGCCAGTGCCGGAGGCGGCCAGGGCGAGCGTGGCGGCCGTGGCGAGGGTCGCGGTGAGGAGTGCCGTACGGCGGCGGAAGGTGGTGACGGTCATGATCGGGTTCCCCCTGGGTGCGGTGGTGGAAGGCGAGCCACCCGGTCGTGGTGGGTCGCGCTGTCGAACGACCGCAGCGTGCGGGGAGATCCGTCCCGGCGGCCACAACCGTCGGGGATCATGGGAAGCCGGAACGCTCACACAGGGGTTGACCTGCGGGAACGCACCGTCCCTGGAACGCGCGGGTGGGACGGGCACCGGCCCTTGGAACGGTCCGACCGGTGCCCGTGCCGCACGTTCAGCAGTAGAGGTTGCCGCCGGGGCTTACGCCGAGGATGGAGGTGAAGCGGTTGTAGGCGTCGACGCGGCTCTGGACCTGTGCGGGGTTGCGGCCGTCGCATTCCAGGGAGCCGTTGATGGAGCGGATGGTCTGGCCGAAGCCGGCGCCGTTGACCATGGCGTTGTGCGGGGTCATCGTGCCCGGCCCCGACTGGGTGTTCCAGTACCACAGGCCGGTCTTCCAGGCGACGGCCGAGTCGTTCTGCACCAGCCAGGGGTTGTTGAGCAGGTCGATGCCCAACGCGTCCCCCGCGGCCTTGTAGTTGAAGTTCCAGGACAGCTGGATGGGACCGCGGCCGTAGTAGGCGGACTGACCGGCCGGGCAGCCGTACGACTGGCTCCAGTCGCAGTACGTCGGGTAGTTGGCGGTGTTCTGCTCGACGATGTACACCAACCCCCCTGTCTCGTGGCTGACGTTGGCGAGGAAGGCGGCGGCCTCCTGCTTCTTCGTGGTGTCGCTGCCGGTGGTCGCGAACCCCGGGTAGGCACTGAGGGCGGCGGTGAGACCGCTGTACGAGTAGAAGGAGTTCCGGCTCGGGAACATCTGGTTGAACTGCGCCTCGGTGACAACGAAATTGCCGACGGGCGTGGTCGAGCCGCCGTCACAGGCGTACGGCTCCCAGAACCAGGTGCTGATGACCGGGTCGTAGCCCGGGTTGTCGTGCTCGGCGATGTACGCCTTGCCGTCGGTGTAGCGGACGATGTTGCCGGTCACGTACGACCGGCCGGCCACCCAGTTGGGATAGCTGGAGCAGGAGGCGGCGGACGCGCCTGCGGCGGGGAGGACCACGGGCGTCAGGCTACCGAGGACGAGTGCGGTCAGTACTGCGGCGATGCGGCGTCTCGACACAGGGTTCAACTCCTCTGTGGAGCACGGCCGTACCCCGCCGAGGGCAGGGCGGAGCGGAGCCTCGGTGCGCACGGGCCGGTCGGACCGGTCACGACGTGGGGGGGGCGGCCGTGGTGGGGGGGATGACGTCCCTCACTGAACCGTATTGGTCTGTACCAGTCAAGGGTATAGACCAGTCAACCTCGCGTCGGGGCCGCCGAGTTACGACCGGCCCGTGCCACCTCGACCCCCGTCACCTGCGCAGGGTCGTCACCTCCAGCCCCGGGGCGGCGGCGATCTCTGCCTGCGTGAATCGTTCGGTGACCCACTGCTTGCGCGAGAAGAGGCGGGTCTGGTCCGAGAAGTGGGGCGAGGTCGGGTTCGCGGACTCGCCGTAGGTCAGGAGGGTGTGGGCGCGGGGGCCGTCCGGGGTCAGTTCGACGGTCATCAGGAAGCTGCTGCCGAAGGCTCCGGCCGTCGGGGTGCCGGTGCCCGAGTCGGGGCCCGCCTCCACGACGTCGAAGCAGCCGACGTCGCAGCCGGGCAGCGGGATGCCGGCCCATTTCTGTACGGCACCGAGCTCGACGTCGACCGGGAGGTCACCGGCCGCGAAGTCCTGGACGGCGTCGGCCAGGGCGCGCTGGACGCGGAGGTCTTCGCCGTTGAATCCCCTTGGTGTGGTGAGGGGTTGGGCGGGGTCGAAGGGGACGCGGCGCCAGGTGTCGGGCGGGCCGCCGTCGAGGAGCCGGTTGTAGAACGCGCTCCAGAGCACGATGCCCCGGCTGGTGGTGTCGGCGCGGGTGTCCCAGCGGGCGAGGGTGGTGCAGGCCCGCGTCACGTCGACCTCTGTGCCGTCCGTGGCCGTGAGGCTCGGGTGGGCGCGGCACATGGCGACGATGTCGTCGCGGCCCGTCTCGGCCGACCGGACGCGGTTGCCGAGCATCGACGCGCGCAGGGTCGCCTCGGTGAAGCCCGGGGCGCCCAACCCGTCCGTGCCGTCCCGGCGTTCGGCGATCATGCGGAGCCCGAGCTGGGACCGCCCGTCGAGGTGGGGATCGGTGTCGTACACACCCGGGAGCCCGGCGATCGGCGCCTCCGGATTGACGTACTGGGGGCCGTTGTTGGAGTTGGCGACGTAGTCGGTGCGGGTCAACTTCGGCTGGTGGGACGGTCCGTAGAGGCCGGACACGAGCGCGTCGGGGTCACTCCCCCAGGCGCAGGCCGACGTCGAACCGTCCAGGGCCGTGGGCCCCTCGTCGTTCGGGAGGGTGCAGTGGGCGAGTTGGGCGTCGGTGAGGTGCGGGACGGCAGAGGAGTCGGTGAAGTACGTGCGGCCACTGGTGTCGGCCGCGAGGGTGTACGTCCAGGGGACACCCTGGAACGTGTCCTGGGCGGCGCGGAGTTGACCGATGTTCCGCGCCTTGCCCATGGCCAGCCAGGTGTTCATGGCACGCAGGTTGCCGGTGTTGGCGTCCCGGATCGCGTAGGCGGTCGTCGTGGTCCAGCCGGAGGACAGGACGGCTCCGAAACGCGAGGAGTACAGGGTCCGGTGGACGGTCGACAGCTTGCCGTCCGCACCCCGGACGATGACCGGGACCGTACGGCGTTCCATCGGTACGGTCCTGCCGTCGACGACGTAGCTGGTCGGGTCGCCGGGCGCGAGCTTGAGCGCGTAGACGGAGGCGTGCTCGGCGTCGGTCGCGGTGTGGGTCCAGGCGAGGGTGCGGTTGTGGCCGATCTCGACCAGCGGGGTGCCGTAGAGGCCCGCGCCGGACACGTCCAGGGTGCCCGGGATCGTCAACTGCACCTGGTAGAGGCGGAAGTAGCCGACGGCCCAGGGCAGATGCGGGTTCGCGAGGACCATCGCGTTGCCGGTGCGGGTGGCGTCCCGGCCGAGGGCCCAGCCGTTGCTGCCGAAGCCCGGGGCGGCGGCCTTCACGGACGGCACGCCGGACGCGGTGGCGGTCGTGGCGCCGGAGGTGATGCCGGTCGTGGCGCCGGAGCCGGTGCCCGTCGTGGTGGCCGAGTCACCGGCCGCCGTAGGTGGCTTCGCATCGCCGATGTCCGGGACCAGGGGGACCGTCGCGGTCACCCGGACGACGTCGTAGACCACACTCCACAGGTCGAGCGCGGTGATCGGCCGCACCCAGGGCTTGCCCTTGCAGGTCGGGTCCGGCAGGTGGTCGACGCCGGTGTCCCGGAGATAGCGGTTGTAGCCGGCGGCGTATCCCTCGACCATCCGGCGCAGTTCGGCCGTCGGTCCCAAGGGCGCTTTCCGCGCGAGGAGTTGACGGACGGTGCCCGCGCGCAGTTGCCCGCTGTAGTAGGTGTCGCTCGCGAGGTTGGAGCCCTGGACCTCGCCCTCGCCCTCGCCGGACTGTCCGTCGGCCCCGAAGAACCGGGACCGCTCCCCCCTCAACGTCACCACGTGGTCGGCGAGTTCACACACGTTGTCCTGCGCGAACGCGTACCCGTAGCCGTATCCCAGCCCGTCGAAGTCCTGGGCCAGGATGTGCGGTACGCCGTACTCGGTCCGGCTGATGCGGACCGTGTGTCCGCCCTTGGCCAGCGTCTCGCCGCCCGGTCCCGTCGCGGCGGACGAGGACGCGGGAAGCAGCGCGACCGTGGCCGAGGTCAGACAGAGGACGGCCGCGACAGCCGCCAACCGGCTTGATAAGGAACGTCTGTGACGTTTCGTCAGTTCTCTGGGTTCACCCATGGCCGCCACCTTGCAGGCAGGACGGCGGGAGCGTCATCGGGCCTCCGGCGGATTTCCGGGCGATGTGTCAGCCTCGGGATGTACTCCTCCAGACGCGGTCGGCCGGCCGCGGCACGCGCAGCGCTCTCGCATACGCTGCGACCGTACGACGAGCCCCCGGAGGCGATGGCCCTGATCACCCTGGATCTGCACCCCTACTTCCGCAGCGACCGCGACATCGACACCGCCCTGCGGCAGACCCTCTTCAAGGCCGCCGCCACCGGGGTCGACATCGTCCAGATCATCCCGGGCAAGGGGACGGGCCAGTTGAAGAAGCGGGTGCTGGCCGTGCTGGCGCAGAAGCACATCCGCAAGCTCTACGCCCGGGTGGAACAGGATCCGACCAACGCGGGCCGGATCCTGGTTCACCTTCACTGACGTCGCCGCAGGGACCGCGTCAGAACGCCCACAGTCCGTTCGGCGCGCCGTTGCCGGTGGGGCCGTCGTAGCCCGGTACGGCGGTGCAGAGGCAGTCGCCGTCGCAGGTGCCGTTCGCGCCGTCGGTCACGTCGTCGAGGCCCGTCGCCGGGGCGGAGCAGAGGCGGGACGCGTCGGGGAAGGAGCCCGGGTCGCCGACGAGCGCGATCACTCCCGCCACGTACGGCGCCGAGGCGCTGGTGCCGCCCACGACGGTCCAACCGCCGCAGCCTCGCGGGGTCGAGGTGCCCCATGACGGGAGAGCGCCGGCCCTGTGGTCGTCGCGCGGCAGACGTACGGCGGCCCGAGGGGGCGCGTGCGGGGCAGCACGTCACGGCTGCTACGCCCGCGACCCCTCGGGCCGGTTCTGCTTCAACTGGCTCTTGGTTGCTGCCTGTTGGTCGTCGGCTACTGGCCGAAGCCGTAGGAGAAGAGGTGGTCGGTGCCTGTCGAGCCCGTCACCGGGAGGGTGATCGACGCGACCTGCTTGGACCGGTCCAGCGGGACCTTCGTGGCGAAGACGTAGGTCTTCACGGTGTCGCGGCCTCCGCTCCCGGTGTTGCGGTAGGCGGTGGTGGCGGCTGTCGTGACACCCGGAAGCGGGGTGCGGGCACCGCCGTTGAGGGTCCAGTCCGGGAAGGCGACCGTCGCCTGTGCGGTGCTGCCGTCGGTGTAGGTGACGGTCACCGTGCCCGCGACCCCGCTGCCGTCGGTCGGCGCGTTGGTCGCCGTGCCGAGCAGGCCCAGCGACGTGCCCGACGTACCGGCCGGCATCGAGATGGTCTGGCCGGCCATCTCCAGGTTGTCCAACTGCCCGGAGGCCACGGTCGGCCAGGTGTAGGTGACGCCGTCGACCGTGAGAGGCGAGCCACTCGTGACGCCCGCGGCCGCCAGCGCGTTCTGCGAGAAGGCCCAACCGCCGCCGTCGAAGCCGCCCGAGAAGGTGGCGCCGTCGGGATAGACACCCTCGTTCGTGTTGTACGGCCACAGCGCGCCGGCCTTGGCCACCGCCACCCGGAGGGTCGCCCCGGCCAGTGCCGCACCGGTGTTGTGGTCGGTCAGCGCGAACGTGACCGGGAACAGTCCCTCGTCCGCGCCGGCCGCCACCCGGACCTTCGCCTCGGCACTGCCCGACGCGGGCACCGTCAGCGAGCCGGACACCGTGTCCGGCGTGACGCCGGCGGGGGCCGTCGCCTTCCAATCGACCGTGACGGCCGTGCTGTTGAGGTTGGTCAGGTCGAGTGTGCTGTCACCTGCCGTGCCCGGCGGGAGCACCAGGCCGTTGTCCGGACCGGTCGCGGCCAGCACCCGACCGCCGCCCGTGGTGTCGGACGGCGGCGCCGCCGACGGGTCGGACGCCCAGGATGTGTTGGGCTGCGTGCCGAGCGTGAAGTCGATCGTGCCCGCGCCCTGGAACTTCTGGTACGTCAGCCAAGGGGCGTTCCACGCCTTGGCGTTGACGGCGAGCGACTGCACGTACGGCGCGTCGGGCGCGGCCTGCGGTGCGTTGATCCGCACCGTCTTCCCGCTGCCGAAGGTCACCTTGGCCGCCGGGAACACCGGGCTGCCGAGCGCCAGGGTGTCGGTGCCCGGGGTCTCCGGGTACATGCCGAGCTCGGACCAGACGTACCACGAACTCATCGCGCCGAGGTCGTCGTTGCCGAACGAGCCGACCGGAGCGTTGAAGTACAGCTTCTGCTGCGCCTCGCGGACGGCGGCCTGCGTCTTCCAGGGCTGACCCGTGTAGTCGTACTCCCAAGGGATCTCCACACTGGGCTCGTTGCTCAGGTCGGCGTCGGTGTTGCCTGGGGCGGTGATGTCGTCGAGCAGGCTGTCCAGGTAGGCCGAGTACGCCTGGTCGCCGCCCCGGGCCTGGATGAGCTGGCGCAGGTTGAAGGGGACCATGGGCGTGTACTGGGCGGAGGTGCCCTCCACGAACCCGTTGGAGGTGCCGGGGGTGAAGCCGGCGGCGAACTGGCCGTCCTTGTTCCTGGCCTGCATGTATCCGGTCTGCGGGTTGAAGACGTTCATCCAGTCCTGGGCGCGGGTGGCGAACTTCTCGTAGACGGACGTCTTTCCGAGCGACTTCGCGAAGGCCGCGAGGGCGTAGTCGGCGGAGTCGTACTCGAGTTGGGTGGAGACGGGGCCGTAGAAGTTGCAGCAGTTGTAGTCGTTCTCGTCGAGTGGGAGGTAGCCCTTCGCGTCCCGGACCGCCTCGCCCGGGCGGTCGTTGTTGGGGACGGTGGCCTCGTGCTGGAGGGCCGCGAGTGCCTTGGCCGTGTCGAAGCCGGTCGCGCCGAAGGCGTACGCGTCGGCGATGATGCCGGCGGCCGGGTCACCGACCATGACGTAGCTCTCGCCGTTGTTCGAGGCCCACTTGGGCAACAGGCCCGTCTGGTCATAGCCGTTGAGCATCGAGGTGACGACGTCGGTGGCGACCTTGGGTTCGACCATCGCCATCAGCTGGGTCTGGGAGCGGTAGGTGTCCCAGCCGGAGTAGGTGGCGTACTGGGCCTGTTGACCCTTGGCCAGGGTGTGGACCTGGTTGTCCATGCCCATGTACTGGCCGTTGTCGTCGGAGAAGACGTTCGGGTGGAGCAGCGCGTGGTAGAGCGCGGTGTAGAACTGCGTCTGCCGGTCTGCCGATCCGCCGCCCACCTGGATCTTGTTCAGTACGGTGTTCCAGGCGTCGTGGTTGGCCTTCTCGACCGCGCCGAGGTTCCAGTTCCTGATCTCGGTGGCGAGGTTGTTCGCCGCGCCCGCGTCGCTGGTGTAGGAGACGCCGACCTTCGCGCTCACCGTGGGGTTCGTGGCGGTGTCGAAGGTGAGGTACATGCCGTTGGCACCGGTGGTGGGGGGTTGGGCGGCCGATGTCGTGGCCGACGAACGGGAGGCCTTCGACTTGGCACTGCTCCCGTGGATCGTCGGGGCGGGTTTCGCCGGGACGGTGAAGTGCTTCTCCTTCAGCGGTGCCGACTCGGGCTTCCGCGGGGCGAGTTGGACCCTGCCCGCCTTCAGTGAGGTCGCGTCGGGGGTGATGGTGGAGCCGACCCAGGTGCCGCTCGCGGTGAACGGCCGGTCGAACTTGACGTCGAAGTGCAGCGTGTATCGGTTGCTCGCGCCGCAGAAGTGACCGCTGTCGATCGCGCCGATGATCTCCTTGTCGTTCACCACCTGGACGCGGGTCCCGTCGATCTGGGTGGCGCCGCCGCTCAACTTGAAGAGCAGGTTGGCCTGTTGACCCGTGGGGAAGGTGAAGGTGCCGAGGCCGGCGCGGGTGGTGTCGGTCAGTTCGGTCTTCACGCCGTTCGCGTCGGTGACCTTGTACCGCCCGATGCCGGCCTGCTCGTCGGCGTGGCCGAAACCGACGGACGTACTGCCGAGGTCGCCCGAGAGCGCGCCAGTCATCGGGAGGATCGGCAGGTCGCCCGCGACGGGACAGCCGGGTCCCGAGACGTGGGTGAGGCTGAACCCGGAGAGTTTGTTGTCGCCGTACTCGTAACCGCCGCCGTCGGGACGGTTCGGCGTCGTGTCGGGACCCCACTGCACCATGCCGGCCGGCATGTCGGGGCCGGGGAAGGTGTCCACGGCGCCGGAGGTACCGATGAGCGGGTTGACGAGGGACGCGGGGTCGGTCACCAGGGGCGGCGTCGCGGTGCTCGCGGCCCGGGCGCTGCCGATCGCCGTGAGCGGAAGGGCGGTCAGGCCCAACACACAGAGCACGGCGAGGCGTTGACGGAATCGGCCGGAGAGCCTGTCGGCGAACCGGTCCTGGAACCTGTCGGGGAATCTGTCTCGGTCGCGTGGCGCGGCTGGGCGTCGGGGTCTCACCATCGGTTGCCTCCGCAGCAGTTCGTGCTTCGCACATCAGGTGGCGGCGCACCGGAGAACACCGGCGCGCCGGCGACAGGCAACCGTTCCTGGTCGCTCCCACGGCCTGACAACGTTGCCATGCACGAGTGTCGAGTGAAACGCGTGCGCGGCCGGTGTGTCAACGAGGCCAACGGGACTTTCTGGAAACGGAGTTCACGCAGAGGCGGGTTCAACGAGCGCCCTGGGACTCCCTACTTGCGGCGTCGACGACTACCATGCACGGGCTCACAGGCCCGGGGCAGGAGGACTGATGCAGCAGCGGACACTGACCCTGCGGTACGTCCCGGAGATCGACGACCTCATGGACATGCTGAGCTACTTCTCCCCCGCACGGCGGCGCGTGAGGCGCCATGCGATGTTCCAGGCGATCCTCACACTCACGGTGGTGTGGGCCTTGCTGGTGCTGCTGGCCACCGCCGCACCCACACGGCCGGCCGCGTTTCTCGCACTGGTCCTGGCGTCGGGCTTCGTCATCTACACGCTGAGAACGTTCGTCCGCTCCACCTCGTGGGATCTTCGCCGCAGGGCACGCAAATTCTGGCACAGGTCGCCGACACCGCGTCAGACACACGAAGCAGAGATCGGACCGTACGCCTTGACGTCCCGCGCGGACGGGCGAACCAGCAGCTACGCCTGGTCGATTTTCTCCGAACTCCGCGAGTCCGACCGACAGTTCGTCCTCCTCGACCACGAGGGCAAACCCTCCGCCACCCTACCCAAGCGAGGCCTGTCCGACGCGGCGCTCGTCCCGGTCTGCCGCGCACTCCTCACCGAGCACCTCGCGGGCACCCCGCTCGCGGACTCCGCCGCCGCATCCACGGACGGCCCGCCCGCTTCCGCCGACGAGCCCGGATCACCGCAGGGCCAAAGCACCTGAGCGTGCACACACACGGCCGCTACGACCGTACGCCCGCGGGGAGTTGACCCCGACCGACCCCAGCGCACCGAGTTGGTCTAGTCCTCTTGACGGAGGGGTCCGGCGAGCTGTTTGGTATGTACCAATGCCCTGCGCGACCCACCCCGCCCCCCCTTCCCCCGATGGGCATCCCGAAAGGGGTACTGTCATGCGCCTGGCAAGACTCGCGGCCTCCGTCTCCGCCCTCGCACTGTCGGTCACCGGCGTCACCCTCGCCCTGGCCCCCGCAAGCAGCGCCGCGGGAAGCAGCGTCTACTCCGTGGCTCCCTACGTCGACATGTCGAACAGCCAGGAAGGGCTGCTCGACACCGCCGTCACCGGACACCAACTCAAGGCCTACACCGCGGCCTTCGTGCTCGGCGTCGGCTGCAACCAGATATGGGGCGACACGCTCCCCATCGGCAACGACTCCTACACCGATCCCGAGATCGCCAGGGCCAAGGCCGAGGGCGCCTCCGTGATCATCTCCTCCGGCGGCGCAAGTGGCGAACCGCTCGCCTGGACATGCTCCACCCAGAGCAGCATCGACGCCGGATACCAGCCCATCATCAACGACTACGGCGTCACGCAGCTCGACTTCGACATCGAGGGCGCCGCCATCGCGGACACCGCGGCGGCGGCCCGCCAGATGCAGGCGATGAAGGACCTCAAGGCGGCGAACCCGAGCCTCCAGTTCTCGATGACCCTGCCGGTGCTCACCAGCGGGCTGACCGGCGACGGCGTCAACATCCTCAAGGCCGCCAAGAACGCGGGCATCAAGATCGACGTGGTCAACATCATGGCCATGGACTACTACGCCGGTACCGGCACCGAGATGAGCCAGGGCGCGATCTCCGCGGCGAAGGCCACGCTGGCGCAGATGCAGTCGGTCGACTCCGGTTACACCTACGCCAACCTCGGCATCACTCCGATGATCGGCAAGAACGACGACGGCTCCACCTTCACCCTGGCGGATGCCCAGACGGTGGAGACCTTCGCCGCGCAGAACAGTGTCGGCCGGCTGGCGTTCTGGGCGATCACCCGCGACCAGGCGTGCGGCGGAAGCGCCAACTCCCTGCCCACGTGCAGTGAGATCAGCCAGAACAGCCTCGCGTTCACCGACGCGTTCGTGCCGTACGAGGGCAGCGGGGGCGGTGGAGGCACCGGCACCGACTTCTCGCTGGCGCTGTCGCCGGGCTCGGCCTCGGTCGTCCAGGGCGGTTCGGCGACCGCGGCCGTCCCCACCGCCGTCACCTCCGGCAGCACCGAGTCCGTCGGCCTCGCCGCCTCCGGCGCACCGTCCGGCGTCAGCGTCTCGTTCAGCCCCAACTCCGTTACCTCCGGCGGCAGTTCGACCCTGACGGCGACGGTCGGCTCGTCCGTCGCCGCCGGCACCTATCCGATCACCGTCACCGGCACCGCCGCGAGCGGCAGCCACAGCGCGACGTACACCCTCACGGTCACCACGACAGGTGGCGGCGGGGGTGCGCTCACCAACGCGGGCTTCGAGAGCGGCAGTTCGAGCCCCTGGACCTGCACGGGCGGCAGCGCGGTGGTCTCCACGCCGGTGCACAGCGGCAGCCACAGCCTCCAGGTCACCCCGAGCGCGAGCAGCACCGGGGAATGCGACCAGAACGTCACCCTGTCCCCCCACACCAGCTACACGCTGACCGCTTGGGTGCAGGGACCGTACGCCTACATCGGAGTCACCGGCGGCGCGTCCGCCAACACCTGGTCGAACAGCACGAGTTGGAACCAGCTGAAGGTGAGCTTCACCACCGGAAGCAGCGGAGCGGTCACCGTCTACGTCCACGGCTGGTACGGCCAGTCCAATGTCGTCGCCGACGATTTCACCCTCGGCTGAGGTCACGGCACAGTCCTGGAACGCAAGAAACCCCACACGAAGTGGGGTCTCAATCGGTAACTGATGGTAACCGCTACCGCTACTGGTGTCCGAGGGGGGACTTGAACCCCCACGCCCGATAAAGGGCACTAGCACCTCAAGCTAGCGCGTCTGCCATTCCGCCACCCGGACTAGGTGTCTGCCGCCTGACCGGGGGTATTCCCCGCGGCGACATGGACAACAATACCAAGCTTTCGGAGCGCCTTTCACCTGCATATCCACCCCCGCGGAGCGTCGGATTCCGGCGCTCACTCCCGCTCGGCGAGCACCAGCGTTCGCAGTGCCCGTACGAGTGAGGCCGCCGTTTCCTCGTCCAGCGGGGCGAGGAAACGGCGCTCCGCCGCACGGCGGGCCTTCTCGCCCTGGCGCAGGCAGTCCCGGCCCGCCGCCGTCAGCTCGACGATGTTCTTCCGGCGGTCCTGCGGACTGCGCCGCCGTTCCGCCAGCCCGTGGTCCTCCAGGCCGTCGATCAGCGACACCATCGTGGTGCGGTCGACCCCGAGCCGCCCGGCCGCCTCGACCTGCGACAACGGCTCACCCGCCGCGAGCACCACCAGGACGGCCAACTCATGACCGTCCACACCGTGCGGCGCCAACGCCTCGGCCGAGGCCCTGGCCAGTCCGGCCTGAGCATGCTTGAGGAGATAGCCGAGCCGGGACTCCAGGGGCACGGGCTGCTGATCGTCGACCATCCGTCGACTGTAGCCCCGCTAAATTCCCCTTCCGCTTATCATCTCTTCTGACGATTTACTGGGCTGACGGTCATGCCGGCCACCGTGGACATGCCCACCGTGCGTTTCGGGATCAAGACCACCCCCATGCATGGATGTGGGACCACCAGCTGCCGGTCGCCGCACCGAAGGACGGACGGATGCACGACGGCTGGGCATCGGCGGCATGCATCAGCCGCCGGGAGCCGGGGGTCTGGAACGTTCCCGGGCCGCCGCACCACACCGTCGAGTACGTCCCCGAACGCGCCCGTGTCCTCGACGCGCACCGCGCCGACCTGGGGCGCACCTCGGGCGCGATCACCCGATCGGTGCATGCAGGTCCTGGTGTCGTACGACGACCCCGCGGCGACCCGCGGCGACCCAGGAGACGGTCGGCCGACTCGTCGACGCCGGGATGAACCGCGTCGTGCTGAGCCTGCCGCGCCCGTATCCGCGGGGCGTGGCCCGCTGGCTCGTCGACGAGATCATCGCCGGGCGATACTCGACGCACCCGAGCACCGCCCGGCCACCGGTCACGGCATGAGCTGGTACTCCGGGAAGTTGCCGGGCAGCCGCTCCCCCACCGGCCCGTGCGTCACCGCGCGGACGAGGAGTTCGCCGCCGACGAAGGCGCCGCGCCAGGACGCGCCGAACCCGCCGAACAGTTCGTCGCGGTCGCCGCGCGAGCGTGGTGTGCCGTGGCCGACCTTGAACGCGCGGATCTGCGGGGCCAGTCGGTCGTACGTCGCCCGGTCGTCGGTGGAGAGGGTGGCGACCAGCGCGCCGTTGGACGCGTTCATCGCCGCCAGCAGTTCCGCCTCCGTGCCGACCAGGACGATGGTGTCGACCGGGCCGAACGGTTCCGCGTGGTGCAGCGGGGACGACGGCGGCGGGTTGAGGAGCGTGACGGGGCGGACGTACGCCGAAGTGTCCTGCCCCGGGAGGAAGTTGTCCTCGGACAGCTTGCCGCGGTGCAGCGGTACGGCGCCCCGGTCGATCGCCTCGGCCACCTGGTCGTGGAGTTCCTTGGCCTTGGCCGCGTTGATCACCGGCCCGAAGTCCGGTTCCGGGTAGGGGTCTTGGGCGTGCGGGACCGCAAGTGGGTGGCCGACGCGGAGAGTTCGGACCGCGGGGAGGTAGGCGGCGAGGAACTCGTCGAACAGCTCGCGCTGGACGACGAAGCGCGGATACGCCGTGCAGCGCTGTTTGCCGTAGTCGAAGAGCTTGGGGACGACGGCGGTGAGCGCGTCCCAGTCCGTGTGGTTCCAGATGCCCCAGGTGTTGAGTCCCTCCTGTTCCAGGATGTGGCGCTTGCCGAGGTCCGCCACGGCCGTGGCCACGGCCGCTCCGGTGTCACGGCCGCCGACGAAGGAGACGCAGCCGATCTCGGGCGCGCGGACCAGCGCCTGGGACAACTCGCCCCCGCTGCCGCTGACGAGGGTGACCGGTATCCCCTCACACGCAGCCAGCGCCGCGGCCAGGGTGAGGCAGGCGACACCGCCGTCGGTCGGGGTCTTGGCGATGACCGCGTTGCCCGCCAGCGCCTGGACCAGCAGGGCGTGGACGAGCACGCTCATCGGGTAGTTCCAGCTCGCGATGTTGGACACCGGGCCGTCCAGCGGGGTGCGGCCGGCGAGCATCGGCTCGATGCCGTCGACGTACCAGCGGACGCCGTCGATGGACCGGTCCACGTCCGCCTGCGCGAGCCGCCAGGGCTTGCCGATCTCCCAGACCAGCAGCAGCGCGAGGAGTTCGCGGTGTTCGGTGAGGGCGTCGAGCGTGGCGGCCACACGGGCCCGCCGTTCGTCGAGCGGGACGTGGCGCCAGGCGCGGTGCTGGTCGAGGGAGGCGCGGACGGCCTGGTGGGCGGTGGACCGGTCCAGGCGGGGCGGACCGGCGATGGGCGTGCCGTCGACGGGGGAGGTGGCGGCCAGGGCCCGGCCGTCCCGTTGCCAGGCGGCGTTCCAGAGGTTGAGGACCCGGTCGTCCTGGAACGCCTCGGGCGCGACGGCGAGACAACGCTGCCAGGCGTCACTCCAGGACGTGCCCGCTTTGAGGGTAGATGCCATGCTTCTGCTCCGCTCTCGGTGCACGGTCGGGGCGGGGTGAGGCAGGAACTGTCGTACAGGTAGGGCTAGTTGCGCTCCAGTCGGTCCAGCACCAGTCGGGCCGTCTCGGACGGCGTCCGCCCGACCCTGACTCCTACGGCCTCCAGCGCCTCCTGCTTCGCCGCGGCCGTACCGGAGGAGCCGGACACGATGGCGCCCGCGTGGCCCATCGTCCTGCCCTCGGGCGCGGTGAAGCCGGCGATGTAGCCGACGACGGGTTTGGTGACGTGGTCGCGGATGAACGCGGCCGCCCGCTCCTCCGCGTCGCCGCCGATCTCCCCGATCAGGACGACGAGTTCGGTGTCGGGGTCGTCCTGGAACGCGGCGAGGCAGTCGATGTGGCTCGTGCCGACGACGGGGTCCCCGCCGATGCCGACGCAGGTCGAGAAGCCGATGTCCCGCAGTTCGTACATGAGTTGATAGGTGAGCGTGCCCGACTTGGACACCAGGCCGATACGGCCCGGCTTGGTGATGTCGGCGGGGATGATGCCCGCGTTCGCCTGGCCGGGGGTGATCAGGCCCGGGCAGTTGGGGCCGATGATCCGGGTGCCCTTCGCACGGGCGTGGGCGGTGAAGGCGACCGAGTCGTGGACGGGGATGCCCTCGGTGATGACGACCGCGAGGCCGATGCCCGCGTCGGCGGCTTCGATCACGGCGGCCTTCGCGAAGGCGGGCGGCACGAACACGACAGTGACATCGGCTCCGGTCGACCGCATACCGTCGGCGACCGACCCGAAGACGGGGACGGCCCGGTCGTCGAAGTCCACGGTGCGGCCCGCCTTGCGCGGGTTGACGCCGCCGACGACGTTCGTGCCGGCAGCGAGCATCCGGCGGGTGTGCTTCATGCCCTCGCCGCCGGTCATGCCCTGGACGAGGACCTTGCTCTCCTTGGTGAGGTAGATCGCCATGTCCCGGCTCCTTAACGCGCGTCGGCGAGGTCGGCGGCGCGGCGGGCGGCGCCGTCCATGGTGGTGGCCTGCTGGACCAGCGGATGCGCGTACCCGTCGAGGACGGCCCGACCACGGGCCGCGTTGTTGCCGTCGAGCCGGACGACCAGCGGCTTGGTCAACTGCACCGATTCCACGGCCCGTACGATGCCGTCGGCCACCGCGTCGCACGCGGTGATGCCGCCGAAGACGTTGACGAACACCGACTTCACGGCCGGGTCGGAGAGGATGACGGACAGCCCGTCGGCCATGATCTGGGCCGATGCCCCGCCGCCGATATCAAGGAAGTTGGCGGGGCGGGCGCCACAGCCGGCGACCACGTCGAGCGTCGACATGACGAGGCCGGCGCCGTTGCCGATGATGCCCACCTCGCCGTCGAGCTTGACGTAGTTGAGCCCCTTCGCTGCGGCCACGGCCTCCAGCGGATCGTCGTGCGTCGCGCTCTCGGCACCCCAACGCGCCTGCCGGAAGCGGGCGTTGTCGTCAAGCGTGACCTTGCCGTCGAGGGCGAGGATCTGCCCCTGCTTCGTCCGCACGAGCGGGTTCACCTCGACGAGGACGGCGTCCTCCCGGACCAGCACCTCCCACAGCCGTACGAGGACGTCGACGGTCTGCGGCGGCAGTCCGGCCGCCTGGGCGATCTCACCCGCCTTCGCCGAGGTGACCCCCTCGGCCGGGTCGATGTGTATACGGGCGACAGCATCCGGTCGACTGGCGGCGACCTCCTCGATCTCCATACCACCCTCGGCGGATGCGATCGCGAGGAAGCGGCCCGCCGCCCGGTCGAGGACGTAGGAGACGTAGAACTCGTCCTCGATGTCGACCGGTTGGGCCAGCATCACCTTGCCGACCGTGTGGCCCTTGATGTCCATGCCGAGGATCTGGCGTGCGGTCAGCTCGGCGGCGGCCGGGTCCGCGGCGAACTTCACTCCCCCCGCCCTACCTCGCCCGCCGGTCTTGACCTGCGCCTTCACCACGACGCGTCCGCCCAGCCTGCGGGCGATCCCACGCGCCTCCTTGGACGAGGTAATGACCTCGGCCCGGGGCACCAAGATGCCGTGTTCCTCGAAGAGTTCCCTTGCCTGGTGCTCGTACAGGTCCATCTCGGCTCCTGTTCCTGAAAGTGCCGCACGCCCCCTGGACACCACCCACCGGATGCGGGATAACAAGTTTCATACAGTATTCGTCGACTGTATGCAATGTACCGCGAGAGCGTTCCCACCCCCTACGAAGGGACAGGACTCCGCCATGCCCGACGACACCCAGGACGTGATTTCCGGTGGTCATCTCGTCGCCAAAGCCCTGAAGGCCGAGGGGGTCGACCGCATCTACACCCTGTGCGGCGGCCACATCATCGACATCTACGACGGCTGCGTCGACGAGGGCATAGAAGTCGTCGACGTACGCCACGAACAGGTGGCAGCCCACGCGGCGGACGGCTACGCACGCATCACCGGCAGGCCCGGGTGCGCGGTCGTCACCGCGGGTCCCGGTACGACCGACGCCGTCACCGGTGTCGCCAACGCCTTCCGCGCGGAGTCCCCGATGCTGCTGATCGGTGGCCAAGGGGCCCTCACCCAGCACAAGATGGGGTCCCTCCAGGACCTCCCGCACGTCGACATGATGACGCCGATCACCAAGTTCGCGGCGACCGTGCCGGACACGGCGCGTGCCGCCGACATGGTGTCGATGGCGTTCCGCGAGTGCTACCACGGCGCACCCGGCCCCTCCTTCCTGGAGATCCCGCGCGACGTCCTCGACGCCAAGGTGCCGGTGAGCAGGGCGCGGGTGCCGCAGCCCGGCGCCTACCGTGCCTCGACCCGCTCGGCCGGCGACCCCGAGGCGATCGAGAAGCTCGCCGACCTGCTGGTCCACGCCGAGAAGCCGGCGATCCTGTTGGGCAGTCAGGTGTGGACAACTCGCGGCACCGAGGCGGCCATTGACCTCGTCCGCACGCTCAACATCCCCGCGTACATGAACGGCGCGGGCCGCGGCACCCTCCCGCCGGGCGACCCGCACCACTTCCAACTGTCTCGCCGGTACGCCTTCTCCCACGCCGACGTCATCGTCATCGTCGGCACGCCCTTCGACTTCCGCATGGGCTACGGCAAGCGCCTCTCCCCCGACGCGACCGTCGTGCAGATCGACCTCGACTACCGCACCGTCGGCAAGAACCGCGACATCGACCTCGGCATCGTCGGCGACGCGGGACTCGTCCTGAAGTCGGTCGCCGAGGCCGCTTCCGGACGCCTCAACGGCGGCGCGTCCAGGCGCAAGGAGTGGCTCGACGAGCTGCGTACGGTCGAACAGGCCGCGATCGAGAAGCGGTTGCCGAGTCTGCGGTCGGACGCCGCACCGATCCACCCGTACCGTCTGGTCAGCGAGATCAACGAGTTCCTCACCGAGGACTCGATCTACATCGGCGACGGCGGCGACATCGTCACCTTCTCCGGGCAGGTCGTCCAGCCCAAGTCGCCCGGCCACTGGATGGATCCGGGCCCGCTGGGCACCCTCGGCGTCGGCGTCCCTTTCGTCCTCGCGGCGAAGCAGGCGCGGCCGGACAAGGAGGTCGTCGCGCTGTTCGGCGACGGCGCGTTCTCCCTCACCGGCTGGGACTTCGAGACCCTCGTCCGCTACGACCTCCCGTTCGTCGGCATCGTCGGCAACAACTCCTCGATGAACCAGATCCGTTACGGCCAGGCCGCCAAGTACGGCCTGGAACGCGAGCGGGTCGGCAACACCCTCGGCGACGTCCACTACGACAAGTTCGCCCAGATGCTGGGTGGTTACGGCGAGGAGGTCCGCGACCCCGCCGACATCGGCCCCGCCCTGCGACGCGCCCGCGAGTCGGGCAAGCCGTCGCTGATCAACGTCTGGGTCGACCCGGACGCGTACGCCCCCGGAACCATGAACCAGACGATGTACAAGTGAGGTGAACGGCCATGACCGCCAGGGCACTTGAGGGCATCCGCGTCCTCGACATGACGCACGTCCAGTCCGGCCCCTCCGCCACCCAGCTGCTCGCCTGGCTCGGCGCCGACGTCGTCAAGCTGGAGGCGCCGACCGGTGACATCACCCGCAAGCAGTTGCGCGACCTCCCGGACGTCGACTCCCTCTACTTCACGATGCTCAACTGCAACAAACGCAGCATCACCCTCAACACCAAGACCGAGCGCGGCAAGGAGATCCTGACCGAGCTGATCCGGCGCTCCGACGTCATGGTCGAGAACTTCGGACCGGGCGCGGTCGACCGTATGGGGTTCACCTGGGATCGCATACAGGAGATCAATCCCCGCATCGTTTATGCGTCCATCAAGGGCTTCGGGGACGGCCCGTACACCAACTTCAAGGCGTACGAGGTGGTCGCGCAGGCCATGGGCGGGTCGATGTCGACCACCGGCTTCGAGGACGGGCCACCCCTGGCCACGGGCGCTCAGATCGGCGACTCCGGCACAGGAGTGCATACAGTAGCCGGGATACTGGCGGCACTCTTCCAGCGTGAGAGCACCGGCCGTGGTCAGCGCGTCAACGTGGCCATGCAGCACGCCGTGCTGAACCTGTGCCGGGTGAAGCTGCGCGACCAGCAGCGCCTGGCGCACGGGCCGCTCGCCGAGTACCCGAACGACGACTTCGGCGACGAGGTGCCCCGCTCCGGCAACGCGTCCGGCGGCGGCCAGCCCGGCTGGGCGGTCAAGTGCGCGCCGGGCGGCCCCAACGACTACGTGTACGTCATCGTGCAGCCCGTCGGCTGGCGCCCGCTCACCGAGCTGATCGGCCGGCCCGAACTGGCCGAGGACCCCGAGTGGGCGACGCCGGAGGCCCGGTTGCCGCAGCTCGCCAAGATGTTCCAGCTGATCGAGGAGTGGTCGTCCACGCTGCCCAAGTGGGAGGTGCTGGAGAAGCTCAACGCCCACAACATCCCGTGCGGACCGATCCTCTCGACCAGGGAGATCATCGAGGACGAGTCGCTGGTCGCGAACGAGATGGTCGTGACGGTGCCGCACCCCCAGCGCGGTGAGTTCGTCACCGTCGGCAGCCCGCTGAAACTCTCCGACTCCCCCGTGGACGTGACCAGTTCACCGCTGCTCGGCGAGCACAACGAAGAGGTCTACATCGGCGAACTCGGTCTCGGCGACGAAGAGTTGCGCCTCCTCAAGTCGAACGGGGTGATCTGACGTGATGGCAGAGGACCGGGCGCTGAAGGTGCGCGCCCTGCTCGACTCCGTGCGGGCCGAGGGACGGGCCGCGCTGACCGCGCCCGAGGGCAAGGTGATCGCCGACGCGTACGGAATCGCCGTACCGGGCGAGGAGTTGGCTACGGACGTCGACGAGGCGGTGGCGTACGCGGCGCGGTTCGGCGGGCCCGTCGTGATGAAGATCGTCTCCCCCGACATCCTGCACAAGACCGACGCGGGCGGCGTGATCGTCGGGGTGGAGGGCGCGGCGGACGTACGGGCCGCGTTCCACAGGATCGTCGACAACGCGCGTGCGTACAACGCAGACGCTCGCATCGAGGGCGTCCAGGTACAGGAGTTGCTGCCGCAGGGGCAGGAGGTCATCGTCGGCGCGGTGACCGACCCGACGTTCGGGAAGGTGGTCGCGTTCGGGCTCGGCGGGGTGCTCGTCGAGGTGCTGAAGGACGTGACGTTCCGGCTGGCGCCGGTGAGCGCCGACGAGGCGTTGTCGATGCTGGACTCGATCCGGGCGGCGGAGATCCTGCGCGGGGTGCGCGGCGCACCGGCCGTCGACCGGTGGGCGATCGCGGAGCAGATCCGCAGGGTGTCCCAACTGGTCGCGGACTTCCCGGAGATCGCCGAGGTGGACCTCAACCCGGTGATCGCGACTCCGGACGGCGCGGTCGCGGCCGACATCCGTGTCATCCTCGCCGAGTCGCAGCCGGCACCCCGTCGACGGTATACACGCGACGAGATCCTGACGACCATGCGCCGCCTGATGGAACCGACCTCGGTCGCCGTCATCGGCGCGTCCAACGAGCAGGGCAAGATCGGCAATTCGGTGATGCGCAACCTCGTCGACGGCGGCTTCGCCGGCGAGATCCACCCGGTGAACCCCAAGGCCGATGACATCCTCGGCCGCAAGGCGTACAAGAGTGTCACGGACGTTCCCGGTGAGGTGGATGTGGCCGTCTTCGCCATTCCCGCCAAGTTCGTGGCAGCGGCGCTGGAGGAGGTGGGTCGCAAGAACATCCCCAACGCCGTCCTCATCCCCTCCGGGTTCGCGGAGACCGGTGAGGTCCAACTCCAGGAGGAGATAGTCGAGATCGCCGAGCGCTACGGCGTCCGCCTCCTCGGGCCGAACATCTACGGCTACTACTCCACCTGGCACGACCTGTGCGCCACGTTCTGCACGCCGTACGACGTGAAGGGCGGGGTGGCGCTGACCTCGCAGTCCGGTGGCATCGGGATGGCCATCCTGGGGTTCGCGCGGACCACGAAGACGGGGGTGTCGGCGATCGTCGGGCTCGGCAACAAGTCGGACCTGGACGAGGACGACCTGCTGACCTGGTTCGGCGAGGACCCGCACACCGAGTGCATCGCGATGCACCTGGAGGATCTCAAGGACGGGCGCGCGTTCGTCGAGGCGGCCCGAAAGACCGTACCCCGTAAGCCAGTTGTCGTACTGAAGGCAGGTCGTACGGCGGCCGGTGCGAAGGCCGCCGGTTCGCACACGGGAGCGCTGGCCGGCGACGACGCCGTGTACGAGGACATCCTCAAGCAGGCCGGCGTCATCCGCGCCCCCGGGCTCAACGACATGCTGGAGTACGCGCGCGGCCTGCCGGTGCTCCCGACTCCCCGCGGGGACAACATAGTCATCATCACGGGCGCCGGCGGCAGTGGCGTGCTGCTCTCCGACGCGGTGACCGACAACGGCCTGTCCCTGATGGAGATTCCGCCCGATCTCGACGCGTCCTTCCGGGAGTTCATCCCGCCCTTCGGGGCCGCGGGCAACCCGGTCGACATCACCGGGGGCGAGCCGCCGTCGACGTACGAGGCGACGATCCGGCTCGGGTTGGAGGATCCGCGCATCCACGCGCTGGTGCTCGGCTACTGGCACACCATCGTCACTCCCCCGATGGTCTTCGCGGAGCTCACCGCGCGCGTGGTCGCCGAGTTCAAGGAACGCGGCATCGAGAAGCCGGTGGTGGCGTCGCTCGCGGGTGACGTGGAGGTCGAGGAGGCCTGCCAGTACCTGTACGAGCGCGGGGTCGTGGCGTACCCGTACACGACCGAGAAGCCGGTGGCGGTGCTCGGCGCGAAGTACCGATGGGCGCGTGCGGCGGGGCTGTTGGGCGGTGGTTCATGACGTGAACCGACGCGGGGCCGGCCGACAGTGCGGTCGGCCGGCCCCGGGGACCCGTGCGCACACGAAAGGCATTGGACAGGGGGCGCTGGCCAGAACTTTCGACGCAAGGGGCACTGAGCGATGGCAACAACGGACTACCCGACGTCCGTCTCCTACCGGGAGGTGACGGACCGTCACGGCCGCGTGTACCGCATCGGTGAATCCGATGTCGACCTCATGGGCCGCAGGCGCAAGTGGATGGTCGTCCTGCCCTGGGTGGGCATGATGGGCATCAGTTCCGCCGAGTACGCGTTCACGTCGGCGGAGGACACGCTCCACGACGCGCATCTGTGGAGCAGTGGGCACATCTTCTGGCTGATGGGCGTCTGGGTGTTCTTCCAGGCGGCCGTGGCCTTCCCCGCCGGGCAGTTGCGCGAGAGCGGCAGACTGCCCGCCCGTACGGCCATGTTGCTCGGCGCGCTCGGCACACTGCTGGGTTATCTGGCGCTGGCGTTCGCGCCGAACGTACTCGTGGCGTATCTGGGATTCGGCATGTGCAGCGGTATCGGCGCCGGTCTTGTGTATGCGACCTGCGTGAACATGGCCGGCAAGTGGTATCCGGAGCGCAAGGGCGGCAAGACGGGCTTCGTGAACGGCGGATTCGCCTACGGGTCCGTGCCGTTCGTGTTCCTGTTCACCTCGGTGCTGGACCTGGGCAACTACAAGGTGCTGCTGAGCCTGGTCGGCGTCGGACTGTGTCTGGTGGTGGCGTCGGCGGGCTGGTTCTTCCGCGATCCACCGAGGAACTGGTGGCCCGCGCACGTCGATCCCCTGAAGACGGCCCAAGACCCCAGGATCCGGCGGGCGTTGGAGAAGAACCCGCCGGCGATCAAGCAGTACACACCCAAGGAGGCCGCCCGTACCCCCGTGCTCTGGATGATGTGGTTCTGTCTGCTGTGCACGGCCGGCATCAACATCTTCGGCATCGCCTTCCAGGTGCCGTTCGGCAAGGACATGGGCTTCGCGGGTGGGATCGTGGCCACGGCGATGTCCCTGAAGGCGATCGTCAACGGCACCGGGCGCGGGGTCATCGGCTGGATCTCCGACCGTTTCGGCCGCCGCCACACGCTGATCATCGTATGCATTGTGCTGGGTACCGCCCAGTTCGGTGTGCTGGCCTCGGGCCAGATGGGCAGCATGCCGTTCTTCCTGTTCTGCTCCATGGTCTCGGGTTTCGGCGGCGGGGCGATCTTCCCGCTGTTCGCGGCCATGACGGCCGACTACTTCGGTGAGAACAACAACGCCAGCAACTACGGGATGGTCTACAGCTCGAAGCTGATCTCGGGGCTCGTCGGCTCCGGTCTGGGCGCGGTCGTCGTCGGTGAGTGGGACTACCACGGCGCGTTCGTCCTGGCCGGTTCCGTGGGCCTGGCCTCCGCGGTGCTGGCGCTCTTCCTCAAGGCTCCGGGCAGGCCCGACGCCCGGCGTATCGCCCCCAACCCGCACCCGCTCGGCGAGGAGATGGCGTGACATGACCGCAGATCCCATCACCACGAACGAATCCGGCGCCGCGAACCGTCCCTACCGTGAAGTGACCGACGCCAACGGCCGCGTCTACCGCGTCGGCGAGACCGACCGCGACATCCTCGGCCACTCGCGCAAGATCATGATCTATCTCCCCTGGATCGCCATGATGGCGATCAGTGTCTTCGAGTACGCGTACGGCTCCGCGGAGGACACCCTGTCCAGCGCGCACGGCTGGACGCAGAGCAACACCTTCTGGATCCTGAGCATTTGGGTCTTCTTCCAGGCCGGCATCGCCTTCCCGGCGGGCTGGATGCGGGAGAAGGGCATCCTCACGGCCCGCAAGGCGATGTACGCCGGCTCGGTCATGTGCGTCATCGGTTTTCTCGCGCTGTCCCACCTGGACGACGTGTGGCTGGCGATCATCGGCTTCGGCGTCATCGGCGGTGTCGGCGCCGGCCTGGTCTACGCGACCTGCATCAACATGGTCGGCAAGTGGTTCCCCGAACGGCGGGGCGCCCGCACCGGGTTCGTCAACGGCGGCTTCGCGTACGGTTCGCTGCCGTTCATCTTCATCTTCAACTACGCCTTCGACACCGGGAATTACCACCGGGTGCTGGATCTGATCGGGTGTTACATCCTGATCGTGGTGTTCGGGTGCGCGTTCTTCTTCAAGGACCCGCCGAAGAACTGGTGGCCCGCCGACATCGACCCGCTGACCTACGGCGGCAACGACAAGAGCGCGACGAGCCTCGCCAAGAACCCGCCTGCCGTACGGCAGTTCACCCCGAAGGAGGCCATCCGTACCGGCATGCTGCCGTTGATGTGGCTGTCGATCGTGCTGACCGCCGGGGTGTCGATCTTCGGGATCTCCTTCCAGGTCGACTTCGCCAAGGACGTCGGCTTCGGCCCGCTGGTGGCGGCCTCGTCGATGGGCGTGATGGCCGTCATCAACGGCATCGGCCGTGCGGTCGTCGGCTGGCTGTCCGACCTGTGGGGCCGCAAACTCACCCTGGTCTTCGTCATCCTGGTCCTGGGTCTCGCCCAGTTCGGCGTGATCTGGGCGGGCCATCTGCGCAGCGAGTGGCTGTTCCTGTTCTTCGCCTTCCTCTCCGGTTTCGGCGGCGGCGCGTTCTACCCGATGTTCGCCGCCCTGACCCCGGACTACTTCGGCGAGAACTTCAACGCCACCAACTACGGCCTGGTGTACAGCGGAAAGCTGATCAGCGGCCTGTTCGGCGGCGGTCTCGGCTCGATGGTGGTGGCGGCCTGGGGCTACAACGGCGCGTACGCGCTGGCCGGCGGAGTCTCGATGGTGGCGGCGGCGATCGCGCTCCTGCTGCGTCAACCCGGGCGCGGGGAAAGGGAGTCGGCGCCCGTTCCCCAACCACAGCCCGCGACCTGACCGTTCACCCCGCGGCACCGGCGCGGACCTGACCGGACCCGTCCGATGGCCCTCCTCTTTGCGGGAGGGCCATCACCTTCAGATCTGTTGGTGCGTCAGGAACCGTGTGGGGCTCAGGACTTCTCGAGCTCGTGGTACGACCGCCGGGTGTGCTCGGTGTGTTCACGCATCAGCAGACTGGCGCGCAGCTCGTCGCGCGCAGCGATCGCATCGATCAGGTGACGGTGCTCGATCCAGGACGTCAGACCGCGCTGACGGGCCACCGGCGTGTAGTACCAGCGGACCCGGCGGTCGACCTGCGCTGCGAGTTCGGCGAGGACGGCGTTGCCGGCCAGCTCCATGACCTTCGCGTGGAAGCGGGCGTTCATCGCGACGGCGGCGTCCACGTCGTCGGCGTCGACGGCTCGCTCGCCCTCCGCGCACAGCTCCTCCAGGACGGCGATCCCGGCGCTGCCCGCGTTGGCGGCGGCGAGCCGGGCGGCCTCGGCCTCCAACAGCGTGCGTACGGTGAGGAGTTGGTCGGCCTCCTCCTCCGTCGGCTCGTGCACGAACGCGCCCTGGGCGGGCCGCAGATCGACCCAGCCCTCGGTGTTGAGCCGCTGCAAGGCCTCCCGCACCGGCTGCCGGGACACCCCGAGATGTCCGGCGAGTTCGCTCTCGACGAGATGCTGACCGGGCTGCAGCGCGCGCGTGGTGATGAGTTCGAGCAGCGCCTCGTAGACACGGTCGCGCAGCGGGCCCGGGCGTTCGAGCTTGGGCACCGCCCCCTGCGGCAGTCCTTGCGACAACATCGCGGTCCCCCTCCTGGGCAACATCGGCATTTTGCGGACAGTAGCCAGCAGACAGTGGCCGTACGACCAAGTATCGATTGTCTATCGTCTACAGTCTACGGCGCACAGTAGCCAGAGGGTGCGGGAGTCGACCTCGTCACATCCGGAGTCGGACCTGAGCGGGTGCGCAGGTCACGGGCACCGGACGACCTGGCCGGCGTAGGACAGGTTCCCGCCGAAGCCGAAGAGCAGGACCGGGTCGCCGGTGCGGACGGCGCCCTGTTCGACGAGTTTCGAGAAGGCGAGGGGGATGCTGGCGGCGGAGGTGTTGCCCGATTGGATGACGTCGCGGGCGACGACCGCGTTGACGGCGCCGATCTTCTCGGCGAGGGGCTCGATGATGCGCAGGTTCGCCTGGTGGAGGACGACACCGGCGAGGTCGGCGGGGGTGAGTCCGGCCTTCTCGCAGGCCTTGCGGGCGATGGGCGGGAGCTGGGTGGTGGCCCAGCGGTAGACGCTCTGGCCCTCCTGCGCGAACCGCGGGGGCGTGCCCTCGATCCGTACCGCGTGCCCCATCTCGGGCACGGAGCCCCACAGCACCGGTCCGATGCCGGGTTCGTCGGCGGCCTCGACGACGGCGGCCCCCGCTCCGTCGCCGACGAGGACACAGGTCGTACGGTCGCTCCAGTCGGTGACCTCGGACATCTTGTCGGCGCCGATGACCAGGGCGCGTACGGCCGCTCCCGCGCGGACGGCGTGGTCGGCGGTGGCCAGGGCGTGGGTGAAGCCGGCGCACACGACGTTGATGTCCATGGCGGCGGGCGACGGGATGCCGAGGCGGGCGGCGACGCGGGCGGCCATGTTCGGGGAGCGGTCGATGGCCGTGGAGGTGGCGACGAGGACCAGGTCGATGTCCCCGGGCGTCAGTCCTGCGGCGGCGAGGGCCTTTGCGGCGGCGTGCGCGGCCAGCTCGTCGACGGGTTCGTCGGGCCCGGCGATGTGGCGGGTCTTGATGCCGACCCGGGAGGTGATCCACTCGTGGCTGGTGTCGACCATGCCCGCCAGGTCCTCGTTGGTGAGTACCTTGGCGGGCTGGTAGTGGCCGACGGCGGCGATCCGCGTGCCGTTCATTGGGTGGTCCCCCTCGTTGCCTTGGGTAGCGGGATCAACCAGTCTTGCCAGTGACTCGCGGGTACGGCGGCAGGTGATGCCACAGGAAACTGCCGTCCGGGTTGTCGGCTTCTGTCATCCGTCCTGCGGTCGACGGTATGCACCGGACATTCAGCCGGTGAACAGCTGCTTCGCCTTGAGGATCAGTTCGTACAGGCCGTACACGAGTGGTGCGCCCACCCATAGCCAGGCGAACGCGATCAGTGGCCGTCGGTCAGGCGGACTCTGACTGCTGTCGTTCGACATCGGCGGCCTCCCTCGGGGCGGGGATGTGGTGGCGGGCGGCGACGGGCCGGACGAGTTCGTTGGCGACGAACCCGATGACAAGCAGCCCGATCATGATGATGAAGGACGTGTCGTAGAGCGAGGCGCCGTGTTTGCCGGCGTCCTTCTGGTGGTCGGCGATCCAGTTCACGATCAGCGGGCCGAGGACACCGGCCAGGGACCAGGCGGTGAGCAGCCGGCCGTGGATCGCGCCGACCTGGTAGGTGCCGAAGAGGTCCTTCAGGTAGGCGGGCACGGTCGCGAACCCGCCGCCGTAGAAGGAGAGGATCACCAGGGCGCACAGGATGAACAGGGGTTTCGAGGAGTCGCCGAACAGCGCGATGAGCGCGTACATGACCGCGCCGACGCCGAGGTAGACGCGGTAGATGTTCTTGCGGCCGATCAGGTCGGAGGTCGACGACCAGCCGATACGGCCCGCCATGTTGGCCGCGGAGAGCAGCGCGACGAAGCCGGCGGCGGCCGACACCGTGACCGGTGTGGAGGTGTCCGCGAAGAAGTCCGTGATCATCGGGGCGGCCTTCTCCAGGATGCCGATGCCCGCGGTCACGTTCATGCACAGGACGACCCACAGGCACCAGAACTGCGGTGTGCGTACGGCGCTGTTGGCGGAGACCTGCACGCCGGAGAGGGCGCTGGGGGTGTTCGTCGTAGTCGTCGCGTTCGGTGTGTCCTTGAGGTCCTCGGTGCGTGGCACCCGGACGAGCAGCACGCCGAGTGTCATGAAGACCGCATACGAAAGACCGAGTACGAGGAACGCCTGGGCGATGCCGGTGTTGTCGGAGCCGAACGACTTCAGCATCTGGGCCGTCCACGGGGAGGCGATGAGCGCGCCGCCGCCGAAGCCCATGATGGCGATGCCGGTGGCCATGCCGGGCCGGTCCGGGAACCACTTGATCAGGGTCGAGACCGGTGAGATGTAGCCGATGCCGAGGCCGATCCCGCCGACGAAGCCGTAGCCGAGGACGATCAGCCAGAACTGCTTCGTCTCCGCTCCCAGCGCGGAGATCAGGAAGCCGGAGGAGAAGCAGACGAGGGCGACGGTCATCGCCCAGCGCGGGCCGTTGCGTTCGACCAAGGTGCCGCCGAACGCGGCCGACAGGCCGAGCATGACGATCGCGAGCTGGAAGGGCAGCGCGCTCTGCGTGCCGCTGAGGTTCAGTGAGGATTCGAGCGGCGGCTTGAAGACGCTCCAGGCGTAGGCCTGGCCGATGGAGAGGTGCACCGAGAGGGCGGCGGGCGGAACCAGCCAACGGCTCCACGCCGGGGGTGCGACTGGGGGACTCATGATCCCGGACGGTAGGGAGTGACAAGGGAGTTGAGAAGGCGGCGCGTCGACCGTATGCGATGAGCGGTATGCAGAGTGCGCCGAACGGTCGGCGCGGAGTTCCCGCGCCGGTGCACCGCCCCCCGTTGTCGCATGGCAGGTGGGTGGGACGAGCCGGGTGGGACACAGTGCCGGGTGCGGGCGCCTCGGCGGAGGCTGCGTTGGTCGGCGTGGAGGACGAAGTGCCGTACAGGAATGGCGTGTTGGGGGGGGAAAGCCGACGCGGATCTCGCGTCCTCAGGCGGATCCGGGCGCGCCGGCGCCGACCGTCCCCGGCGGCGCCGTGCCGCCCCCGCCGGAGGTGTGGGTCCAGCTGGCGAGGATGTCGAGGGCCTCCGCGGAGGGCGAGGCCGGTTCGGGGGTGAGGACGGTGAGGTTCTGGTCGGGGTCGCCCTCGACGGCCAGGACGACGTAGTCGAGGGTGAGGTCGCCGACCAGCGGGTGGTGGAGGCGTTTGGTGCCGGTGGTGTGGGCGAGGACGTCGTGGTCGGCCCACATACGGCGGAAGACCTCGCTGTGCACGGACAACTCGCCGATCAGTTCGGTGAGTTGGGGGTCGTCGGGGTGGCGTCCGGCGTACAGGTGCAGGGTGGCCACGCAGTCTCCGGCGGCCGTGTCCCAGTAGTCGGCGTACAGGGCGCGGGCGGCCTCGTCGAGGAAGACGTAGCGGGCGAAGTTGCGCTCGCGGTGGGGCCGGTCCTGGAAGTCGGTGAAGAGGGCGTAGCCGAGCCGGTTGGCGGCCAGCACGTCCATGCGCCGGCCCAGGACGATCGCGGGAGCGGCGAGTGAGTCCAGCGCCTGGTACACGACCGGGTGCACCCGCTGCGGGCTGAGCGGCCGACCGCGGCGGGAGCGGGTCGTCGTGGGCTGGGCCAGGTCGAAGAGGTGGGCGCGTTCGGTGTCGTCGAGCCGCAGGGCGCGGGCGACGGCCTCCAGTACGGCGTCGGAGACGCCCTGCGTCCGGCCGCGTTCCAGGCGGACGTAGTAGTCGACGCTCACCCCGGCGAGCTGGGCGACCTCCTCGCGGCGCAGCCCCGGTACCCGACGGACGCCCGGGTGCGGGGCGAGTCCTGCCTGTTCGGGGGTGACGCGGGCCCGGCGGGTGCGCAGGAACTCGCGGATCTCGGTGCTGCGGTCCATGGGTCCACCGTACGGCCGACCGGACCCGTGGGCTGTGCGGAAAGGGGTACTGCCGGACCCCCGGTGGAGGGGTGCCCGTTATGGCGGCCCGGACCTGGTCGGCGGGTGGTTGCCTGGATCACGGGCCCACCGCACCGCATCCCCAGCCCACAGAACAGGACACCCCCCATGAGTTCCCCGACCGCATCGAGACTGGCCGGCACCGTCGCGCTCGTCACCGGCGCGAGCAACGGTATCGGCGCCGCCACCGCCCGTCGGCTGGCCGAGCACGGCGCCTCCGTAGCCCTCGTGGCCCGCCGCAAGGACCGGCTGGACGACCTCGCCGCCGAGATCGAGAAGGCGGGCGGCACCGCGCTCGCGGTGGAGGCGGACATCACCGACCGTGCCCGGGCCGAAGCCGCCGTCCAGCGGTCCGTCGAGCACTTCGGACGACTGGACACCCTCGTCAACAACGCCGGCCTGATGCTCCTGGGCCCGGTCGTCGGCGCGGACGCCGAGGAGTGGGACCGGATGATCGCCGTCAACATCCAGGGCCTGCTCCACACCACCCGCGCCGCCCTCCCGCACCTGCTCACGGCGGCCGACGAGGGTCCGCGCCGGGTCGCCGACATCGTCAACATCAGCTCGATCGCCGGCCGTGTGGCGTGGAACGGATACGGCGTCTACAACCTCACCAAGTTCGGCGTGAACGGGTTCACCGAGTCCCTGCGCCAGGAGGTCACCCGGCGGCACGTGCGCGTCGGCGTCCTCGAACCGGGCGGTGTGGACACCGAGTTGGGCTCGCACAACGACCACAAGCCCGAGGTCCGCGAAGCGATCGGCGCCTTCTACGAGCAGACCGAGGTCCTCGCCCCCGACGACGTCGCCGACGGTGTCGCCTACATGGTCACCCGGCCCCGCCACGCCTCCGTCGGCGAGCTGTGGATCATGCCCACCGACCAGGCCTGACACCTCCCCCCTCACCCCTGTCCCGGTCACCCGCCGGGACGCCGCACGGCCCCGTCGCACACCACCGGGTGCCCGATCGCGGCATCTGAAAGGAACCCCTCATGAGCAAGGTCATTCTCGTCACCGGTGCCGGACGCGGTCTGGGCACGGACATCGTCCGCGAGGCCCTCGCCGCCGGTCACCAGGTCGTCGCCACCGGCCGCCGCCCCGATCAGGTCGAGCAGGCGCTGGGCGGACCCCGGGACGATCTGCTGGTCACCAAGCTGGACGTCACCAGCCCGGAGGATGCCGAGGCCGCCGCGCAGGCCGCCGTCGACCGCTTCGGCCGCATCGACGTCCTCGTCAACAACGCCGGCAACTTCTTCGCCGGATACTTCGAGGAGATCACCCCCGAACAGATGCGCCAGCAGTTCGAGACCAACCTCTTCGGCCCGATGAACGTCACCCGCGCCGTCCTGCCCGTCCTGCGCAGGCAGCGTGCCGGGCACGTGATCACGCTCTCCTCCTCCGCCGGCCTGATCGGCCAGGAGTTCTGCGTCGCGTACGCCGCCTCCAAGTTCGGCGTGGAGGGCTGGATGGAGTCGCTGCGCTACGACGTCGAGCCCTACGGCATCCACACCACGGTCGTGGAGCCCGGCTTCTTCCGCACCGAACTCCTCGTGGACGCCTCCACCACCTGGCCGGAGCCGACCATCGACGACTACGCCGAGCGCACCGCGGCCACCGTCGCGGCCTGGAAGAGCATGAACGGCCGACAGACCGGCGACCCGGCCAAGCTCGCCCGTGCCCTGTTGGCCGTCGCCGACCAGGAGAAGCCGCTGCTGCGCTTCGTCGCCGGCGCCGACGCCATCGAAGGCGTCGAAGTCAAGGCCCGGGAACTCCTCGCCCAGGCCCAGGAATCCCGCCGACTCGGTGACGACCTGGCGTACGACGACACCGAGGGCTGAACGCCGCGTACGCAGGAGAGGGACACGCATCGGGCGGGCCTCGTCCGCCCGATGACCGCTGGGCGTCACACCTGTATGCGGTCTCCGCATGTATGCAGTCTCCGCGCAGACCCTTGCCGACCCATCCTCCATACTGTAGACAATATTTCGTCGACACTGCGCAGTGTCCGTATGTGGGATCCACATACGGCATCCGTATATGGCATCCACGCTCGGTATCCACCTCCGCGGTACTCCCTCGACCGAACGGAGAGTCTCCGGTGAAAGTCGCAGTTCTCGGCGCCGGCGCGATCGGCGCCTATGTCGGCGCCTCGCTCCACCGTGCGGGCGCCGATGTACATCTCGTCGCCCGTGGACCGCATCTCGCGGCCATGAGGCAGCACGGCGTCCACGTACTCAGCCCGCGCGGCGACTTCACCGTCCGCGCCCATGCCACCGACGACCCGGCCGAGATCGGCCCGGTCGACTTCGTCCTCCTCGGTCTGAAAGCCAACTCGTACGCGGCGTGCGGGCCGCTGATCGAGCCCCTGCTGCACGACACCACGGCGATCGTGGCGGCCCAGAACGGCATCCCCTGGTGGTACTTCCACGCACACGGCGGCCCCTACGACGGGCAGCGCGTCGAGAGCGTGGACCCGGACGGCGCGGTCAGTGCGGTGCTCGCTCCCGAACGGGCCGTCGGCTGTGTCGTCTACGCGGCAACCGAGTTGGCGGGACCGGGAGTTGTCCGCCATCTCGAGGGCACCCGGTTCTCGATCGGGGAGCCCGACCGGAGCGTCTCGGCGCGATGTCTCGCCCTGAGCGAGGCCATGCGGGCGGGCGGGTTGAAGTGCCCGGTGGAACCGGATCTGCGCAACGACATCTGGCTCAAGCTGCTCGGCAACATCTCCTTCAACCCGATCAGCGCGCTGGCCCGCGCGACGATGCGGCAGATGTGCCTGCACGGGGGCACCCGCAAGGTCATCGAGACGATGATGACCGAGACGCTGTCCGTCGCCGAGGCCCTGGGCTGCGAGGTGGGTGTCTCCATCGAGCGGCGGCTCGCGGGCGCGGAGCGCGTCGGCGACCACCGCACCTCGACGCTCCAGGATCTGGAGCGCGGCAAGCCGCTCGAACTCGACGTACTCCTCGCGGCGGTGGTCGAGTTGGCGGAGATCACCGGTGTGGAGGTGCCCACCCTGCGCACCGTGCACGCCATCTCCGACCTGCTCGCGCTGAGGAGTGCCGCATGAGGGGTGCCGTGCGGGTCGTACGAGTCGCCGTACGGGCAGACGCGGGTGGGCCGTCGGCTCGCTTCGCACGTGCAGGACAATGAAGGCGTGAGGGGCACCTCCGCAGCAAGGGCCGTTTCGGCTGCCAGCACGTACAGAACCGGGGCTGATCAGGACATGGGACGAGTCACGGAACGACGCAAGGTGATCCGGATCCGGGACGGCGCGGTCTCCACCCGCCCGGACACGCTCGTCGCCGAGGAACCCCTGGAGATCCGGCTCAACGGCAAGCCGCTCGCGATCACCATGCGCACGCCGGGCGACGACTTCGCACTCGCGGCCGGGTTCCTGGTCAGCGAAGGTGTACTGGCGAACGCATACGATCTGCAGAACATCGTGTACTGCGCTGGGGCGACAGTCGACGGTTCGAACTCGTACAACGTGGTGGACGTACGGACCGCTCCGGACGTGGTGATTCCGGACATCACGTTGGAGCGGAACGTGTATACGACGTCCTCGTGCGGTCTGTGCGGCAAGGCGAGCCTGGACGCGGTCCGTACGACGGCACGCTGGCCCATCGCCGACACTCCCCCGGTCCGTGTCGAGCCCGCACTGCTCGCGAGCCTCCCCGACCGGCTGCGCACGGCCCAGCGGGTCTTCGACCGGACCGGGGGTCTGCACGCGGCGGCCCTGTTCAGCGAGGAGGGCGAACTGCTGGACATCCGGGAGGACGTGGGCCGGCACAACGCGGTCGACAAGCTGGTCGGCCGGGCCCTGCAGAACGGTGACCTGCCGCTGTCCCGGGTGATCCTGCTGGTCTCGGGCCGGGCCTCCTTCGAGCTGGCGCAGAAGGCCGTGATGGCGGGGATCCCGCTGCTGGCGGCGGTGTCGGCGCCCTCGTCACTGGCCGTGGACCTCGCGGCGGAGACAGGCCTGACCCTGGTGGGCTTCCTGCGGGGCAGCAACATGAACGTGTACGCGGGCGAGGACCGCATCGCCCTGCGGGCCGCGGCCGCCCAGGGCTGAGCCCCCGCCCCGCGTCACGGCGGCGGGGCCCCGACCGGCGGGGAGCGCCCCCTGCGCCGCAGGGGCCCCGCCTCAGTCGTACGACCCCACGAAGACGGCCCCCTGCCTGGTCGTGTGGGCCTTGCGTTCCGGTGCCCGCGCCTGCCTGGACACCCGGTTGTGGGCTGCGTACACGGCCACTGCGGGTCGGCGTGATCGTCCCAGGTGTGGTCCCGCCCGAGGGCGAAGCCCAGCCCCACCCGGCACCGCGAACCGCCCGGCGCCAAGCCTGCCTCAGTCGCCCGCCCCGAAGCGCACCTCCACCGCCGTCACCACCGAGCCCAGTCGCGGGAAGTCGAGCCTGACCGACGCCTGGTGCTCGGCCGCGGTGAGTGCGCTCAAGGCGTCCTCGACGAAGACGAGTTGATAGCCCAGGTCGCCGGCGGCGCGGGCGGTGGACTCCACACCGAGGTTGGTGGCGATCCCGCCGAACACCAGGGTGTCGATGCCCCGTTCACGCAGGCTCTCGTCAAGTCCCGTGCCCTGGAAGCCGCCGATCGTCCGCTTCACGATCTCCACGTCCCCGTCCCGGAACAGCCCGGCGGCGAGTCCACTGCCGGCGGGCTGCTCGGCGATGCCAGGACGTTCGACCCGGATCAGGACGACGAGCGCGCCGGCGGAGCGGAAGCCGGCCGCCAACTCCTCGGCCACGGCGAGGACTTCGGTGCCCTTGTGCGGTTCGAGCGGCAGCGCGACGATGCGGTCCATCAGGTCGACGAGGACCAGCGCGGTGCGCTCGGGGTCGAGGGCGAGCCGGGGTTCGGGGGTCTGCGGTGGGGTCATGACGGAACGTTAGCCGCCGTCAGCCGTCCGTACCGGAGATCCGGATCAACAGGCCCATGAACTGGTCGCGTTCGGCCGCCGACAGCGGGGCGAGGAGCTGCTCGTTGGCCTCGCGGGCCGCCTTCTCGCAGCGTTTCAGCAGCCGTGCGCCCTCGGTCGTGAGCGACACGGCGTTCTTGCGGCGGTCCTTCGGGTCGGGCTCCCGTACGACCAGGTGCGCGGCCTGGAGGTCGTTGAGGACGCCGACCAGATCCTTGGGATCGAGCCCGACAGAGCGGCCGAGATCGGCCTGGGCAACGGGCGCGAGGTCACGGACGGCGGAGAGCACCACGTGGTGCCACATCTTCAGACCCTCGGCGGCCAGGGCATCGGCGACGAGCGCCCGCCCGCGGGCGGCTGCCCGGCCGAGGAGCCAGCTGGGAAGGGAGCGGATCGCGGCGAGGGGTGCGGGGAGCGGTGCTTCGGCCATGTGTGCAGCCTAGCGAAAAGTCATTGGACTTCCCAACGAAACCGTGAATATCATGGGGACTCCCAACGATTCCCGACGCTCGCCCCTCACTCCGGCCC
>NZ_JAENRY010000098.1 GCF_016612545.1 Streptomyces sp. MBT65 | reverse complement strand
CCGGCGAACACCATCCCGAACAGGCTGGTGGTGAAGTACCCGGAGAACGCGAACGCGTACAACGACACCCCGCCCAGCTCCCGAGCGGCAACCGGCATCGCCGTCCCAACTGCCGTGGCCTCAAAGGCGATCAGCAGAACGACGGACACGATCCCGACACTGAGCGCCCGATGCGAGCGCCCCAACACGGAGTCGTCGCACTCGTCGGCCAGGTCAGGGGCGGTATCCGTGACACCGGCGTCACGAGGTTCAAGGACGGTCATGCCCGCCAGCGTAAGGTCCACAGCCCGGGTTGACCCCTGTCGGAAGACGGTCCACCACTGAGACCTTGGTCGTACGACCGGAGCCCCCGCCCCACCGTTCATGAACGCGGCATGGCAGTCCCGTTGCACCACCCCCGACGCCCTTGCCCGGACCCACCACCCGCCCCTACGGTCAACTCACCGAACACGGCCGTGTGCCCGAGTGGTTTAGGGACTCGCCTGCAAAGCGAGTTACGCGGGTTCGATTCCCGCCACGGCCTCCACCCGTACGTCTGATCCGCGTGTTCCTGGGGCGGGCGAGGCTTTCGCCCGCCGGGGGCTCTCGTCAGAGGTCCCGCAGAACACGATCAAGTGCCGATCGGCCCAGAGGTCCCCAGTGCGGTTTGCCGCCGGGCAGGCCCCGGTCTCCGTTCTGCCCCATGAGGAGCAGGAAGAGGCTCTTCATGGCGGCCAGTCCGCGGGCGCGTCGGATCGTCGCCTCGTCCGCGTGGGCGTACGTGTCGAAGAAGCGTGAGGCCGTGCCCGCGGGGAGCAGCAGCCATGCGGCGGCGAGGTCCCACGCCGGATCGCCGGCGAACAGGGCGCCGAAGTCCACGATGCCCGAGAGCGTTCCGTCCGAGACGACGACGTTCGCGGGGTGGAGGTCGCCGTGCACCCACACCGACGGGCCCTCCCACTCGGGGGCCGTGACCGCGTCGGCCCAGACGGCCCGGACGTCGGCGGCGATGTCGTCGGGGGCGACGGCCCGGAGGAAGTTCTCGAAGCCTTCCGTGCAGTCCTTGGGATGGGCGCCGCGGTCCGTGGCGATCGGCGCGTCGGCGGGTGCCCCCACATGGAGCGCCCGGAGGAAACCCGCCAGCGTGTCGGCCGCGTGGGCGCCGCGGCTGATCGAGCCGTGGTCCAGCGGCTCGCCGGGAACCCATGTCATCACGGTCCAGTGCTTGGGGAAGCGTTCGGACGGTTCACCGAACCGCACCGGGGTCGGCACCGGGAGCGGCAGGCGCGGAGCCAGCACGGGGAGCCATCGCCGCTCCTTGAGCTGGAGTTCCGGGGTGGGATCCATGCGCTGCATGCGTACGGCCAACTCGTCCCCGAGGCGCCACATCTGGTTGCCCCAGCCGCCCGCCACCTCACGGACGGCCAGCCCCGCAAGGTCCGGGTGTTGCTCGTGCAGCAGTTCGCGGACCAGGTCTTCGGTGATCTCGATCTCGGTGTCGGTCATGCGACGTCACAGTACCGAGACGACAGGCGGCGGACCGGCAGCCCCGGTGTGGCGCGGGGCCTCAACTGGCCTGTATTCCTTGATGAGTTCGGCGTCTCCTTTACAGTGCCGCCATGAGCGACCACTCCGAGGTGCCCATCGCACCCGTCGAGGCCTTTGAACCCCCGTACTACGCGGCTGTCTTCACCACCGTGCGCACCCAGGAGCAGAGCGACTACCGCGAGACCAACGCACGTATGGAAGAGCTCGTGAAGGACATTCCCGGGTTCCTGGGGATGGACCACGCCCAGACTCCGGGTGGGCTGGGCATCACCGTCGGGTACTTCCGCGACGCCGACGCCCTCACGGAGTGGCGGACCAACACCGAGCACCGTGCGGCGCAGAAGCGCGGGCAGGCCGAGTGGTACCAGAGCTACACGCTGCATGTGGCGAAGGTGGAGCGCAGTCACGGGTTCGTTCGGGCGCAGGTCCCGCCGAGTGCGGCAGCGGGCTGACCGGCCGACGGCGAGCTGACCGGCCGGACTCCGCCCGCGGTGATTCCCGACCAGTAAGGGGCCGGAAATCGTACGCACGTACGGCCACCAGACCCTATGATCACTCAGCCGCGGCCCTCCACCGTGGCACTCCGCCGCAGCCGCACACGCCCCCGAGACAGGCCAGCAGACGATGACGAGTACCGCCCGCAAAGCCCCCCGGCTCCTTGTCCGTTCCGCGCAGACGGCGATAGCCGCGGCCGCCGTGACGGACGTGTTCCGCGCGGTGGCGGTACGGGATCACTACCTGCACGACACCGACGCGTCCGAGTCGGGCCTCGTCTCCATGGTCTTCGTCTATGTGACGACCCTCGCGATCGTGCTGTTCCTCGTGTGGCTCGCCCAAGCCCGGCGCAACGCCGAGGAGTTGTCGCCCGAGGCCTCCGTGCCGAGTCGGGGCCGGACGATCGGCATGTGGTTCGTTCCGCTCGCCCACTTCTTCGTCCCTCGCAAGGTCGTCCTCGACATCGGTCGCGCGAGCTCGGCGTCGTGGGACGCGAAGCGGGACACGACCTTGGTGAACGCCTGGTGGGCCGCCTGGATCACGCACTCGCTGGTGCTCGTGATCGCGGGGCGGCTGGCTCCGGGCTCGATGGTCCTCCTCGTGGTGGAAGAGGTCCTCATGCTCGCGGCGGCCGTGCTGGCAGGGCTCGTGATCGAGCGCATCACGGCGTTGCAGGACGCCGCACTCGATGCCGTCGTCCCCGCCGAATCCCTCACCCAGGCATGAGCCGACCGCCCTACAGCCACGTACGCGTCACAGCACCCCGCCCGCCTCGTCCTGGAACGCCTCCGTCCAGTAGTGCGGGTGGCCGCCGCCGGCCGTCCGCGCGGCACGTCCTGTCGGGTCCACCGACGACAGCGTCTGGAGCATCGTCGTCGCCAACTGGTCGTACGCCTCTGCCGTCAGCTCGCCCGACAGGTCCGCGTCGATCGTCTTCTCGCGGTGGAGCAGCCAGAGGGTGAAGGCGAGGGTCGAGACGTCCGTGTTGAGGGGAGCCAGCGTTCCTTCCGGCTCGCTCCAGGTCAGGATCTCGCCCGTCGCGCCGTCCACCACCAGGCTGTTGTCCTCCAGGAGATAGCCGAGGCGGATCAACTGGTCGGCGCGGGGCGGGAGTTCCTCGGTGGGCGCGTCCTCGTAGAACTCGGTGAGGGTGGGGAGCGGGACGTCCGTGTCCAGGTGGAAGAGGAACGCGTCCTCGGGCAGGCCCGTCTCGCGCAGGAAGCGGCGGGTCGGTTCGTGGGTGAGCGTGGCGGGGAAGTCGACCTCTTCGAAGCGCGCGACCGTGCCGTGGCCGAACTCCTGGTCCAGCAGACGGGCCGGGATGTCGAGCGTCAGCCCCGATGTGGTGCCCGGACCCGCGACCAGGGCGAGCGGGCGGATCAGGGCCGCCGCCTTCCAGAACGGGGGCACCTCGCCGTCCGTCTCCGACTCGAACACCGCGAGGAGCCGGCGTGACGCCTCCGCCGCCGTCTTCGGGCCGCGCCGGCCCTCGTAGGACGCGAACTGGCCGCGCAGGTGCGTCAGTTCGTCCGTCGTCTCCGTGAAGCGGGTCAGCGTTTCGATCGACGGGGCCAGCGGGCCGGTCTCCATCAGGTCGGGGCGGTCGTGGAAGAAGTACGTCGTCGCGATCTCGCCCGTCTCGCCGTCCAGCAGGATCGACTCCGCCTCCCCGCCGTCGGGTCCCCAGAGCGCGCCTATGACCAGCTGGTCCCGAAGTTCCTCCGCGAGCGGGCCGGGGTCGCCCAGCGAGTCCGCCACCGTCCGCAGGCCCGCCCTGCGCAGCTCCTCGAACGTCAACAGGGCGCTGTCGCCCGGCAGTCCGGGACCTGTCAGCCAGCGGCGCGTCGACGCGTGCGTGATGTACGGATCGAGGTCGTCCTCGGTCAAAGTGATCGTGATCGCCGTGGAGCCGTAGCCCTGCGCGACGTCGGTCCTGCTCATTGGTCCCCCGTGCATGAATCTTCCCCGTGTGCCACCAGTGTCCCGCTGTCTCCCCACTGCCCAAAACACTACGCGGCACCACTGACAATCGCCCTGACCAGCGAAAACGCATCGGAGGCGGATCGGAAACGCATCTCCGACGTCGCGCAGGGCAGCGGAGGACGCGAATCGTCCGAAACGTCCTCACCCCCTCAGACGCTCAGACCACCCGCGAACGTTCCCGTCCCTCGATGATCGCGTCCACCGTCTCCCCCACCGTCAGCCCGGAGCTGTCCAGCCACAGGCCGATGCGCGGGGTCCCCGTCCGCAGCCCGGCGTCCAACTCCTCGACCGTCCAAGCGCCGTAGCCCTTCTTCGCCCGGCCCGCCTCCCGTGCCGTCACGGCCGCCGGGGTCGGTGCGAGGACGATCACATGCAGGGGGTGGGTGCGGATCAGGTCGATGTACGCCGGCAACTCCGGTCCCAGCACCACGTCCTGGACGACCGCCGTGAAACCTGCCTCCGCGTACGCGTCCGCCGTGGCCGCCGACAGCCGGTACCGCAACCGGAGTTGGGACTCGCCCTCGCCGCCGGCACCGGGGACGTAGTCCTCGCGCCCCGAGACGATCATCCGGCGGAAGGCGTCACCCCGGACGTGCGCCGCCCTCGGCAACCTCTCCGCGAGCGCCTGCGCGACCGTCGACTTGCCGGCGGCCATCACGCCCGTGATGAGGACGACCCCCTCGAACACGCCCATGAACACCCTCGACTGCCTTCCGGGACCCGCCGCCTAGTAGCCGTACTGCCCGTACTGCTGCTCGGCCGTCGCCGTCACCACCGCCGCCTGCGGGCGGATCGGCAGCCGGTTCACCGGGCGGCCCGTCGCGGCGCGCACGGCGGCGGCGATCGCCGCGGGAGACGTGACCACCGGTACCGCGCTGACCGCCTTCGCCCCGAAGGGGGCGACCACGTCACGCTCCTCGACGAGCTTCACGATCTTGATGTCGGGGGTGTCCAGGGCGGTGGGCAGGGCGTAGCCGGTGAGGTCGGGATGGCGGATCAACCCCCGCGCGGTGCGCAGGTTCTCCGTCAGCGCGATACCCACACCCTGGGTGACACCGCCCTCGATACGGGCGACCAGCTGGGTCGGGTTCAGGATGCGGCCGACGTCCTGGGCGAGGGCCAACTCGACGACCCGTACGGAGCCCAGTTCGATGTCCACGTCGACGACCGCGCGGATCGCGCAGAACGCGAGCCCTACGAAGGCGTCGCCCTGACCGGCCTCGTCAAGAGGCTCGGTCGGGTGCGGGCGGCACTGGGCGGTGGCCCACAGTTCCTTGCCGTCCAGGGCCTCGGTGACGGTCGTCGACAGGACGCCGTCGTACGAGGTGATCTTGCCGTCGGTGATCTGGAGCAGCTCGGTCGACATCCCGAACTTGTGCGCCAGGGGCTGGAGGAGCTGGGTGCGGACCATTTTCGCGGCCCGTTCGACCGCGCCGCCCGATACCCAGGTATGACGTCCGCGGCAACCAGGGCCGGCGGGCGGCTGATCGGTGTCCACGGGGGCGACGTGCACCTCGTCGATACCGAGGGTCTCCTGGACGATCTGGCGGGCGAGTGTGGTGAAGCCCTGGCCGGTCTCGACGGCCGCGCACAGGACGGTCGCGATGCCGTCGTGGACCTTCACGGTGGCCGTGGAGACCTCGTCCGCGCCCTCCGCGCCGAGCATGTGGACCATGCCGAGGCCGTAGCCGACGCCCCGGCGCACCGCGCCCGGTTCGCCCGCGCCCTCGGGGCCGCCGGGCAGCAGCCACTCGTCCTCGGGGGTGTCCTTGGGGAGCTGCGGCAACGGGAAGTCCCGTACGGCCTGGAGGAGTTCGGCGACCGGCGCCGGGCAGGTCACCGTCTGGCCGGTCGGGAGGACGTCCCCGGTGGCCATGGCGTTGCGCAGGCGCAGTTCGGCCGGGTCCATCGCGAGCTTCTTGGCGAGCTTGTCCATCTGCGCCTCGTAGGCGGCGCAGACCTGCATGGCGCCCTCGCCCCGGACGTGTCCCGAGGGCGGGTTGTTGGTGCGCACGGCCCAGCCCTCGATGAAGGCGTTCGGGACGACGTACGGGCCGCAGGCGAAGGAGACGGCGGCGGCCAGGGCCTCCGAGGAGGTGTCGGCGTAGGCGCCCGCGTCGAGCAGCACCTGGGCCTCGACCTTGACCAGGCGGCCGTCCTCGTCGGCGTGGTGGCGGTAGCGCAGCAGCGTGGGGTGGCGGTGGGTGTGGCCGAGGAAGGACTCCTCGCGCGTGGCGGTGAGCTTGACCGGGCAGCCGGTCTTCAACGCGAGCAGTCCGAGCGGGAGTTGGAAGCCCTGGTCCTCGCGGTCGGCGGTGGCCCCGGGGACGCCGGTGACGACGACCTTCACGCGGTCGGACTCCAGGCCGAAGCAGGCGGCGGCCGTGTCGCGATCGGCGTGCGGGTCCGTGGAGGCGATGTACAGCTCGACGCCGCCGTCGGGGCGGGGCACGGCGAGACCGGCCTCGGCGCCGATGGGGGCGGGGTCCTGGCGGCCGATGCGGTACAGGCCCTCGACGACGACGTCGGCGGCCGCGTCCGGGTCGCCGTGGCGCAGCGGGATGTGCCGGATCAGGTTGCCGTCGGGGTGCAGCGGCTCGGCCTCGAAGGCCTGCTCGGGGTCGGTCACCGGGTCGAGCACTTCGTACTCGACCATGATGGCCGCGGCGGCCATCCGCGCGGTGTCGGGATGGTCTGCGGCGACGGCCGCGATGGGCTCCCCGTGGTGACGTACGACCTCGGAGGCGAAGACCGGGCGGTCGGCCGTGCCCCGGCCGTAGCGGTCCCTGCCGGGCACGTCCTCGTGGGTGATGACGGCCCGTACACCCGGCATGTCGCGCGCGTGGGACGTGTCGACGGACACGATGCGCGCGTGCGGGTGCGGCGAGCGCAGGACGGCCGCCCACAGGAGGCCCTCGGCCCACAGGTCGGCCGCGTACGGGAAGGTGCCCTCGGTCTTGGCGCGGGCGTCGGCGGCCGGCAGCGAGGCGCCCAGGCCGTGGCCCGGATGCTCCGGGGCGGGGGCGGCCTCCGTGGTCGCGGTGGCGGCTTCGTTGCTCACGCCTGACCTCCGTCCTGGCCGTACGCCTGGTCCTGCGTGCGCGGGGACTCGAACGCCGACTGGTGGACACCACCGGCTCCGGGGCCCGCCTGATGGGGAATACGCGCCTCGTCGCCGTCCGACTCAGGTTCGGCGGCAGCGGCGTGCGCCTCACGCTCGGCGACGACTTCCTGTACGGCGTCCAGGACACCCCGGTAGCCGGAGCAGCGGCACAGGTTGCCGCACAGGGCCTGGCGCGCCTCCAGTTCGGTGGGCGCGGGGTTGCCCTCCAGGAGGTCGTGCACGGTCATCGCCATGCCGGGCACGCAGAAACCGCACTGCACGGCACCGCACTTGGCGAGCGCCCGCTGCACGTCCGAGGGCTGCCCCTCGACGGCGAGGCCCTCGACCGTACGGACCTCGGAGCCGGCGGCGGTGACGGCGGGCACCAGGCAGGAGGCGACGAGCCGTCCGTCGACCTGGACGTTGCAGGCTCCGCACTCGCCCTGCGAGCAGCCGTCCTTGGCGCCCGCGAGGCCGAGGCGTTCGCGCAGCACGTAGAGCAGTGACTCGCCGATCCAGGCGTCGGTGACGGGCCGGTCGGCGCCGTTGACGCGCAACACGTAGGAGGCGAGCGGGTGTTCCTCGCCGGGGATCTTCGGGGCGGGCTCGGCGGACTCGTCCCGCGGGTCCGCGGCCGAAGCCGTCACGGGCGCCTCAGCGGCCTCCGGAGCGTCTTCGGCGCCCTCGCCCGCGTCGGCCGCCGCGGACGGCTCAGCGGGCCCCTCAGCGCCCTCCGCGGCCCCTTCGCCGTCGGTCGCCCCGCCGCTCGCGCGAGCCGACTGCGCGTCGGCGGCGGCGAGTTCGGCGGAGGTGTCGTCGTGGCGGTCGGCGCGCGCGTCGCCGTAGGGGTCGCCGGCGGCGTCGGTCCGGGCGTGCGCGTACGGGTCCCCGGGTTCGCCGTACGGCTGCCGGGGCGCCTCGGTGGACGGGCGGGCCGACACCTCGCCGGACGGGTCGGCCGGGTGGGCCACGCCGCGCCCGTCGGTGTGCTCGCCGGGCCGCTCCACCACGTCCGCGCCGGACGCCTGCTGTGCCCAGTTCTGGCCCGCGCCGTCCGTCGCCCAGGGGGCGGGCGCGCCGCCGGGCAGGGTGGCCGGCGGGGTGCCGCCCCACTGCTCGACCAGGGCCGAGGTGGTGAACTCGCCCGATTCGTCCGGGAGATCACCGCCGGCCACGGGGATCGACCACTCGCCGGTCACATCGCGACCGGGGGCGGCGCCCGCGTCCGGGGCGTTGGTGTCCTGGAAGGTCCACTGGCCGGTGGACCCGGGCTGGTAGGCGAACCGGCCGTCCCCGGACGTCCCCTGCTGCTGCGCGGTGTTCGGGTCGGGCCACTGGACGCCCTCGGCGGGCCTGGCCCAGGAGCCGGTGTCCGAGGGGTCGGTGTCCGAGCCGGGGGTGGCCGTTATGGGCGGCGGCACATAGCCGTGCCCCGGGGCGGCCAGGAGGGCGTCGATGCCCCCTTCGGGGAGTTTCACGAAGGCCGTCGCGCCGTCGTCGTAGTCGCCCTGGGGCAGCGGGTCCCAGCGTCCGCCGCCCTGGGGGGTGCCCTCTCCGTGCTGGTCGTCGGTCACGACAGCGCCCTCCCGAGTGCTCGTCGGGCCAGTGCGGCGACGGTGCGCCGCAGGTGCAGTACCGCGGGCGGAAGCTGTTCCACGGAGCCGTCCTCGGCCGGTGCCGGGTCGGGGATGCAGGCCGCGGCGACGTACTCCCCGAAGGCGCTCAGGGCCTCGGGGACGATCGTGCGGCTGTTGTCCCAGTCGATCAGCCGGGCCACCCACTGCTCGGCGTCCAGCGGTCTGAGCGGCATCGGCGCTATGGCTCCGACGGCGCACCTGACCCCGCGCCGGGCGGGGTCGAGGACGACCGCGACGGACGCGACCGAGCGCCCGGGGCCGGTCCGGCCGGTGGCCTTCAGGAAGACCTGCGGGGCGTGCAGCAGGGGCACGCGCACGAAGCCGATGAGTTCGCCGCCGCGCAGCATCTCCACGCCGGCCAGGAGGTGCGACACCGGGATCTCCCGGCGGGCTCCGCCCTGGCCCGCGATGATCAGCGTCGCCTCCAGGGCGGCCAGTACGGGCAGCGCGTCACCGGTGGGCGCGGCCGAGGCGATGTTGCCGCCCAGGGTGCCCGCGTTGCGGATCTGCGGCGGTCCCGCGGCACGCGCGGAGGCGGCGAGCGCCGGGATGAGGGCGGCGAAGTCTGGGCGGCCCATGCGGGCGTGCGTGAGCCCCGCGCCGAGCAGTGCGTGCCCGTCCTGGTACTGCCAGCCGCGGATCTCGCTGATCCGGCCGAGACCGACCAGCGCGCTGGGCCTGAGCTGCCCCGAGTTGACGGCCGCCATGAGGTCGGTGCCACCGGCCACGGGAACGGCCGTGGGCAGGGCCGTGAGCGCCGCCACGGCCTCGTCCAGCGTCGTGGGCAGCGTGACGGACTGCCCCGCCTGCGCTGCGTGCGTGGTCAAACCGGCTGCCCCTTCCCGCTGCCCCACCTGGTCCCACCTGTTGCTGCCGTACGGTACGTGCTGACAGGGCGGACGTGGCAACTCTGGCACATCTTCGCAAGACCCGAGCGCGGGGGTCCGCTAGGAGGCATTCGCCCGTCTCATCAGGGAGATGGTCCGTTTTCGTACGGCATCACCGGCATGCGTGGATTGCCACTCATCGGTGACCCTTGGGGCCTTTTTCCGCTCTGGGCGCTACGCGTTCGGGGGCGGGCCGTCCTTGGGTCGTCCGAGGACTCCGGGGCGGCGCTGCCACGGCAGTGGTCCGGCGGGCGGACGGTAGGCGACCCCCAGGGCGTCGAGTCTCGGATAGTGGGCGGTCATCCTGCGCTCGAAGTCGGCGAAGTCCCGTTCCGCGGGCGCCGGAAGGGCGCTCCAGGCGACCTCGGCGAACGCCGCGAGCCGGGGGAACGTCTGGTAGTCCACGCGTGCGTGGTCCTCCATCACCTCGGTCCACACGTTGGCCTGCGTGCCCAGCACATGACGGGCCTCGGCCTCGCCGAGCTCCTCCGGGACCGGCTCGAAGCGGTAGACGTCCTCCAGGGTGCGCACATGGGCGATCGGCACCGGCTCGTCCTCTCCGGGGGCCTGTCGCCAGTCCAAGTACACATGTTGCTCAGGGCACATGACGACGTCGTGGCCCGCGCGGGCGGCGGTGATCCCGCCCTCGTAACCGCGCCAGGACGACACGACGGCCCCCTCCGCGAGACCGCCCTCCAGGATCTCGTCCCAGCCGACGAGCCTTCTCCCGCGCGCGGAGAGCCACTTGTCGAAGTGCTGGATGAACCACGACTGCAACTCGTCCTCGTCCGCGAGCCCGAGTTCCGCGATCCGCGCCTGCGCGGTCGGCGACTGCTTCCACTGGTCCTTGGGGCATTCGTCGCCACCGACGTGAATGAACTCCGAGGGGAACAGCTCCAGGAGTTCCTCGAACACCCCCTCGTAGAAGCGCAGGGTGTTGTCAGTGGGGGCCAGTACGTTCGGGTTGATGCCCCAGGTGTCCCAGACGGAGAGGGAGTTGGTGTCAGTGACGTCGGTGTTGCCGAGTTCCGGATACGCGGCGATCGCGGCCTGCGAGTGTCCCGGTACGTCGATTTCGGGGACCACGGTGATATGCCGCTCGGCGGCGTAGGCGACGATCTCGCGGATGTCGTCCTGCGTGTAGTAGCCGCCGTGGGGCTTGTCGTCCCACAGAGGGGAGGCACGGTGGCCGAATTTCGTGCGCGCCCGCCAGGAGCCGATCTCGGTCAGCCTGGGGTACCGCTTGATCTGTACGCGCCAGCCCTGATCGTCCGTCAAGTGGAAGTGGAAGACGTTGAGTTTGTGCGCCGCCATCAGATCCAGGTAGCGCAGGACGCCTTCCTTGGGCATGAAGTGCCGGGCGACGTCGAGCATGAGGCCGCGCCAGCGGAAGCGGGGCGCGTCGCGGATGCTGACCGCGGGCAGTTCCCAACGGCGCTTCGAGGTGACCGGGGCGCGGCGGAAAGCCTCGGGGCCGAGGAGTTGACGGAGGGTCTGGGCGGCGTAGAACAGCCCGGGTTCATCGGCCCCCCAGAGGTGGACCAGGTACCCGTCGACGATCAGGGTGTACGCCTCCGGGTCGTCGGACTCGCCCGGGCCGACGCGCAGCATGATGCGGTTTCCGCTGTCCTTGTGAGGTGACAGGGGCAGTCCGGTCGCCGCGCCGACGGTGGTCCGCAGCCACTGCGCCACCCGCTCGGTGCCGGGGCCCGCGTCGATCTCGGTCCCGGCATCGAGGACATAGCCCACTCCCCCGCCGGGCAGCGCGTACGCGACACCGCTCGGCGCCGGAATCAGTTCCGTCTCTGAAGTCACGTCAGTCCTTAACCGCTCCGCCCAGCCCCGAGACCAGACGTCGCTGTACGAGTACGAAGAACACCAGCACCGGAATCGTCATCACCGTGGAGGCCGCCATGACCCCGCCCCAGTCCGGATCATCGGGCTTGTAGAAGACGAGGAGGGCCATCGGCAGGGTCGACTGGGAAGTGTCGCTGATGATGAACGACTTGGCGAAGAGGAAGTCGTTCCAGGCCGAGATGAAGGAAAACACGCTCGTGGCGACCAGCCCCGGGAAGACGAGCGGGAAAAGGATCTGCCACAGGAATCGCGTCCGGCTCGCCCCGTCGATGTACGCGGCCTCCTCCAGCGCGTCCGGTACGGCTTTCACGAACCCCCGCAGCATCCAGATCGCGAACGGCAGCGAGAACGCGATCTGAGGCAGGATCAGCGACCCCAGGGTGTTCAGCAGCCCGAGCCCCCGCATGGTGAAGAACAGCGGGATCGTCAGCGCTTCCACGGGCACCATCTGGGCCACCAGGAACATGATCAGGAGGGTGGTCCGGAAGCGGAACCGGAATCGCGTCACCGCCGTCGCGGCGAGAAAGGCGATCAGCGCCGAGACGATGACCACCGAGCCCGCCACGACAAGGCTGTTGACGAAGTAACGGCCGAATTCCTGCTGCCCGAAGACGCGTCGGAACGAGTCCAGAGAGGGCGCGAGCGTCCACGGCCGAGGCTCGCTCGACTCGATCTCCCCGGCCGGTTTGAAGGCGCTGAGCACCATCCAATAGAGGGGGAAGGCGACCACGACCGCGATCAGCAGCGCCGAGGCCTCGGCCGCGAGCCGCCAGGGCCGCCGTACAGAACCGCGGAGCGTCCTCACAACTCCTCCCCCTGCCTGCGGAGCAGGCGCAGATAGATCAATGTGACGGCGAGCAGCATCAGCAGCATGACGACGCCGATCGCCGAGCCGAGGCTGTACTTCGAGGACGCGAACGCCTGTTGGTAGGCGTACACGTTGAGGACGAGGTTCTGGCCCGCGATGCCGCCGCCGTTGGTCATGACGTAGATCTGGGTGAAGACCTTGAAGTCCCAGATGACGGACTGGATGGTGACGACGGTCAGGATCGGCCGGAGCATCGGCGTGAGGATCGACCGCCAGATGCGCCACTGCGAGGCACCGTCCAGGGCGGCGGCCTCCAGGACCTCGGAGGGCACCGCGCGGATGCCGGCGTAGACCGTCACCATCACGAACGGGAAGGAGCACCACACCACTTCGAGCAGGACGAGGAAGAACGCGCTGAGGCGGCCGTACGTCCAGGAGTGGTCACCGAGGCCCAGGACGCGGTTCACCGGGCCGAAGTCCGGGTCGAACAGCAGCAGCCAGACCGTCGAGCCCGTCACCGCCGGTGTCGCCCACGCCCCCAACGCGGCCAGCATCAGCACGAGTCGGGGCACGGCACGCACGCGCGTGAGCAGTACGGCGAGGGCGCAGCCGACCGCGAGCGTCGAGACCACACAGGCCCCCGCGAACAGCACGGTCGACAGCAGCACCTGCCAGAACTGGCTGTCGGAGAACAACTCCGCGTAGTTTCCGAACCCCTTGAAGGTCGTCGGCTCGCCGCCACTGACCTGGGCTTGCGTGTACTGGAAGAACGAGATCAGGCCGAGCTGGTAGATCGGGTAGACCAGCAACCCGCCGAGGACGGCAAGCGCCGGGGCGAGATAGAGCCAGGGGGTCCAGGTCGTTCGCGTACGCATCCGCTCAACCCGCGGAGCTGAACGCGTCGTTCATCTTCTTCGCCGCGTCCTTCGAGGCCGCCGCCACGCTCTTCTTCCCGCTGATGACCTCCTGGAGCATCGTCGGCAGCACGAGCGAGGAGTCGATCTCGGACCAACCCGGCGACGCGGGAACGAACTTGGTGCCGGCGGCCAGGGTCTGCACGAACGGCTTCTCGAACGGCACCTTCGCGGCGGCCGCGTCACGGACGTCGGTGTACGTGGGCAGGAACCCCATCGCGTCGAACATCGAGGCCTGTGTCGCCTTCGAGGTGAGCTGCTCCATGAGGTCGACCGCGAGCGTGCGGTGCGAAGTGCTCTTCAGGACACCGATGTTGTTGCCCCCGGCGAACGCGGGAGCGACCGACCCGGACGCGACACCCGGCAGCGGTACGACCGCGTACTTGCCCTTGACCTTGCCCGCCTCGACCGCGCTGTGGCTGAAGTCGCCGCCGATCGCCATGCCCGCCTTGCCGGCCGCGAACGCGGTGATCGTGTCGTTGCCGCCCATCACCGCGCACTTGGCGGCGGGACAGTTGTCGCTCGTGAAGAGCGAGGTGTAGGCCTTGATGCCCTTCTGGGCGGCGGCACTGTCGATCGCCGAGGTGTAGGTGCCGTTCGTGCCGGTGGCGAGTTCGCCGCCGTTGGCCCACACGAAGGGCATCGCGCCGTAGGTGTAGGCGCCGCCGACGACAAGGCCGTAGAGGTCGGACTTCGCCTTGTGGATCTTCCGGGCCGTGGCCGCCAACTCGGCCATGGTCTTGGGGGGTTGGAGGCCCAGGTCCTTGAAGACGTCGGTGCGGTAGTACAGGGCGCGGACGCCGACGTAGAACGGGGAGCCGTACTGCTTGCCGTCGACCGTGACGGACTGCTTCGCGGTCGGGTCGGTGTCCTTGGACTCGCTCCAGGCGCCGAACTCCTTGGTGACGTCGAGGAGTCCGCCGTCGTGGACGTAACCGGCCGTGTCGGTGTTGCCGTACTCCATGACGTCGGGCGCGGACTTCGGGTCGTTGAAGGCGGCCTTGACGCGCTGGGCGCGGGTGTCGATCGGGATGTACTCGACGTCGACCTTGGTGCCCTTGTGGGCCTTCTCGAAATCGGCCACTACGGAGTCGACGACCTTGGCCTTCGGGTCGTTGCCGACCTCCTGGAAGAGCCACACCCGCAGGGTGCCGCTCGTCTCGTCCTTGTCGGAGGCGGAGTTGTCGGAGGTCTGGGGCGCGCAGCCGGCGACGACAGCGGCGGCTGCCAGGAGTACGGCGAATCGGGGGGCGAGCTTCATGGAGCGTTCCTCCGGGAATCCGGGCGTGATCCGGGCGTGCGTTGCAACATATGCAATGGGCGTTTCGCTCTGCACAACACCACGGAGATTAAGGAGTGGATGAACGCGGCCACAAGAGGTCTCAACCACTTCGTGACACGCGAAAGGCCGTCGAAAAGTCGTCGAAACATGCAAAAGGCCCTCGGGGCGCACCGAAGCGCGCCCCGAGGGCCTCAGAATCCGAGAGCCTCAGAAAGTCGGACCGGCCGAAGCCGGACCAGCCGGAGTCAGACCGGCACAGCGGCTACTTGTCGCCGCCCTTGCCCTTGTCGCCGTCACCGCCCGAGCCCATGGACTCGTAGATCTCCTTGCACATGGGACACACCGGGTACTTCTTCGGGTCGCGGCCCGGCACCCAGACCTTCCCGCACAACGCCACCACGGGAGTGCCGTCCAGGGCGCTCGCCATGATCTTGTCCTTCTGGACGTAATGGGCGAAGCGCTCATGGTCCCCGTCGCCGTGCGACACCTGGGGCGTCGGCTCTACGAGGGTCCCCGTACCAGTCCCGCGCTCGGGCTCAAGAGTGCTCATAGGGCCAAGGGTACTGAAGCTCACGGGCATCAGTTCCGCCAAGGGTCGTTCCGTTCGGGGAAGGGGCGTTCTAGTTCAGGGAGGGGTCGTCCGGATACGTCGCCACCATCGCCAGCTCGCTGCGCTGGCGGCGCAGCACCTCGCGCCAGAGTCTCTCCGGGGCCGGCGAGGACACGTCCCCGGGCTCCGACTCGACGACGTACCAAGCGCCGTCCACCAGTTCGTCCTCCAGTTGCCCGGGTCCCCAGCCGGCGTACCCGGCGAAGATCCGCAGCGAGCCGAGCGCGGAGGCCAGCAGCTCCGGCGGGGCCTCCAGGTCGACGAGTCCGATCGCGCCGTGCACCCGCCGCCAGCCGAGCGGGGCGCGCTCGGTCGACGACGCGCCGCCCGGGATGACGGCGACGCCGAGGGCCGAGTCCAACTGGACCGGGCCGCCCTGGAAGACGACTCCCGGTTCACCGGCGAGATCCCCCCAGCCCTCCAGGATGTCGCCGACGTCCACAGGGGTCGGGCGGTTGAGGACGACACCGAGGGAGCCCTCCTCGTCGTGGTCGAGAAGGAGCACCACCGCGCGGTCGAAGTTCGGGTCCGCCAGGGCGGGTGTTGCCACGAGCAACCGCCCTGTGAGCGAGGACACCTCGGTCATGCCTGACATGATCCCGCATCTTCCGCGTGATGGGGGAGGCAATGCGGGTACCTGAGTGAACGCAGCTCAGGGCGCACCGAAGCGTCCTACGCGCACACCCCCTGCCCGGTGACCCCATGTGCCCGATTGAGAACGGTTCGTGTTGTGACACAGCTATGACGTGGCTGAGTGGTCCTCGGGCTTTCTGAAGGGGGGTGGGCGGCCATTACGCTTACGTCTTCGGCCCCTGCCCAACTCCACGGAACGCGAGATTCATGACCGTCAACGGCTCAGACGACGTACTGCTTGTCCACGGCGGAACCCCGCTGGAGGGCGAGATCCGTGTCCGCGGTGCGAAGAACCTCGTACCCAAGGCCATGGTCGCCGCCCTGCTGGGCAGTGAGCCAAGTCGACTGCGCAACGTACCGGACATCCGTGACGTTCGTGTCGTACGCGGACTCCTGCAACTGCACGGGGTGACGGTCCGTCCGGGTGAGGAGCCGGGCGAGCTGGTGCTCGATCCGTCGCACGTCGAGAGCGCCAACGTCGCCGACATCGATGCCCACGCGGGCTCGTCGCGCATCCCGATCCTGTTCTGCGGTCCGCTGCTGCACCGGCTGGGGCACGCGTTCATCCCGGGTCTCGGCGGCTGTGACATCGGCGGCCGGCCGATCGACTTCCACTTCGAGGTGCTGCGGCAGTTCGGCGCGAAGATCGAGAAGCGGGCGGACGGCCAGTACCTGGAGGCTCCGCAGCGGCTGCGCGGCACGAAGATCAAGCTGCCGTACCCGTCCGTGGGCGCCACCGAACAGGTGCTGCTGACCGCGGTGTTGGCGGAGGGCGTCACCGAACTCGCCAACGCGGCCGTGGAACCGGAGATCGAGGACCTCATCTGCGTGCTGCAGAAGATGGGCGCGATCATCGCCATGGACACCGACCGGACGATCCGCATCACCGGTGTGGACTCGCTCGGCGGCTACACCCACGCGGCCCTCCCGGACCGCCTCGAGGCCGCGTCCTGGGCGTCGGCGGCGCTGGCGACCGAGGGCAACATCTACGTCCGGGGCGCGCAGCAGCGCTCGATGATGACGTTCCTCAACACCTACCGGAAGGTGGGCGGTGCCTTCGCGATCGACGACGAGGGCATCCGCTTCTGGCACCCCGGCGGCCAGTTGAAGTCCATCGCGCTGGAGACGGACGTGCACCCCGGCTTCCAGACGGACTGGCAGCAGCCGCTGGTCGTCGCCCTGACGCAGGCGACCGGCCTCTCCATCGTCCACGAGACGGTCTACGAGTCCCGCCTCGGCTTCACCTCCGCGCTGAACCAGATGGGCGCGCACATCCAGCTCTACCGCGAGTGCCTCGGCGGCTCGCACTGCCGCTTCGGCCAGCGCAACTTCCTGCACTCGGCGGTCGTCTCGGGCCCGACCCGCCTCCAGGGCGCCGACCTGGTCATCCCCGACCTCCGCGGCGGCTTCTCGTACCTCATCGCGGCGCTGGCGGCCCAGGGCACGTCCCGCGTCCACGGCATCGACCTCATCAACCGCGGCTACGAGAACTTCATGGAGAAGCTCGTCGAGCTGGGCGCGAAGGTGGAGCTGCCGGGCAAGGCGCTCGGCTGACCCTCGCCCGGGCCACTCCGCGCCGGGGCACCCCCTGTCCGCTGGGGGTCCGGGGGTCATCCCCCGGGTAGGCACAGCATGGAGAAGCTCGTCGAGCTGGGCGCGAAGGTGGAACTCCCGGGCAAGGCGCTCGGATAGGCAGTTCGCGTACGACGATGGGGCGGCCACCCTGACCGGGTGGCCGCCCCATTCGCGTTGCTGTGCCTCGTACGCGGTCCCGTCGCGTACGCGAAGGCCTACTTGCCCTTGGCGGCTTCCTTGAGCTTCGAGCCCGCGGACACCTTGACGCTGTAACCGGCGGGGATGTTGATCGGGTCGCCGGTCTGCGGGTTGCGCGCGGTGCGAGCGGCACGGTGGGTGCGCTCGAAGGTCAGGAAGCCGGGGATGGTGACCTTCTCGTCGCCCTTGGAGACGATCTCGCCGACGGTCTCGGCGAACGCGGCCAGAACGGCGTCGGCGTCCTTGCGGGTCACCTCGGCACGGTCGGCCAGCGCGGCCACCAGCTCACTGCGGTTCATGTTGTTACTCCCGTGTTCTTCTTGCCGTTTGAGGCGTGCCACGCGGCGGAGCCGCATATCGGGCACGGTGCTGCCGATGCTGCCAGGGTCCTCGGTGAGTCCCCGGACCCGGGTCCGTCGTCCAGACCCTCGCGCCCGAAGACGCATCCTGCCCCTACCTGCGGCGGGAAAGCCAATCCGGCACCCGTAGGAGTCGCGAGAACACCCGTGGGAGTCACACGAAGAGCGCCACTGCATCAGCGTGGTGACGCTCCGTCGGCTCCCGGCAGCGAGGGCCGGGCCTGGAAAGGCCCGAAGCCTGGCCGCCACGATAAACGGCCGCCCGAGGCCCCGGGTTCCGCGACGCGCCGATGTGCGGGCGGCCGTGGCGATCCTCACAACCGCCCCACACCCACCGATCGAGGCCCTACGACGCGGCGGGCGCCGCCGCTCCCGCGGCCTTCGCGGCGTCGCGCACCGCGCCGGCCACCGCACCGGCGACCTTGTCGTTGAAGACGCTCGGGATGATGTAGTTCGCGTTCAGCTCGTCCTCGGTCACCACGTTCGCGAGTGCGCTCGCCGCGGCGAGCATCATCTCCGTGTTGACAGTGCGGGACTGCGCGTCCAGCAGACCGCGGAAGACACCCGGGAAGACCAGCACGTTGTTGATCTGGTTCGGGAAGTCCGAGCGGCCCGTGGCCACAACTGCCGCCGTCTGACGGGCGATCGTCGGGTCGACCTCGGGGTCCGGGTTCGCGAGCGCGAACACGATCGCGCCCTCGGCCATCGCGGCCACGTCGGCGCCGTCGAGGACGTTCGGGGCGGAGACACCGACGAAGACGTCGGCGCCGCGCACGGCCTCCTTCAGGGTGCCCGTGAGGCCGTCGGGGTTGGTGTTGTCGGCGATCCAGCGCAGCGGCGAGTCGGGCTTGGCGTCCACCAGGTCCTCGCGGCCGGCGTGCACGACACCGTGGATGTCGGCGACGACCGCGTTCTTCACGCCGGCGGCGAGCAGCAGCTTGAGGATGGCCGTACCGGCCGCGCCCGCGCCGGACATGACGACCCGGATGTCTCCGATGCCCTTGCCGGCGACCCGCAGCGCGTTCGTCAACGCGGCGAGGACGACGATCGCGGTGCCGTGCTGGTCGTCGTGGAAGACGGGGATGTCGAGGGCCTCGCGCAGCCGGGCCTCGATCTCGAAGCAGCGCGGCGCGGAGATGTCCTCCAGGTTGATGCCGGCGAAGCCCGGGGCGATGGCCTTGACGATCGCGACGATCTCGTCGGTGTCCTGGGTGTCGAGGCAGAGCGGCCAGGCGTCGATGCCGGCGAACCGCTTGAACAGGGCCGCCTTGCCCTCCATGACCGGCAGCGCGGCCTTGGGGCCGATGTTGCCGAGGCCGAGGACGGCCGAGCCGTCGGTGACGACCGCGACGGAGTTGCGCTTGATGGTGAGGCGGCGCGCGTCCTCGGGGTTCTCCGCGATCGCCATGCACACGCGGGCCACGCCCGGGGTGTAGATCATGGAGAGGTCGTCACGGTTGCGGATCGGGTGCTTGGACTGCATCTCGATCTTGCCGCCGAGGTGCATGAGGAACGTACGGTCCGAGACCTTGCCCAGCGTGACGCCCTCGATGCCGCGCAGCTGCTGGACGATCTCGTCGGCGTGGGCCGTCGAGGACGCCGCGATGGTGACGTCGATGCGGAGCTTCTCGTGGCCGGAGGCGGTCACGTCGAGGCCGGTCACCGAGCCTCCGTGGGACTCCACGGCCGTGGTGATCTGGGACACCGCCGTTCCGCTGGCGGGCACCTCCAGACGGACCGTGATCGAGTAGGAGACGCTGGGCGCCGTAGCCATGGCCGACTTCCTCTGCTTTCACCGTTGAGCTGAGTACGCGCTCCGATGGTCGCACCTACTGCCGGGTAGGCGTTAGCCGCCCCTGATTGCGAACGTTTTGTTCGCGAGAAAAAGAGGCCCCCGTCACTTTTTCCGTGACGGAGGCCTCTCTGACAAGCAATGACACCGACCCGCCATGCTCGCCTCGCGGCAAGTGGTCGCTCGAAGCGACGAAGGTTGGGCCCGGGGGCTTGGATCGGGCCGGTGTCACATCCAGGCTAACAAACAGATCCCGTAAGACCATTCCCATCCCGAGAGTTCATACAAAGCACCCTCGCTCATACCCTGCGATCAGTCCCTGAGGAGGTCCGGCACCCCGTTCGCGTCCGGCTCGTCCCGCTCGGCGGAGACGACCGTGAGCTGCTGGGTCGCGCGGGTGAGGGCGACGTACAGGACCCGCAGTCCGGCGGGCGACTCGTCGGCGATCTCCGCGGGCGACACGACGACGGTCGCGTCGTACTCGAGCCCCTTGGCCTCCAGGCTGCCGAGCGCCACCACGCGATCCCCGAGGCCGGTGAGCCAACGGCGGGCCTCCTCGCGGCGGTTCATGGCGACGACCACGCCGACGGTGCCGTCGACCTGGTCGAGCAGCCGGGCGGCCTCCGCGCGGACGGACTCCGACAACGAGTTCCGTACGACGGCGAAGTGAGGTTTCACTCCGGTCGAGCGGACCGCGGACGGGGACTCGGAGCCGGGCATCGCCAGGGCCAGGACCTTCGCCGCCAGCTCCGCGATCTCGGCCGGGTTGCGGTAGTTGACCGTGAGGGTGAAGCGGCGGCGGGGGCGGGAGCCGAGGGCCTCGTCGCGGGCCTCGGCCGCCTCGTCGGGGTCGGACCAGGAGGACTGGGCCGGGTCGCCCACGACCGTCCAGGTGGCGTGCCGTCCGCGGCGGCCGACCATGCGCCACTGCATCGGGGTGAGGTCCTGGGCCTCGTCCACGATGACGTGGGCGTACTCGACGCGCTCCTGGGCGAGCCGCTCGGCCCGTTCGCGCTGCGACTCCTCGCGTACGGGCATCAGCTCCTCCAGGCCGGTGAGCTGGTCCAGCGGGTCCAGGTCGCGCCGCTTGCGGGGGCGGGCCGGGGTGCCGAGGATCGCCTGGAGTTCGTCGAGGATGGCCACGTCGTGGACCGAGAGGCCGTCCCGCTTCAGGGCGCGGGCGACCCGGCGGACTTCGCTGGGATTGAGGATGCGCCGGGCCCAGCGGCCGAGCCTGCGCTCGTCGGACATGGACTCCAGGACGGCGCGCGGGGTGAGTTCGGGCCACCAGGCGTCGAGGAACGCGATGAAGTCGTCCTCGCTCGCGATGTCCTCGTCGAAGGACGAGCGCAGTTCGGCGGCCAGTTCGGGGTCGGTGTGCCGGCCGGCCGAACCGGAGCGCTCCCACAGGGCGTCCAGCAGCAGCTTGCGGGCGCGCGGCCGCAGCATGTTGACGGGTGCCGTACCGCTGAGGGCGCTCTGCCGGACCCGCTCCAGCTCGGCGGCCTCCAGCTCCAGCCGCCGACCGAAGGCGACGACCCGCAGCCGGGACGGCGCTTCGCTCGCTTCCAGGGCACCGCGCGCGGCCTTCCGCAGCACGCGGAGCATGCGGTACGAGCCCTTGGCGCGGGCCACGGCCGGGGAGTCGTACAGGGTGGCCTCGGCGCCGTCGACCAGCGAGCCGATGGCCCGGATGGCGACCTGGCCCTCCTCGCCGAGGGACGGCAGGACGCCCTCCGTGTACGCGACGAGCAGCGGGGTCGGCGAGACGATGAGGATGCCGCCCGCGTAGCGGCGCCGGTCCTGGTAGAGCAGGTAGGCGGCGCGGTGCAGCGCGACGGCCGTCTTCCCGGTGCCCGGGCCGCCCTCGACGTACGTCACCGAGGCGGCGGGGGCGCGGATCACCAGGTCCTGCTCGGCCTGGATGGACGCCACGATGTCGCGCATGGTGTGGCTGCGGGCCTGGCCGAGCGCGGCCATCAGGGCGCCGTCGCCGATGACGGCCAGCTGCTCGCCCTCGAGGAAGGCGGTCAGCTCGGGACGCATGAGGTCGTCCTCGACCCCGAGGACCCGCCGCCCCTTGGACCGGATGACGCGCCGGCGCACGACCCGCCCCGGATCGACCGGCGTCGACCGGTAGAAGGGCGCCGCGGCGGGCGCCCGCCAGTCGATGACCAGCGGCGCGTACTCGGAGTCCAGGACCCCGATCCGCCCGATGTGCAGGGTCTCGGCGATGTCGGCGGTGCCGTCGTCGTCCCGCACGGCGCCTTCGGCCGGTTCCACGGCGGTGTAGGCGCCGTCGGGACCCTTCTTGCCGTCCTTCCCGAGCAGCAGGTCGATCCGCCCGAAGAGGAAGTCCTCGAACTCGTTGTTGAGCCGGTTGAGATGGATACCGGCGCGGAACACCTGTGCGTCCCGTTCGGCGAGCGCGCCGGGTGTGCCGACCTGGCCGCGCTTGGCCGCGTCGTTCATGAGGAACTCTGCCTCGTGGATCTTCTCCTCGAGCCGCCGGTACACCCGGTCCAGGTGTGCCTGTTCGACGCTGATCTCCCGGTCCCGTAGCGAATCCTGGGCGGATTTGTCGGACACCGTGTCGAGCGCGGTCTCCTGTTGAGCCTGTGCGGCCACCGGGCCCCCTTCTGACGTGCTGGGCAGCCGTCAACCGTACGCGAAAAAAGGCCTCCGTAGCGAGGGGCCTGCCCGGTGGATCTTGACAAAGACGCGGGGCCCGGCACGCGCACCTTCCGCGTTCCGGGCCCCACACACCACAACCGGCCGGTTGTTACGTGCTTTACGCGTCCACCGCCACGAGCTTCTTGCCGTCGAAGGTCATGACCTCGAAGTGGTCGATCTCGTTCGGCGTGAAGGCCGCGCCGCCCTGGGCGTAGAGCGGGCTCTTGGCCTCCGCCTTGGTGGCGTTGGCGATGCCGTAACCCCAGGCCGGGACCGACCAGGAGCTCATCGTCTCGCGTTCGCCGTTCTTGCCGACGGCGATCAGGGAGCACTTCAGCGGGCCCTTGACGTTGCTGAGCTCGACGACCCCGAGGGTGCCCCAGTCCTTCTTGGACATCGCCACGGTCGCCGTGACCTTCGTGGTCTTGTCCGTGGCCGAGACCTTGTCGGACAAAGTGTCGAAGGTGGTCTTGGCGGTGGACACGGCAAGGTTGTTGTTGCCGCCCGAGTCGTTGCCGCCGTTGGCCGCGATGACGGCCAGCGGTCCCGCGATGATCAGGGCCGCCGCGGCCGCGATCATGTAGAAACTGCGCCGACGCTTCTGCGCACGACGGTCACCGACATCATCGACAAGCCGCTCCACCAGTCGTGGACTGGGTTTCGCGGACAGGGACTCGCCGATCGCGGGGGTGCCGGAGCCCGGCAGATCCGCGAGCGCCGCCAGCATCGGTTCCATCCCGGCCAGCTCGTCGAGCTGCTGGGCGCACCATTCACAGGTCGCGAGATGGGCCTCGAAAGCGGTTGCTTCGGCGTCATCGAGAATCCCGAGGGCGTAAGCGCCGACGGTCTCGTGTTCGTTCGAGCCCTGAGATCCCTGCATGGAACCAGGACTACCCGTTCCGTATCCCCCGTAAATGCTCATGCCGTCACCCCCCGCTCCTCCAGAGCAAGCTTCATCGATCGAAGGGCGTAGAACACCCTTGAGCGCACCGTGCCACTGGGGATGCCAAGCGTCTCGGCCGCCTCATTGACGGTACGCCCCTTGAAGTACGTCTCGACGAGCACCTCCCGGTGGGCCGGGGTCAGGTCGTCCAGCGCGTCCGACAGTGTCATCAGCCACAACGCCTTGTCGATCTCGTCCTCCGCGGGGATGACCTCCAGCGGCGACGGGTCCACCTCCTGCGGCCGGGCCTGCCGGCTGCGGTGACCGTCGATGACGATGCGCCGTGCCACCGTCACAAGCCAGGGTCGTACCGATCCGGTCGCCCGATTGAGCTGGCCGGCGTTCTTCCAGGCCCGGATGAGCGTCTCCTGCACCACGTCCTCGGCACGTTGCCGGTCGCCGGCGACGAGCCGCAGCACATAGGCGAGCAAGGGTCCGGCGTGCTCTCGGTACAGGGCACGCATCAGCTCCTCATCAGGTTCCGAGGACTGGGACATGCGATGTCGGGCCCTCGGTGCGTGTTCATTGGCCACGACGGAATCCTTGCGCACGCCCACCTCCGGTGTCCGGGGGTTCCCCCAGTCGGTCGCTCAGGGAGAGGTACGCGGCCGGGTGGGCGAGTGTTCAACGTGAGGCGACAGTTTTCTTGGAAGTGACGTGACGAGCGGGACATGAGTGCACATTCCCACCGTACGATCTTTACATTTCCACCACACGAGCAAGATCGCGCGAGCTGCCCGCGGCCCGTCGAACTGAAACGCACTGTTGTCGAAATCACTTCGACAATTGACGTGCCGTCATGTCACAGAAGCCGCATATGGGATTCTCAGGCTCGGGCGAGGGCCGCGCGCCGTCGGTGCCGGGCCACTCTTTCGCGGTTCCCGCACACCTCGCTGGAGCACCAGCGCCTCCGCCGCCCCCGGGACGTGTCGAGGTAGACGATCGGGCAGTTGTCCCCCGCGCACTCCCTGAGCGAGGCCCGGGCGACCGGATCGGTGAGCAGCTCCACCGCGTCCCTGGCGATCACCGCGAGCAGCGCGGCACACTCCGGCGGACCGTCCAACTGCCGCACCAGCGCGCCCTCTTCGTCGCGTACGGCACGGGGGGCCGGGGGCGCGGCGCGGGCGAGGTCGTTGACGTGGGCGAGGGCGAGTTCGTACGGCCGGCTGTCGGCGTCCGCCTTGCTGCGGACCAACTGGCTCACCTGCCCCCGAAGTTCACGAAACCCGACAAGCCAGGCGGAGTCGACGTGCGCGAGCGGGGTGCCCGCCGGGACGAGTCCCGAGCGGACGATCCACGCACACAACGGCTCCGGTGCGTCGAGCCGTTCCTCGGGGTGCGTGGTCGCGAGGAGATCCAGACAGATTCGCCCGGCGTCGAAGCGCAGCTCGTACGGGACCATGGTCGAACCCAGTGCCATGTGCCTGTCACCGCCTAGGGATTACCCCGGTAGGGGAACCGTTCCCCCTACAGTGCCTGCCCGCTCGCGCGGCCGGAACCCCTCGTACCGAGCGCGCGTGGACGGCCGCGTATGCGCGTGCGCGTCTCGGCGATGTCGGCGCGGGTGCGGGGTCCGTTGACTGAAGGGCATGACAGAGAACAAGAACGAGAACGGGGCCGAGACCGGGACCGGCACAGCGGGTTGGGTACTGGGTGCGGCCACGGTCGCGATGGGGTTGATCGCCGGGGTCTTCTACGTCTTCGCCTGCGCGGTGATGCCGGCGCTGGCGCGCAGCGACGACCGGGTGTTCGTCGAGGTGATGCGCAACATCAACGACGTGATCCAGAACCCGGTGTTCTTCCTGAGCTTCATGGGCGCGCTGCTGCTGACGGCGACATCGGCGTGGCAGGCACGCGGGAGGCCGTACCGGGGGTGGGTGTGGGCGGCCTTGGCCGCGTACACGCTGGCGTTCCTCGTGACGGTCGCCTTCAACATTCCCCTGAACGACCGGCTTGCGGACACGGCGGATGTGGGGGTGGCGCGGGCGCGGTTCGAGGGGGCG
>NZ_JAENRY010000097.1 GCF_016612545.1 Streptomyces sp. MBT65 | reverse complement strand
GTATTCGCTGCTGTGCGGGCGCTACGGGCGCCACGTCCTGCTGAGCGGCGTACGGGCTCGGAGCGGACGCGGCGCCGTCACCGTCCTGAACCGGTGGGGGGAAGGGGGGCGGCGAGGTGGGTGAGGCCGAACTCTCCCCGGGCGGAAGCTCTTTGCTCGCGGCCGGCGCGGTCCTGCGGACCGGACGCAGTACGGCCGGGCGCCGTCCCCGTCCCTCCGCCGTCCCACGCTCGTCGCCCGGAGGCACCTCCGGCTGCTTGCGCGGAGTGAACCAGCCGCCTCCGCCGTTGCCGCCGCCGGACGTGCCGTTGTCGGCCGACGCGGTGGTCGGAGCGTCCATGGTGTGCCTCGCCTCGAACATCTTTCGGTCGGTCTGCGCGCTTCCTCAGCCGGAAGCTGCCTGCTTTCCGCGCGGACGGCTTCCTTCTCCCCGTTCGATCAAGCTGCCGATACAGCCATATCCAACCCACATTCCCACCGCGTACGGACAAGTAAGGCGAGAGTGTGACATTGCCCGCAGTACTCTCACGCGGCATCCGGCCCCGGACAAGAACCGGAGTCGACCCTACCGGCCCGTGCTCGGCACACAACGGCCGCCTCGCTCCGCCACGAACAGGGGGATGGCGAACCATCGGTTCCCTCAACTACCGGGCGCCGCGCACCAATTCGTAGGCATCCCACAGATCCCGCCCCGCATAGGAGTGGGTCGCGAGGCCCGCCAGATGCCGATCCGCATTGACCGCGACCGAGACGGGGACGGCGCCGAACAGGTCCTTGTCCGACATCGAGTCCCCGTAGGCGACGCAGTCCGCCCTCGTCACCCCGAATTCCTCACACAGTCGATCCGCGATCACCACCTTGGCGGCGGCGTTGAGGACTCCGGTCAGGTCCATGGACGGCGCGGTGAAGGGCACGGCGGGAAAGAGCGATCCATGTGCCGCGTGGGCGCCCCAGCCCGTGAGCCGTTCCACAAAGAAGGACGGCGAGAGCGATACGACGGCGCAGTATTCGCCGGCGTTCCTGATCTCGGCCCAGACCTCACGGATCCGCGCCAGCCACGGGGCCCCGTCGAAAGCCGCCGCCACATGCGCCTCGGTGAGATCCGCCCACAGCGTGTACACGCGGGTCGCGTACTCCGGCGGCCCGATCAAACCCGCCGAGATCTCCTGCTCGAGTTCCACCGTCTCGGATTCCAGGCCGAGTTGACGGGAGATCTCCAGGGGTGCGCTGGTTCCGTGCAGCAAAGTGCCGTCGAGGTCGAAGAGATGAAGTCTCGCCATGAGCCTGAGGTTAGTAGGAGGACCTGTGGCGCCTTCGGCGAGCCTGCCGGATGCTCGCCGTTCGCCGGTGTTTCACGTGAAACATCCGGCTTCTGCCGATGCGTTGCGCTGTTGATCACGAGATGGCCAAAAGCACGTACGTCTCGCCGGAAACAGGTGGACGCCGACAACACGTGTCAGACAGCCTGACCTGCGTGCCGACTCCTTCCCTCGCCGCTCTGCCCATCCGCCGGCTGACGCTCCGCGATCGCCTCGCCTGCGCCGACCTGTCCGAGGACCGGGGGTGGCCACGCGAGGAACACAAGTGGGGCTTCCTCCTGAGCGCCGGGAAGGGTTACGGCATCGACGCCCCCGACGGCGGCCTCCTCGCGGCCTGCGTCACCACGGAGTACGGCCCACAGGACCGTCCGGATCTCGTTGCCGTCGGCATGGTCCTCGTCGCCGAGCGGTACGCCCGACAGGGCGTGGGACGCCGGCTGATGCGCCACCTCGTCTCAGCGATGGGCACCACACCGCTGACCCTGCACGCGACCCCGAACGGCCGCCCGCTCTACGAGGAGCTCGGCTTCAAGGTCATCGGCCGTGCCGAGATGCTGAGCGGCCATTTCACACCTGCCGGACCCGAGTCCCGGATCGCCACCCGCGCTGCGACGGCCGAGGACCTCACCGGCATCCTGCGCCTCGACGAGGCGGTGTTCGGCGCCGATCGCACGCCCCTCATCACACGACTGCCCGCCTTCGCCGACCAGTTGAGGGTGGCGGAGGAGAACGGCCGGATCATCGGCTACGCGGCCGCCTGGCCCAACATGGACACCCAGGTCGTGGGCCCACTGATCGCACAGGACCCCGAGACGGCGAAGGCCCTCCTCGCCTCACTCGCCGCCCGCACCGACCGCCGACTGCGCACCGACATCGACGTACGCCACGAAGACCTGCTGTCCTGGGCGAAGGAACGCGGACTCGCCTCCATCGCCTTCAACTCCGTGATGACGTACGGCATCCCGGAGCTGCCCGGCGACTGGACCCGGCGGTTCGCTCCCCTGACGGTCGCGGCCGGCTGACGGTCCCAGGACACGGAGAACACCGGCTCCCGACCTCATCGGGAACCGGCGTCTCCATCAGCCTCAGACGAGTGCCTCTACGGCGGCCTGGGCGAAACCGTGGTCCTGCGTCGGCGCGCCGCCACCGACGCCGATCGCCCCGATCAGCCGGCCGTCACGGTGCACCGGGATGCCGCCCGCGATGAACAGCAGCGGCCGGTCTAGCGCGGTGGGCAGCGTGTGGAAGAGGCCTCCGGGCTGGACGGCGTCGACCAGGTCGGCGGTGGGCGCGTTGAGCTGGAGCGCGGTGTAGGCCTTGCGGGTGCTGGTCTCACCGGAGATCAGCACGGCCCGGTCGTCCCGCCGGAAGGCGAGCAGATGACCGCCGGCGTCCAGCACGGTGATGCTCACGGTGACCCCGGCGGCCTCCGCGGCTCGGCGGGCCTCGGCGACGAGCGCTTCGGCGTCCTGGATGGTCAGCGGGGCTACGGCGGTGGTGGTGCTCATCAGGGTTTCTCCTTGCGGGTGTTGCTGTTTCTGGTGGTGGTGGGAGTGTCCGGCGTCGGTCGGACGGTGGGAGCCGGCCGGGATGCACGGGGACGGCCCTGGCCCCGTGTCTCCCCGTTCCGGCCCGGCGGGGTCAGTGGTGGACGGCGGCCCGCTGCGCGCTCGGGGTGCCGCCCGCCACGACGGCGCCGTGGCTGCTGGTACGGCGTTCCAGGGCGGCCGAGAGGATCGCGAGGACCAGGGCGGCCGCGGCGAGGACGGCGCCGACCCAGTTCGGGGCGGTGTAGCCGAAGCCGGCCGCGATGACGATGCCGCCGAGCCAGGCGGAGAGCGCGTTGCCGAGGTTGAAGGCGCCGATGTTCACGGCCGAGGCCAGCGTCGGGGCGCCGTGTGCCTGGTCGAGGACCCGCTTCTGCAGCGGCGGCACGGTGGCGAAGCCCAGGGCGCCGATGAGGGCGATGGTGACGGCAGCCGCGATCTTGTTGTGCGCGGTGACCGTGAAGAGCGCGAGCACCACGGCCAGGGCGCCGAGCGAGACGTAGAGCATGGGCATCAGGGCGCGGTCGGCGAACTTGCCGCCGACGAGGTTGCCACCGACCATGCCGAGGCCGAAGAGGACGAGCAGCCAGGTGACGGATCCGTCGGCGAAGCCGGCGACGTGGGTCATCATCGGCGCGATGTAGGTGATGGCCGCGAAGACGCCGCCGAAGCCGAGGACGGTCATCGCCATGGCGAGCAGGACCTGGGTGTTCTTGAAGGCGGCCAGTTCGTGCCGCAGTCGTACACCCTCGGGCTTGGGCAGGTCGGGCACGAGCTTGGCGATACCGGCCAGGCCGATCACGCCGAGGCCCGCGACGATGGCGAAGGTGACCCGCCAGCCGACGGACTGCCCGACGAGGGTGCCCAGCGGGACGCCGATGACATTGGCGACGGTCAGTCCGGTGAACATCATCGCGATGGCTCCGGCCTTCTTGTCCGGGGCGACCAGCTCGGCCGCGACGACCGAACCGATGCCGAAGAAGGCGCCATGGGCGAGCGAGGCGACCACGCGGCCGATCAGCATCACCGAGAAGCTGGGAGCGACGGCGGAGAGCAGGTTGCCGAGGATGAACAGGCCCATCAGCAGCATCAGCATCCGCTTGCGGGGGACCTTGGTGCCGAGCACGGTCATCAGCGGGGCGCCGATCACCACACCCAGCGCGTATCCCGTGACCAGCAGTCCCGCGGTAGGGATGGAGACCCCGAAGTCGCCCGCGACCTGGGGCAGCAAGCCCATGATCACGAACTCGGTCGTGCCGATTCCGAAGGCCCCGATCGCGAGGGCCAGAAGCGCGAGAGGCATGTGGAGGTACCCTTCCCAGAAGATTGCAGGAGCGCTTTACGTGCCATCACAATAGTTGCAGACGCGGGCTATATGCAAGCGCGGACTATTTCATCCGTGCTCTATCCTGGGTTCAGCCGCTCCTGGACGGAGGAAACGCCAATGACCGCGACGGACCCCGCACTCACCGCCCTCGCCCAGGGCTGGTGCGCCCTCTCCTTGCTGCACGGGAGGATCGAGGCGCACATCGAGCGGGCCCTGCAGGCCAAGCACGACCTGAGCATGCGCGAGTACTCGCTGCTCGACGTGCTCAGCCGACAGCACGACGGCGAGGGAGGGCATCTGCAGATGCGGCAGGTCGCCGACGCGGTCGTCCTCAGCCAGAGCGCCACCACCCGGCTGGTCACCCGGCTCGAGGACCGCGGCCTGCTCGCGCGGTATCTGTGCCCGACCGATCGCCGGGGCATCTACACGAACGTCTCCGAGGCAGGCCTCACGCTGCTCGAAGAGGCCCGCCCGACCAACGACACCGCACTGCGCGAAGCACTCGACGCGGCGGCCACGAACCCCGAACTGGCGCCGCTGGTCCGGGTCGTGGAGTCGATGAACGTGCCCGCGTAGGTTCCCGTGCGGGTCCCTCCCTCACCGCACGCCGCTGCCTAAGGTGTGGCCATGGGAGATCTTGAGATACGAGCCGCGGTCACCGAGGACGTCCCCGCCATCGTCGGCATGCTCGCCGACGACCCCCTGGGTGCCCAACGCGAGTCACCGGACGACCTGACGCCCTACCTGGCCGCATTGGACCGCCTGACCGCCGACCCGAACCAGCACCTCGTCGTCGCCGTCCGCGAGGGCCGCGTCGTCGGCACCCTCCAGCTCACGGTCGTTCCGGGGCTGTCCCGCAAGGGCGCCACCCGCTCGATCATCGAGGCCGTACGGATCCACGCGGACGAGCGGGGCAGCGGCCTGGGCACACGGCTCATCGAGTGGGCGATCGCCGAGTCACGCGGGCAGGGCTGCCAACTGGTCCAGCTGACCTCTGATGTCACCCGCACCGACGCCCACCGGTTCTACGAGCGGCTCGGCTTCACCGCCTCACACGTGGGCTTCAAGCTCCCCCTCTGAAGCGACCTCCTGAGACGACCCGGTGAAGGGACCTCTCCCCTGAAGAGGGCGAAGCGCCCGTCCGACAGCGGGAGGCGTCATGTTTCACGTGAAACATGACGCCTCCCCGGCTGCGAGTGGCTAGCGGATCCCCCGCCACCCCTCCGGGTCCACCCCACCCGGCACGGAACCACTCTCGTCGTACGGCTGACGCGTGAAGACGAACGATCCGAGGTCCAGGTGGCTCAGGGACCCGTCCGGGCGCCGTACGGGTCGCAGGAGCTCTCCGGCGTAGTACCCCTCCAACCCGGTCCAGGTGCCGTCGCCGTTGGCCCGGAACCGCGAACGGCGGCCCGTGCCGACCAGCGGCTCCAGCGAGGCCCCGCCATCAGCCGTCAGCCGCAGGGCGAACCCGTGCGTACCCCAGTACCACTGCCCCGCCAACTCCAGTACGGCGGCGTCGACTTCGGGCAGCGGGCGCCATGGCTCGGGAATCCTCGGCTCGGCCTCGGCGACGATACGGACGAGATCGGCGCCCAACGATGCCAGCAGCGGTCCGGAGGTGCAGTTGGCCAGCACCACCGCGGCGACGTCGTCCTCCAGGCTGATGCTGAGGTTCGCCAGGAAGCCGGGAAGCGATCCGGAGTGGCCGATGAGCAGTCGGCCGTCGCGATGCTGGACCTGTAGGCCGAGACCGTAGGCGGAGCCGTCCACGACGTCGGCGGCCTCCGCCGGTGCCGCGGGGGTCCGCATCTCCCGCACGGACTCCGCGCTCAGCACCCGGTCGTCCCCATTGGCCAGGAAGACCGCGAACCGCGCCAAGTCACCGGTGGTGGACCAGAGTTGACCGGCCGGCGCCATCAGACCGAGGTCCACGGCGGGTTCCGGCAGCAGTGCGTCGGCCCACGGATGCACCGCCCAGGCACCCGCGTGCGGCGCCTCGGGCTGGCCACTCGTGCGACGGAGGCCCAGAGGTTCGAGCACTTCCCGCCGGAGTACGTCCTCCCAGGGCGCACCCCGCAGCTTCTCGACGAGGGCGCCCAACACCGTGTAGCCGGGGTTCGAGTAGTGGAACCGGCGGCCAACCGGATGCAGCAGGGGCTGATCGCCCAGCACGTCGCGGAGTTCGGGGCGCAGCGAACCGGGCGTCCGTTCCCACCAGGGTGCGGGTGACTCGGCCGCCAACCCGCTTGTGTGCGCGAGCAGTTGGGCGATAGTGGCCTCCCCCGCGCCGGTGCCCGGCAGATGTTTCTCCAGCGGGTCACCGAGGTCCAGGACACCCTCGTCGCGCAGCCGCAGCACCAGGACGGCGGTGAACGTCTTGGTGATCGAGCCGATCCTGTACTGCACGTTCTCGTCCGGCCCGTGCCCGTCCACCGAGGTCCGCGCGCCGTGCCACACCGTCCGCCCGTCCCGCACCACAGCCGCGACCAATGACGGCGCCCGCCCCTCGGCCTGGGCCACGGCGATCCGATGGAGCAACGCCCGGCGGGTGCCGGGAAGCAAGTCGTCCTGAGATGTCGTCATGCCCCCAGTCCATCCGGCGGGACGGCCGTACGTCGAGCACATTTCTCGGGATCTTGGCCGCCGGTGCCGTGTCGACCCGTGCTGAGTCGACGGTGGTCGTGTCTGTCGGGTCCGCGGTTGAGCCACCGAGCACGAGGACTGCAGGTGAGCTCAGATCGCGCACCGATGAGTTTCCCGCGCCGCGCCGGTCTGGCCGCGTGAGACCGACTCACGGAAGGCTGGCACCATGCGAAAACTGATCTACGGCATGAACCTGACCCTGGACGGCTACATCGCGGCGCCCGGCGACGACATCGGCTGGGGCGGACCGCCGAGCGACGAGCTGTTCCAGTTCTGGTCCGACCAGTTGCAGACGACCGACCTGTCTTTGTACGGGCGCAAGCTGTGGCAGACGATGAGCTCCCACTGGCCGACCGGCGACCAGCAGCCGGGCGCCACCCCGGCGGAGATCGAGTTCGCGCGCCGCTGGCGGGACATGTCGAAGGTGGTTTTCTCCTCGACGACCGACAAGGTCGACTGGAACACCCGCCTGGTCACCGGCGACGCGGTCGCCGAGATCACCCGGCTCAAGGCCGAGGACGGCGGCCCGATGGACATCGGCGGCGCGACACTCGCCGGAGCGGCCATGCGGGCCGGGCTGATCGACGAGTACGTGCTGGCCACCGCCCCGGTCCTGGTGGGCGGCGGCACGCCGTTCTTCGCCGCGCTGGACAGCTGGGTGAACCTGAACCTGGTGGAGACGCGGGCGTTCCCCGACGGTGTGATCCTGACCAGGTACGAGACGAGGCGCTGAGCAGCAGCACCCACGCTCCGGTCTCACGGTGATGTCGTACACGCCATCGGCACGACAGCCCGTGAGATGGCGACATCAGCCGCGAGACCCTACGAGAGTCAGGTCACGTCTGCGCCATGTCCACGAAGCGCGAGTAGTGGCCCTGGAAGGCGACGGTGATCGTCGCCGTCGGGCCGTTACGGTGCTTGCCCACGATGATGTCCGCCTCGCCCGCGCGCGGGGACTCCTTCTCGTACGCGTCCTCGCGGTGCAACAGGATGACCATGTCGGCGTCCTGCTCGATGGAGCCGGACTCACGCAGGTCGGACACCATCGGCTTCTTGTCCGTACGCTGCTCGGGACCACGGTTCAGCTGCGAAAGCGCGATCACCGGGACCTCCAGCTCCTTCGCCAGGAGCTTGAGGTTTCGGGACATGTCCGAGACCTCCTGCTGACGGCTCTCCTGGCGCTTGGAGCCACCGGCCTGCATCAGCTGCAGATAGTCGATGATCACCAGTTTGATGTCGCTGCGCTGCTTGAGCCGACGGCACTTCGCGCGGATCTCCATCATCGAGAGGTTCGGGGAGTCGTCGATGTAGAGCGGTGCGGACGACACCTCGGGCATCCGGCGTGCCAGCCGGGTCCAGTCCTCGTCGGTCATGGTGCCGGAGCGCATGTGGTGCAGGGCCACGCGGGCCTCGGCGGACAGCAGGCGCATCGCGATCTCGTTGCGCCCCATTTCGAGGGAGAAGATGACGCTCGGCAGGTTGTGCTTGATCGATGCCGCGCGGGCGAAGTCCAGCGCGAGCGTGGACTTGCCCATGGCGGGACGGGCCGCGATGACGATCATCTGGCCCGGGTGCAGTCCGTTGGTGAGCGAGTCCAGGTCCGTGAAACCCGTGGGCACACCGGTCATCTCACCGCTGCGTGAGCCGATCGCCTCGATCTCGTCGAGCGCGCCCTCCATGATGTCGCCGAGCGGGAGGTAGTCCTCGCTGGTCCGCTGCTCGGTGACCGCGTAGATCTCGGCCTGGGCCCGGTTGACGATCTCGTCCACGTCGTCGTCGGCCGCGTATCCCATCTGCGTGATGCGCGTGCCGGCCTCGACCAGCCGGCGCAGGACGGCGCGCTCGTGGACGATCTCCGCGTAGTACTCCGCGTTCGCCGCCGTGGGCACGGTCTGGACGAGCGTGTGCAGATACGATGCGCCGCCGACCTTGTTGATCTCACCGCGTTTGGTGAGTTCGGCGGCGATGGTGATCGGGTCGGCCGGCTCACCCTTGGCGTAGACGTCGAGGATCGCCTGGTAGACGGTCTCATGCGCGGGCTTGTAGAAGTCGTGGCCCTTGAGCACCTCGACGACGTCCGCGATGGCGTCCTTCGACAGAAGCATGCCGCCGAGCACGGACTGCTCGGCATCGAGATCCTGCGGCGGCACCCGCTCGAAGGCCGAACCCGCACCCTCCCACTCGCCGCCCTCCCGGCCGCGGTCGTGCTGTTCGTCGCGGCCCCGCCCTCCGTCACCGCGCCGTCGGGAAGCGGGCAGACGATCACTTGGACCGCTGTCGGCCCACGGGTCGTCCAAGGGCTCGGAAATACTCAACCGAGCCACCTCCTCCCGTCCGCCGAGCGGACCTCGCCGTGCCCCTCATTTCTACGGCACGGCACTGACAAATGAAGCGCCCAACTCCGGTACGGGCGCGTCGGTTTTGTGATGGTTCTCAGGCCGACGGACGGAGCAGGCGCCGCTCCACCGTAGGCCCGCGGGCACCGTCAGCCAATCTGGTTATCCACAGGCCATGTGGACGACGGCCCGGATGCTGTGGAGAACCCGGCAAAACCTGTGCACGACCCGGTGGACAGCCCTGTGAACAAGACCTCGCCACTTCGATCGCAACCCCTCTGACCTGCCGCTTTCCCATCCACCGGCTGTGCAGAAGAAAAACTTTCCACATCGGACCAAGATCGCTTCGAACAGTGCGCGAGAGGATACGAGGCGAGATCAGAGGTAAGGGTCACAGCACAATTGCATCTCTTACCTGTGGACGATTAGATTAGTGCTCATGACACAGGCTCCCGCGGCCACCAGGGCCACCCGACGACAGCACGACCGAGAGATCGTCATGCTGGCCGTCCCGGCCTTCGGCGCGCTCGTCGCCGAGCCCCTCTTCGTCATGGCCGACAGCGCGATCGTCGGCCATCTCGGCACGGCCCAACTCGCCGGCCTCGGAGTGGCATCCGCCCTCCTGACGACAGCCGTGAGTGTCTTCGTCTTCCTCGCCTACGCCACCACGGCAGCCGTCGCCCGACGTGTCGGCGCGGGTGATCTCCAGGCCGCCATCCGCCAGGGCATGGACGGCATCTGGCTCGCGCTGCTGATCGGCGCCACCGTCATCGCCGTCGTCCTCCCCTCGGCGCCCGCTCTCATCGGCCTCTTCGGTACCTCGGACACCGCGGCCCCCTACGCGACGACCTATCTGCGGATCTCCTCCATCGGCATCCCGGCCATGTTGATCGTCCTCGCCGCCACCGGTGTCCTCCGCGGACTGCAGAACACCAAGACACCGCTGTACGTCGCCGTCTCCGGCTTCGTCGCCAACGGCGCCCTCAACGTCGGACTCGTCTACGGCGCCGACCTCGGTATCGCCGGCTCCGCCTGGGGCACCGTCATCGCCCAGTGGGGCATGGCTGCCGTGTATCTCGTCGTGGTCGTCCGCGGAGCCCGCCGGCACGGCGCCTCCCTGAGTCCGGACGTCGCAGGGATCAGAGCCTCGGCGCAGGCAGGCGTACCACTCCTCGTGCGCACGCTCTCCCTGAGGGCGATCCTCCTGATCGCCACGGCGGTCGCGGCCCGTCTCGGGGACGCCGACATCGCCGCACACCAGATCATCCTGTCCCTGTGGTCTCTGCTGGCCTTCGCCCTCGACGCCATCGCGATCGCGGGCCAGGCGATCATCGGCCGCTATCTCGGCGCGGACGACCCTCAAGGCGCCCGAGCCGCATGCCGCCGCATGGTGCAGTGGGGCATCGCCGTAGGAGTGGTGCTCGGTCTCCTGGTGATCCTCTCCCGCCCGCTCTTCCTCCCGTTGTTCACCGGCGACCCCACCGTCAAGGACACCGCCCTGCCCGCCCTGATCATGGTGGCCCTCTCGCAGCCGATCTGCGGTGTCGTCTTCGTCCTGGACGGGGTCTTGATGGGCGCGGGAGACGGGCCGTATCTGGCAGGGGCGATGGTGGTGACCCTGGCGGTCTTCGTTCCAGTGGCCCTGCTCGTGCCGGTCCTCGGCGCTGGACTGACCGCACTCTGGGGAGCGATGACCCTGATGATGACGGTGCGGATGCTGACGCTTCTGCTGCGCACCCGCTCGGGGCGCTGGGTCGTCACGGGCGCGACCCGCTGACCGTTTCACGTGAAACACCGCGCACTGGCATGTTTCACGTGAAACATGAGCGCCGTAGAGCCGCCCCGAACGCCCAACATCGGCCGAGCCGCGTCTCGTTCCGAACACACCGCCCGCAAGGCCCCGTCCCGTCGCGAACACAACAGAGGGGCCGCACCCCAATGGGTGCGGCCCCTCTCTCAGCTATGCCGAGCGCAGCGGTCAGGCTGCGATGACCTCGATGTTGACCTTGGCGGCAACCTCGGGGTGCAGACGCACAGACGTCTCGTGGGCGCCCAGCGTCTTGATCGGAGCAGACAGCTCGATGCGGCGCTTGTCGACCTCGGGGCCACCGGAAGCCTTGATCGCCGTAGCGATGTCGGCCGGGGTGACGGAACCGAAGAGACGACCGGCGTCGCCGGAGCGGACGGCCAGACGGACCTTGACGCCCTCGAGCTGGGCCTTCACGGAGTTGGCCTGCTCGATGGTCTGGATCTCGTGGATCTTGCGAGCACGACGGATCTGCTCGACATCCTTCTCGCCACCCTTGGTCCAGCGGATAGCGAACTTCCGCGGGATCAGGTAGTTGCGAGCGTAACCGTCCTTGACGTCGACGACGTCGCCGGCGGCACCGAGGCCAGAGACCTCGTGGGTGAGGATGATCTTCATTAGTCGGTCACCCTTCCCTTATCGCGCGGTGGAGGTGTAGGGCAGCAGCGCCATCTCACGGCTGTTCTTCACAGCCGTGGCGACGTCACGCTGGTGCTGCGTGCAGTTGCCGGTCACGCGGCGGGCACGGATCTTGCCGCGGTCGGAAATGAACTTCCGCAGCATGTTCGTGTCCTTGTAGTCCACGTACTGGACCTTGTCCTTGCAGAATGCGCAGACCTTCTTCTTCGGCTTGCGCACAGGCGGCTTCGCCATGGTGTATCTCCTGTGTGATCAAGAAGTGTGGGTACGACCCACCCTCGGCCCGAGGGCCTAGAAGGGGGGTTCGTCCGAGTAGCCGCCTCCGCCGCCACCGCCGGCGCCGCCGGAGTTTCCACCCCAGCCGCCGCCACCGCCGCCGCCCTGGTTTCCACCGGCAGGAGCGCCGGTGGCCCACGGGTCGCCGCCAGGAGCGCCGCCGGCCGGCTGACCGCCGCCGGAGTTTCCACCCCAGCCGCCGCCACCCTGGCCACCGCCGCCACCCTGGCCGCCACGACCCCCACCAGGGGTCTTGGTGACCTTGGCGGTGGCGTAACGCAGCGAAGGACCGATCTCGTCGACCTCGAGCTCCACGACCGTTCGCTTCTCGCCCTGGGGCGTCTCGTACGAACGCTGCCGGAGTCGTCCCTGAGCGACGACGCGCATACCGCGCGTCAGCGACTCGGCGACGTTCTCTGCGGCCTGACGCCAGATCGACGCGCGCAGGAACAGCGCGTCGCCGTCCTTCCACTCGTTGCTCTGGCGGTCGAACGTCCGAGGCGTCGACGCGATCGTGAAGTTCGCGACGGCCGCGCCGGACGGAGTGAAGCGCAGCTCGGGATCATCGGTCAGGTTTCCGACGACGGTGATGACGGTCTCGCCTGCCATGGGGGTACCTCTCGGCGGGTTTGCTGCTCTGGCTGCTTGGGGTGCTGCTACTCGAATCCCGGGATCAGCTGAGCGGAAGCTCAGTGGGTCTCGGGGCGGAGGACCTTGGTCCGGAGGACCGACTCGTTCAGGTTCATCTGGCGGTCGAGCTCCTTGACGACCGCAGGCTCGGCCTGCAGGTCGATGACCGAGTAGATGCCCTCGGGCTTCTTCTTGATCTCGTACGAGAGACGACGACGGCCCCAGGTGTCGACCTTCTCGACCTTTCCGTTGCCCTCACGGACGACGGAGAGGAAGTTCTCGATCAGGGGGGAGACGGCGCGCTCCTCCAGATCGGGGTCGAGGATGACCATCACTTCGTAGTGACGCATGTGGAACCCACCTCCTTTGGACTCAGCGGCCACGGTCGTTCCGTGGCAGGAGGGTTGTGATGCGTGAGCAACAGTGTGTGCCAGTAAAACAGCCGCCACTGACATCGGGTGCCCCTCGCGGGGATTCCGAGCCGTGGCATGGGCAGACACCAGTGCAGAGGGTACAGAGTACCCGCACACCGGCTTCCGGTTGAAATCCGGTGGCGGAGAGCGTCAATCTGTACACATCGGGTGTGTCCGGCGCGACGACGCGCCGCCTTCCGCAGGAGGTGCCACATGGCACAGGCATTGCGACCCAACACCGCCGGCTCTCTCTTCGCCACAGACGGCAAGCCCCATCCGCTCCAGGACACGCTGCTCGCGGTGACCTTGGTGCTCGGGCTGACGGCGTTCACCACCTCGTTCTTCCACAGCCTGCATCTGCTGAGTTCCTGGACCGGCCTGCTGGGGATCCTCACCGGCGCGTACGGGCAGTGGATCTCCGAGACGACGAGGGAGCGCTTCGGCCTGATCCTGGGTCTCGGTGCCGCGGGTGTCGGATTCTTCCTCGGTATGGCGCACGGCGGTCTGTTCGGCGGCGTCATCAGCTGACGGCCCGGAAGCCCACGGCCCGGATACCGACGGCCAGGAAGCCGACGGTCCCGACGCCGTAGTCCGAACTCCGCGTAAATCAGCACGGAACGCCTCGGCGGCCAACAGGCCGAGGCGAAGGTTGCATACGCCCAGTCGGGGCGCTCGCAAGGCGCAGTAGGCTTCGGCGCGAGAGCCGGAGCCCCTGTACCCATGGGGACACACCAGCCCGAGGAGCGCCCCGAATGAGCCTGACCCTGAGGACCATCAGCCGTGAGCAGCATCTGGCATTCATCCAGAGCCTGCCCTCGGCGAGCCACATGCAGGTCCCGGCATGGGCTGACGTAAAGGCGGAGTGGCGCTCCGAGAGCCTCGGCTGGATCGACGAGAAGACCGGCGAACTGGTCGGCGCGGGGCTGGTCCTCTACCGGCAACTCCCCAAGATCAAGCGCTACTTGGCCTATCTGCCCGAGGGCCCGGTCATCAACTGGTTCGCGCCGAATCTGGACGAGTGGCTCCAGCCGATGCTGGCCCACCTCAAGCACCAGGGCGCCTTCTCCGTGAAGATGGGCCCGCCGGTCATCATCCGGCGCTGGGAGGCCACCTCCATCAAGGCCGGCATCCAGAACCCGGACGTGAAGCGACTGCGCGACATCGAGGCCGACTTCATCGAACCTCGCGCCTTCGAGGTGGCCGACAAGCTGCGCCGTATGGGCTGGCAGCAGGGTGAGGACGGCGGCGCCGGCTTCGGCGACGTCCAGCCGCGCTACGTCTACCAGGTGCCGCTGGCGAACCGCTCGCTGGAAGAGGTCCACAAGAACTTCAACCAGCTGTGGCGCCGCAACATCAAGAAGGCCGAGAAGGCCGGTGTCGAGGTCGTCCAGGGCGGCTACCACGACCTGGAGGAGTGGCAGCGGCTGTACGAGATCACGGCCTTGCGCGACCACTTCAGGCCCCGCCCGCTGTCGTACTTCCAGCGCATGTGGACGGCCCTCAACACCGAGGACCCCAACCGGATGCGGCTGTACTTCGCCCGGCACAACGGGGTCAACCTGTCGGCGGCGACGATGCTCGTGGTCGGCGGACACGTCTGGTACTCCTACGGCGCCTCCGACAACATCGGGCGTGAGGTCCGGCCCTCGAACGCGATGCAGTGGCGGATGCTGCGCGACGCCTACGCGCTCGGCGCCACCGTCTACGACCTGCGCGGCATCTCCGACTCGCTGGACGAGACCGACCACCTCTTCGGTCTGATCCAGTTCAAGGTGGGCACCGGCGGACAGGCCGCCGAATACCTCGGCGAGTGGGACTTCCCGCTGAACAAGCTGCTCCACAAGGCGCTCGACATCTACATGTCGCGCCGCTGACCGCACGGTCCTCGCTTCGATAACGTCGATAGCTCCCATACCTCTGATACACCGCAGCCACCCGAAAGGTTCCAGGTCCGGCCATGGCGCTCACGCTCTACGTCGACACTGCTCGCTGGCGGGCGCATCACAAGCACGTTGCCGGGCAGTTCCCGGGGCTCGTCCCGGTCTGCAAGGGCAACGGCTACGGCTTCGGGCACGAGCGGCTGGCGGAGGAGGCGACGCGGCTCGGCGCGGACGTCCTCGCCGTCGGCACGACGTACGAGGCCGCCAGGATCAAGGACTGGTTCGGCGGTGACCTGCTGGTGCTGACGCCGTACCGCCGCGGCGAGGAGCCCGTACCGCTGCCGGACCGGGTCATCCGCTCGGTGTCGTCCATCGACGGTGTCTACGGCCTCGTGGGTGCCCGTGTGGTCATCGAGGTGATGTCCTCGATGAAGCGTCACGGCGTCAGCGAGCAGGAACTGCCGCAGCTGCACTCCGCCATAGAGAACGTGCGTCTGGAGGGCTTCGCCATCCACCTCCCGCTGGACCGCACCGACGGCTCGGACGCCGTCGAGGAGGTCATCGGCTGGATGGACCGCCTGCGGGCCGCCCGGCTGCCGCTACACACGATGTTCGTCAGCCACCTCAAGTCCGAGGACCTGGCCCGGTTGCAGCAGCAGTTCCCGCAGACCCGCTTCCGGGCCCGGATCGGCACGCGGCTGTGGCTGGGGGACCACGAGGCCACCGAGTACCGCGGCGCGGTCCTGGACGTCACCCGGGTCTCCAAGGGCGACCGCTTCGGCTACCGGCAGCAGAAGACGGCCTCTGACGGCTATCTGGTGGTCGTGGCGGGCGGTACGTCTCACGGGGTGGGCCTGGAGGCCCCGAAGGCGCTGCACGGCGTCATGCCGCGCGCCAAGGGCGTCGCCCGGGCCGGCCTCGCCACGGTCAACCGGAACCTCTCTCCGTTCGTCTGGGACGGCAAGCAGCGCTGGTTCGCCGAGCCCCCGCACATGCAGGTCTCGATCCTGTTCGTACCGGTGGAGGCGGCCGAGCCGAAGGTGGGCGAGGAACTGGTGGCCCATCTACGGCACACCACCACGCAGTTCGACCGCATCGTGGACCGCTGAGCCCTTCCACAACAGCCGAAAGGCCGTACACGGGACCTCCCGTGTACGGCCTTTTCGCGTGGTCGCTCCGTCTTGCGTGGGCTCTCGACGCCCTGTTCGCTCAGAGCGAACGGTCGGCCGTTCCCTCGGTGCCCCACTCCACCTGCGGTCCGTCGAAGGGGGCCGCGTGCCGTCCGGGGCGGGCCGCCGCCCCGAACACGAACACGTCCTCCGCCCGGTCGAGGACACCGCCGGAGGGGTCGTCGTCGCCCGCCAGGCGCACCACGTCCCGCTCCGGCATGAGGATGTCCCGCACGATCACGGCGCACAGGTAGAGCGTGCCCAGGATGTGCAGGCCGATGGCCCACCAGTAGCCCTCGGTCGGCAGGCCCTTGTGCGCGTCTCCGCTGGTCGTGTACGCGAGGTACATCCAGATCCCCAGGAAGTACGCCACCTCGCACACCTGCCAGATCAGGAAGTCCCGCCACTTCGGCCGGGCCAGCACGGCGAGGGGGACCAGCCAGAGCACGTACTGGGGTGAGTAGACCTTGTTGGTCACGATGAACGCCGCGACGATCAGGAAGGCCAGTTGCGCGAAGCGCGGCCGGCGCGGAGCGGTCATCGTGAGTGCCGCGATGGCTCCACAGCACAGCAGCATCAGCAGGGTGGCGAACGTGTTGACGGTGTCGGTGCTGAGCGGGTCGGTGGAGTTCTGGGCCAGGATCAGCCAGAACGACCCGAAGTCGACGCCCCGTTCCTGGCTGAACGTGTAGAACTTCGACCAGCCGTCGAAGGCGAAGAGCATCACCGGCAGGTTCACCGCCAGCCAGGCGACGACGGTGCCGCCCAACGCCTTCCCAAAGTCCCGCCACTTGCCCGCGCGCCAGCACAGCAGGAACAGCGGGCCGAGCAGGAACACTGGATACAGCTTGGCGGCCGTTGCAAGGCCCAACAGGACGCCGAACGCGAGGGAACGGCCCCGCGACCACATCAGCATCGCCGCGGCCGTCAGAGCGACCGCCAGCAGGTCCCAGTTGATGGTGGCGGTCAGCGCGAAGGCGGGCGCCAGGGCGACCAGCAGGCCGTCCCAGGGCCGACGGGCGTGCGTACGGCTGACACATACGACGATGACGGCCGCGCAGACCATCAGCATCCCGGCGTTGACCATCCAGTACCACTGTTCCTGGTGCTGGATGCTGCCGCTGCCCGGCGTGAGCCAGGCGGCCACCTCCATGAACACACCGGTCAGCACCGGGTATTCGAGGTACTGCATGTCACCGGGCAGCTTGTCGAAGTACGGCACGAGCCCGTCGGCGAAACCGCGTCCCTGATAGAGGTGCGGGATGTCCGAGTAGCACGCATGCGTGTACTGCGAGCTGGCCCCGAAGAACCAACCGCTGTTGTAGCAGGGCGCCTTCTGGACCAGGCCGAGGGCGAAGACGCCGATCGCCACCAGCGCGACGACCCGTACGGGAGTCCACCAGGACGTCCCCAGGAGAGCGCGCCGGCCGATAGGGCCACCGATCAGTTCACTACCGGCGGCGGCGACCTCATCAACCTTGGTCGGCAGTACCGGATCAGGCTCGTGCACGCTCGTGGGCGTCAGTTCTGCACTGGGCATGGGGCACATCCTGCCGTACGGACCTAGGAGTACGCCGAGGGCCGCCGCAACCTGTGGGATGCGACGGCCCTCGTTTCACGTGAAACATCCTGTGAAGGGTATTTCACGTGAAACACCCTTCACGAGCGATATGACAGCTAGCCGGTTGAGCCTCCGAAGATGCCCCCATTGTCACTGCCTCTGTTACTGCCGCTGCTTTCCGTGGCAGTGGCCGTGGCAGATGGCGAGGTCGTCGTACCTCCGTCGGTGCCACCGTCGTTGCTGCACTGCCAGCTGAACTGGCAGGACTCGGTGGCCGAAGGCGTCGCACTCGGCGTCGTCACGATGGGCGTCTCGCTCGGCGTCTCGCTGGGTGTCTCACTCGGCGTCACCGTGGGCGTCGGAGTGGGAGACGGTGCGCCGGACTCGTCCTCGACATTGTCGATCTTGGTGGCGTCCGGGAAGCCGGGGTCGGACTTCCCCTTCAGCGCGGCCTCCATGTACTCGGTCCACACCGCTGTCGGGATGTCACCACCGTGGATGGACGGCACGCCCGCCGTGCCGTTCATGGAGAGGAGTTGGGCGTCCTTGGGGTTCTCCCTGAACATCGCGATCGACGTCGAGAGCTGCTGGGTGTAGCCGACGAACCAGGCCGACTTGTTGCTGTCGGTGGTACCGGTCTTGCCGGCCGCCGTACGGCCCAGAGCCTTCGCGTTCTTGGCCGTACCGTTCTGGATGACGTTCTCCAGGGTGTTCGTGACGTTGTTCGCCACGTTCGCCGGCATCGCCTGCTTCACAGTCGGCTTGGTGAAGCCGGACACCGGCTGTCCGCCCTCCTTCACGGCCGTCACCGAGTACGGATCCGCCTGCTGGCCGGCCGCGGCGAACGTCGCGTACGCGTCGGCCATCCGGATCGCACTGGGGGTCGACGTACCGATGGCGAAGGAGGGGTTCAGCGTGGCGAAACTGTCGTCCAGTATCCCGGACGCCTTGGCCACGTCCCGCACCTTCGAGTTCCCCACGTCCATGCCCAACTGCACGAACGGCGTGTTGATGGACTGCTCCATCGCCTTGCGCAGCGAGATGTAACCCCAGGGGTAGTTGCTCTCGTTGTTCTGGTAGAAGATCGAGTTGTCCTTGTTCAGGACGTACGTTCCGTCCTGGTTTCTGACCTTGAGATGGTCGTCGCCGTTGTACTTGCTGAGCGGTGAGATACCGGCGCCGTCGGTCTTGTACGTGCCGTACTCCATGGCGGCGGCGAGCACGAACGGCTTCCAGGTCGACCCCACCGGGACACCCGAGGTGTCGGCGTTGTTGGTGAAGTGGCCGTTCTCGTAGCCGTCACCGCCGTAGAGGGCGACGATCGCCCCGTCCTTGGGCACCACCGACGCCGCGCCGAACTGGACGTACTTGTCCAGGTCACGCTTCTTCGGATCGATCCGGTCCTTCTGGATCTTCTTCACGGCCGCGCTCAGCTCGTTGACCTTGTCCTTCTGGAAGGTCGTGTAGATCTGGTAGCCGCCCTGGTCGAACTCGGTCTGCGAGATGTCCGAGTGGTTCAGGACGTACTTCTTGGCCGTGTCCACCAGGTAGCTGATCTGGCCGGTCATGCCCTTGGTCGCCTTGAGTCCCTGGGGCATGGGGTACTTCTTGATGGCCGTCTGGTACTCGGCGTCCGTGATGCGCTTGTCGTCGTGCATCTGCTCCAGGATCCAGGCCCAACGCGCCTTGGAGCGGGCGGTGTTGGACTTGGAGTCCGCCGCCGGGTCGATGTTCGTGGCGCCGATCGGGTCGTAGTACGTCGGCCCCTTCAACAGGGCCGCCAGGAAGGCGCACTGGCTCGGCGTCAGCTTGACCGCGTCCACGCCGTAGTAGGTCTGCGCGGCGGCCTGTATGCCGTAGGCGCCACGGCCGTAGTACGAGGTGTTCAGGTAGCCCTGGAGGACCTGCTGCTTGCTGAGCTGTGTGCCCACCTTGATGGAGATGAACATCTCCCGGAGCTTCCGGGTGACCGTCTGTTCCTGGCTCAGGTAGGTGTTCTTGACGAACTGCTGGGTGATCGTCGAGCCACCCTGCGTCTGACCGCCCCGGGCCATGTTGGCCAGGGCACGGGCGATGCCCATGGGGTCGACGCCCGAGTCCGTGTAGAAGCTCTTGTTCTCGGCCGAGATCACCGACCACTGCATGGCCTTGGGGATCTGCGCGATGTTGATGTTCTGGCGGTTGGTGCCGGTGCCCGTGGCGACCATCTGGTCGCCGTTCGACCAGTAGTAGACGTTGTTCTGCGACTTGGCCGCGGTGTTCTCGCTGGGGATGCCGACCATGGCGTAGCCGACACCGACCGCGGCCACGAGGCTGCCGAAGAAGAACAGACACAGGCCGGAGACAAGCTTCCAGGAGGGCATCCAGCGGCGCCATCCGTACTTGTCGAAGCGCGGATAGTCAATGAACCGCTTCTTGCCGGGCGCTGGAGCGCGTCCTCTGCCCCGGCCCGGCCCGTTCGGGCCGCCGGGACCTTGGCCGGCGGCCTCTCTGCGACGGCCGCCGCCTCTCTGGGCGGCCCGGCGGGCTTCGGCCCGGCTGCCGTACTGGCGCTCTTCACCCCCCGGCACGGCGGAGTTGGACCCATAGGCGTCGGAGGGAGACCCGGTGGTGGCGCCTCGCGGTGCCGCGCGGCGGCCGGAGGTCGGTCCGGGCTGGCCGCGTCGGTCCGCGGCACGTCCGCCTCCCTGCGGCTGCGGCGGTTTGCGACGGTGCTCGCTCATCGAACGATTACTCCTCGGGCAGGCGCACCCGTGCGCGCCTGGAAACGGCGGCTGGTTTCCGGTCCCCCCGAAGTACGGATGTGGTCGGTTCTGCATTCATCCGTACCGCACCGGGGACGTTGACGCCCCCACGCGTCACTTGGTTCCCGGTGGTGTGCATGCCGCACAGACTACGCACCGTCAAAACCTGCTTAGCCCCGAAGTTCACCCCAAATCAGGCAACTTGATTCCAACGAATCAGTGATGTGACGGCGGTCACCATCTCCCCACTTGTCGCATCCGGAAGGCCGTTCTATCGTCTGGATGTATCGAGTCGATACATCAGCTCGACATAAAGGCCGTCACGGACGGACCGCGGACAGGGAGGAGGCGACGATGAGCAGACGCTCCGGCATCCTCGAGTTCGCCATCCTCGGCCTGCTCCGCGAATCCCCGATGCACGGCTATGAGCTGCGCAAACGACTCAACACGTCACTGGGTGTGTTCCGTGCGTTCAGCTACGGGACGCTCTACCCCTGCCTCAAGACGCTGGTCGCCAACGGCTGGTTGATCGAGGAGACGGGGAACACCCCCGAGGACGCCCTTACCGCCACCCTCGCGGGACGCCGCGCCAAGATCGTCTACCGGTTGACGGCGGAAGGTAAGGAGCACTTCGAGGAGCTGCTCTCGCAGACGGGGCCCGACGCGTACGAGGACGAACATTTCGCCGCTCGTTTCGCCTTCTTCGGGCAGACGTCACGCGACGTACGCATGCGCGTACTGGAAGGTCGCCGCAGCCGGCTGGAGGAGCGTCTGGAGAAGATGCGTTCCTCCCTGGCGCGGACCCGGGAGCGCCTCGACGACTACACGCTTGAGCTGCAGCGCCACGGAATGGAGTCCGTGGAGCGCGAAGTGCGCTGGCTGAACGAGCTCATCGAGAGCGAGCGGGCCGGACGGGACCTGCAGGGTCCCGCCTCGGACCGCTCCGCTCAGCAGGACAGCACATCTGGGGAGTCGGGCGGCCTGCCCCGGCTCGGGGGCGCCACCCCCGGGCCGGATCCGTCCGACGAAACCACCACATGAGGTCCAGTCAGGGCCTCACCTCGCACACACAGGGAGCAACCGGAATGGGTTCGGTTCGCGTAGCCATCGTCGGCGTGGGCAACTGCGCCGCCTCACTGGTACAGGGCGTCGAGTACTACAAGGACGCCGATCCGGCCGCCAAGGTGCCCGGTCTGATGCACGTCCAGTTCGGCGAGTACCACGTCGGTGACGTCGAGTTCGTCGCCGCGTTCGACGTCGACGCGAAGAAGGTCGGCCTCGACCTCTCCGACGCCATCGGTGCCAGTGAGAACAACACCATCAAGATCTGCGACGTCCCGAACAAGGGCGTCACGGTCCAGCGCGGTCACACCCTCGACGGCCTGGGCAAGTACTACCGCATGACGATCGAGGAGTCCGACGAGGCCCCGGTCGACGTCGTCCAGATCCTCAAGGACAAGCAGGTCGACGTCCTCATCTGCTACCTGCCCGTCGGTTCCGAGGACGCGGCGAAGTTCTACGCCCAGTGCGCCATCGACGCCAAGGTCGCCTTCGTCAACGCCCTCCCGGTCTTCATCGCCGGCACCAAGGAGTGGGCGGACAAGTTCACCGAGGCCGGTGTCCCGATCGTCGGCGACGACATCAAGTCGCAGGTCGGCGCCACCATCACGCACCGTGTGATGGCGAAGCTGTTCGAAGACCGCGGTGTCCGCCTCGAGCGCACGATGCAGCTCAACGTCGGCGGCAACATGGACTTCAAGAACATGCTGGAGCGCGACCGCCTCGAGTCCAAGAAGATCTCGAAGACGCAGGCCGTCACCTCGCAGATCCCGGACCGCGACCTGGGCGAGAAGAACGTCCACATCGGCCCGTCGGACTACGTCCAGTGGCTCGACGACCGCAAGTGGGCCTACGTCCGCCTCGAGGGCCGCGCCTTCGGCGATGTCCCGCTGAACCTCGAGTACAAGCTCGAGGTCTGGGACTCCCCGAACTCCGCGGGTGTCATCATCGACGCCCTGCGCGCCGCGAAGATCGCCAAGGACCGCGGCATCGGCGGCCCGATCCTCTCCGCGTCGAGCTACTTCATGAAGTCCCCGCCGGTCCAGTACTTCGACGACGAGGCCTACGCGAACGTCGAGAAGTTCATCAAGGGCGAGGTCGAGCGCTAAGCCCCGCCGTCCGTTCGTCGAGGGTCCCCGGGGCATCCGCCCGGGGACCCTCCTCGTATGTGAGGCTGTGCCCATGGCCGTCGTCCGTGACCTGCGCATCCTCCTGCGCTTCCAGGGCTTCCGGCGCCTGCTCGCCGTACGTCTCCTCTCCCAGGGCGCGGACGGCGTCTACCAGGTGGCACTCGCCGCCTACGTCGTCTTCTCCCCGGAGAAACAGACCTCGGCCGCCGCGATCGCCTCCGCGATGGCGGTCCTGCTCCTCCCGTACTCCCTCATCGGCCCCTTCGCCGGCGTCCTCCTGGACCGCTGGCGCCGCCGCCAGGTCTTCCTCTACGGCAACCTGCTGCGCGCCCTGCTGGCCGCACTGACCGCCGTCCTGATGGTGAGCCACGTCCCGGACTGGCTCTTCTACGTCTCCGCGCTGTGCGTCACCGCCGTCAACCGTTTCGTGCTCGCCGGCCTGTCCGCCGCGCTCCCGCGCGTGGTCGACGACGAACGGCTGGTCATCGCCAACTCCCTTTCCCCCACGGCCGGAACACTGGCGGCGACACTGGGCGGCGGCCTCGCCTTCCTCGTCCGGCTGCTGGTCGCGGACACCGCCGCCGCGGTGGTCCTGCTGGGAGCGGCCCTCTACCTGTGCGCGGCCCTCACGTCCTTGCGCATGGCCCCCGAACTCCTCGGCCCCGACCAGGCGTTGACCCGGCCCCGCCTCGCCACGGCCCTCGCCGGCACCGCCCGGGACCTGACAGCGGCCGTACGGCACCTCACCGCGCCGCGGCGCCGGGAGGCGCTCTGGGTGCTCGCCGCGATGACACTGATGCGCTTCTGCTACGGCGCCCTGACCGTCCTGCTGCTGATGCTCTGCCGGTACGCCCTGTCGTCGACCCCGGACGACGGACTGCGCCTGCTGGGACTCGCGTTGGGGATCTCCGGCGCCGGCTTCTTCGTGGCGGCCGTCGTGACGCCCTGGGCCGCCGGACGACTCGGCCCCGGCCGCTGGATCGCCGTGTGTGCCGCGGGCGCCGCGCTTCTGGAACCGGCACTCGGCCTCCCGTTCACCACCGCCCCCATGCTGGCGGCCGCCTTCGTCCTCGGCCTGACCACCCAGGGCGCGAAGATCGCCACCGACACCATCGTGCAGTTCTCGGTGGACGACGGCTTCCGCGGCCGGATCTTCTCCGTCTACGACGTGCTGTTCAACGTCGCCTTCGTCGGCGCCGCCGCGATGGCCGCGCTGATGCTTCCCCCTGACGGCCGCTCAGCGGTGCTGGTGATCACGGTGGCCGTCGTCTACGGAGCGGTTGCTGCGGCTATGGCCCACTTTGAGCGCCGGAAAGTGTCACATCACTGACACGGAGCCCAGCTGGGTCTCAGCTGTGTCAGTGGGGGCCGGTAGCTTACGTGCGTCTTACTTCGCACCATGTCGCGTGCCATGCCGCGCCATGCGTCCACGTTCCAGGGGGGACCCCGAATGACAACTCCGCCGCCTCAGAGCCAGAACCCATACGCCCAGGATCCGAACCCGTACGCCCAGGGCCAGCAGCCCTACGGCGGCCAGCCTCAGGGGCAAGCTCCCTACCCGCCTCAGGCCCAGGCCCAGCAGGCGCCGTATCCGCCGCAGCCTCAGGCCCCGTACCCGCCGCAGGGCGGCTACCCGCAGCAGCCCGGTCAGCCCGGTTTCCCGCCCCAGGGCGGTGCTCCGTTCGCTCCGGTCCCGCCGCAGCCGAAGCGCAAGTTCAGCTTCAAGATGATCCGGCTCGCCGTCGTCATCGTGATCGCTGCCGGCGCGGCGATCTTCAGTTACATATCGAGCCAGGACGACGCCGACACCGCAAAGGTCGGCGACTGCATGCACCGCGGCAGCACCAGCGACACCAACCCGGACCTTGAGGTCGTGAAGTGCAGCGACGCGAAGGCCCAGTACGTGGTGCTGGCCAAGATCAGCGGCACGTACTCCGAGACCACAGCCGACGCCAAGTGCACGGCGGCCGCGAAGGACTTCCAGTACTCGTACACCGAGAGCGGCGACGGCAGTAACTTCCTGCTCTGCCTGAAGGACTACTCGAAGTAAGGCAGATGTAGCGAGGGGCGATGTTTCACGTGAAACATCGCCCCCGAATGCGGTCCGGGGTCATGTTTCACGTGAAACATGACCCCGTTCCGCAACCTCAGCTCTCCGAGGCCCACCACTCCTTGAGTGCGGCCACCGCCGCCTCATGCTCCATCGGCCCGTTCTCCAGCCGCAGTTCCAGCAGGAACTTGTAAGCGCGACCGATGACCGGCCCGGGCCTGACATCCAGGATCTCCATGATCTGGTTGCCGTCGAGGTCGGGTCGGATCGAGTCCAGCTCCTCCTGCTGCTGCAGTTGGGCGATGCGTTCCTCCAGACCGTCGTACGCACGGGACAGCGCGGCGGCCCTGCGCTTGTTCCGCGTGGTGCAGTCCGAGCGGGTCAGCTTGTGGAGGCGGTCCAGGAGCGGGCCGGCGTCCCGGACATAGCGGCGGACGGCCGAGTCGGTCCACTCTCCGGTGCCGTAGCCGTGGAAGCGCAGGTGAAGTTCGACGAGCTGCGAGACGTCCTTCACCAGGTCGTTGGAGTACTTGAGCGCCAGCATGCGCTTCTTGGTCATCTTCGCGCCGACCACCTCGTGGTGGTGGAACGAGACCCGGCCGTCGTTCTCGAACCTGCGGGTGCGCGGCTTGCCGATGTCGTGCAGCAGCGCGGCCAGGCGGAGGGTGAGGTCGGGACCGTTCTCCTCCAGTTCGATCGCCTGCTCCAGAACGATCAGCGTGTGTTCGTAGACGTCCTTGTGCCGGTGGTGCTCGTCGCTCTCCAGCCGGAGGGCGGGAAGCTCGGGCAGGACATGGTCGGCGAGTCCGGTGTCGACGAGCAGCGTCAGTCCCTTGCGGGGGTTCGCGGAGAGGATCAGCTTGTTCAGCTCGTCCCGCACCCGCTCGGCCGAGACGATCTCGATCCGCCCGGACATCTCCGTCATCGCCGCGACGACCTCGGGAGCGACCTCGAAGTCGAGCTGAGCGGCGAAGCGTGCCGCCCGCATCATCCGCAGCGGATCGTCCGAGAAGGACGCCTCGGGGGTGCCCGGGGTGCGCAGCACACGAGCCGCGAGGTCGTCGAGGCCGCCGTGCGGGTCGATGAACTTCTTCTCCGGGAGCGCGACAGCCATCGCGTTCACCGTGAAGTCCCGCCGGACGAGGTCTTCCTCGATGGAGTCGCCGTACGACACCTCGGGCTTGCGCGAGGTGCGGTCGTACGCCTCCGACCGGTAGGTGGTCACCTCGATCTGGTAGCCGTCCTTCTGCGCCCCGACCGTGCCGAAGGCGATCCCGACCTCCCACACGGCGTCCGCCCACGGCCGGACGATCTTCAGTACGTCCTCGGGACGGGCGTCCGTCGTGAAGTCCAGGTCGTTGCCGAGCCGCTCGAGCAGCGCGTCCCGGACCGAGCCGCCGACCAGGGCGAGGGAGAACCCGGCCTCCTGGAAACGGCGGGCGAGGTCGTCGGCGACGGGAGCCACCCGCAGCAGCTCGCTCACCGCGCGATGCTGCACCTGGCTCAGGGCACTGGGGTTGTCTTCGTTGGCGTTCGGCACAACAGAAAAGGGTACGTGGCCCGGGCCACCGCGAGCGCCCCCATTAAATGTGCACGGACACGTCCCCTGATATCCGCGCAAGCACTGCCCTTGCGACGTACCCGAGCCCTCCCCTTTATACGGGCACATACGGGACGGTCCGGCGCTGTTCTCCGATCTTGTGGAGCAGACCGCGGCACTTCCCCTCAGCGCGCATCGTTACCATGCGTGGACGCACATTGCGACGACCACTGACGATGACGAGGGACGGGCGAGCGCGTGGCCGAGGCGGCAGACTTCCAGGGGACGTGTCCCTCACCTGCCCGCCGGTGGCTGCGGCGCACCGGCACACTGCTCGCCGGGGCGCCTCTGCTGGCCGGCCTCCTCCAGCTGTCCGCCGTCTCGCCCGCCGGTGCGGCCGAGCAGACGTCCGCGAAGGCGGCCTCCGGCTCGCAGACGGTGTCCGTCTCCCTGGACACGCTCAGCCCCAGCATCCCCACCGACGGGGACACCCTGACCATCTCCGGCACGGTGACCAACAACGGCAAGCAGGCGGTCACCGACGCCCATGTGGGCCTGCGGCTGGGACAGGCGCTCAGCACCCGCTCGGCGATCGACAGCGTCGCCAAGCGCACCGACTACGTCCAGGGCGTCGACGGCTCGGAACTCGACGACAAGTACACCGAGCAGTTCTCCAAGCTCACTCCGGGCGTCGCCGAACCCTTCACCCTCTCCGTACCGGTCGACAAGCTGGATCTCGGTGACGACGGCGTCTACCCGCTCGGTGTCTCGCTCTCCGGCCAGACCTCGGCGCAGCCGTGGGAGCAGGTGCTGGGCATCCAGCGGACGTTCCTGCCGTGGCAGCCCGACGACGCGGACACGAAGACGAAGACGACGTATCTGTGGCCGCTCGTCTCCGGCGTCCACATGACCGCGCAGACGGGTTCCAACGAGCAGCAGACACCGGTCTTCCTCAACGACGACCTGGCCAAGGAGATCGCCCCGGGCGGGCGCCTGGACCAGATGCTGTCGCTCGGCAAGGATCTCGACGTCACCTGGGTGATCGACCCGGACCTGCTGGCCTCCGTCGACGCGATGACCCGCAACTACAAGATCCAGGGCGACGGCGACACCACGACGACGGGCACCCACCAGGCGGTCGCCAAGGCGTGGCTCGCCGAACTGCAGTCGGCGGTGACGGACAAGGAAGTCGTCGCCCTCCCGTTCTCCGACCCCGACCTGGCGTCCCTCGCCCACAACGGCACCAGCGTCACCGGCTCGCTGAGCCACCTCAAGGACGCCACGGACGTCGCCGCGACCACCGTGGAGACGGTGCTCCACGTGACCCCGACCACGGACTTCGCGTGGCCGGTGAACGGCGCCGTGGACCCGTCGATCATCAAGGTGGCCACCTCGGCCGGCGCTGACAAGGTGATCGCCCGCAGCGACAGCCTCCAGGAGACCGGCGACCTGTCGTACACCCCTTCCGCCGCCCGCCCCATCGGCGGCGGTACGACCGCGGTGGTCGCGGACTCGCGGCTCTCGACGGCGTTCCAGGGGGACCTGACGACGGCCGGGGCCGCCACGCTCGCCGAGCAGCGGTTCCTCGCCCAGAGCCTGACGCTCGACCTGCAGACGGACAAGCAGCGCAGCATCGTCGTCGCCCCGCAGCGCATGCCGACCGCGAGCCAGGCCCAGACGATGGCCGAGGCGCTGACGGCCCTCCAGGGCAGCACCTGGAGCGAGCCGCAGGATCTCGCAGCGGCGGCCAAGGCCAAGCCCGACCCGAACGCCACGACGAAGATCCCGTCGTCCTCCGCGTATCCCTCCTCGCTGCGCAAGCAGGAGCTGCCGAAGTCGGCCTTCGAGCAGATCGCGGCCACCCAGGACAAGCTCGACAACTTCCGGGTGATCCTCACCGACGAGTCCCGGGTCGTGACCCCCTTCGGGCGGGCCATGAACCGTGAGATGTCCACGTCGTGGCGGGGGCAGGCGGGCGAGGCGACCAACTTCCGCCAGGGCGTGCTGAACTACCTCGACGACCTCACCGACCAGGTGAAGCTGATCGACAAGTCCGAGACCAAGCTCTCGGGCCGCAGCGCCACGATCCCGGTGACCGTGCAGAACAATCTGGTGCAGGGCGTCGAGCGCTTGGTCCTGCGCCTCACCTCGACGAGCCCCACGCGCCTGAAGATCGACGGCAAGGCCTACAGCGAACAGCAGGTCACGGTGAACGGCGGGCACAGCCAGTCCGTGAAGTTCCCCACGTCGGCGAACGCCAACGGCGAGGTGGGCGTGACCGCCCAGCTGTACACGGAGGACGGCCAGGTGTACGGGCAGGCCGTCCGCTTCGACGTGAAGGTCACCGAGGTCACGGCCACCGTCATGCTGGTCATCGGCGGCGGTGTCCTGCTGCTCGTCCTCGCCGGCTTCCGGATGTACACCCACCGCAAGCGCGCAGTAGCCCGCCAGGCCGAGGAGGGTCCCGACGGACCCGACGACGAAGCGGCGGAGGAGCCCGACGGCCCGGAGAACCCCGAAGGCCCCCAGGACCGTCTCAAGGAGGAGTCCGGCGCTCCGTCCCGGGCAGACGACCCGGAGCAGCCGAGTGACCCGACACCGGACACCGCACCGGAAAGCGCCGACCCGTCCGGCACGGGTGAGAGAGTGGACCGTTGAGCGATGTCGTGGCCGGTGGGCCCGGGGACGATGAGGTGGGGTAACCATGAACGCGCCGTACGACGGTGACCGCGGTCAGGGCGCGGGCGGCTCGGGCTACCCCGAGAGTCCGCCGCCCGCGCCCTGACCGCGGTC
>NZ_JAENRY010000096.1 GCF_016612545.1 Streptomyces sp. MBT65 | reverse complement strand
GGTACCGAATCGCGGGGGGTGACCGGTATCGCCGCCCCCCGCACAGGCCTCGCCGACCTCGGTGCCGCCTGGCAGGAGGCCACCGCCGCTTGTCGGGCGGGGCTGGTGGAGCCTCGGTTCGGGGCCGTGGTGGAGTGGGCGGGGATCGGGCCGTACCGGCTGTTGGCCGCTCTGCCGCCGGAGGCCGTGCACGATCCGGTCGTGGCGCCGCTGCTCTCCCCCGCGCACCACGAACTCGCCCGTACCGCCGAGGTGTACCTCGACCGGGCGGGCCAAGCGGGGCGTACCGCAGCGGAGTTGGGGATCCACCGGCAGACGTTGTACTACCGGCTGTCCCGGGTGGAGCAGTTGACGGGGCTGGACCTGGACGACGGCGAGGACCGGCTGCTGCTGCACATGACACTGAAGAGTCACCGCCTGTGACAACCGCGCCCCGCACGGGTCGGACGGGTCACGAAGGGATGACGTCAACTACGCAGTGCCACCGGCCGAATGCGTATTTGAACTAGTCACCCTGTCCGAAAAAGGGGATCTTGTGCCACGCTGATCACACGCCCAACAGGCAGCGTGAGCGGGGGAGTTCGTAGTCACGCGGGTACTGAAGCGTGCCGTGGTCCGGCTGGTGCCGGTCCCGGTATCTCCCTTGCGCACGCGCATGCGCCACACCACGTCCGACGGGGGACGCGGCGGCGCGTCGACGGGCTCAGGGGGAAATTTTGACGATCAGAGTTGTGGCCGCCGTCGACTTCGGAACACACGGGTCCGGCTTCGCCTGGTGTCCCGTCGACTCGGTCAACGACCAGGCCGACCGCAAGATCTACTACTTCGACCAGTGGCAGGACCAGCCGGTCGTGTACCCCAAGAACCTCACCGCGGTCCTCCTCGACGGCCAGGACAAGGTGATCGACTGGGGGTACTCCGCCCGGCGCGCGCTGTCGAACGCGGGGATGCGCTCGGGCGCCGGGGACCTCCGGCTGGTCCAGGGTTTCAAGATGTGGCTGCGCGCCGGTGACGCGCCGGAGAACGGACACCTCAACGGCACTCCCGCGCAGGCCCTCCCGCTGATCGCGGCCTATCTGCGGCGACTGCGCGAGGTGGCCGTCCAGCACATCACGGACGGCGGCTACCGGGAGGACGAGATCCGCTGGTGCCTCACCGTCCCCGCGATGTGGACGGAGTACCAGCGCAACGCGATGCGCAAGGCCGCCGAACGCGCCGGGTTCCCGGCCACACCCGACCGGCTGCTGCTGATCACCGAGCCGGAGGCGGCCGCCATCCACGCCTTCGCCCGGACCCCGGCCGGCGCGGCCGAGCTGCCGATCATGGTGGTGGACTGCGGCGGCGGCACCGTCGACATCGCCGCCTACCGCCCCGAACCCGGCGGCAGACTCGCCCAGTTGGGGCACACGGCGGGCGGCGACCTCGGGTCGTCGTACATCAACGAGCGGTTTCTGACCGGGGTGGTGAAGCCGCGGTTCGGGGCCGAACTCCTCGACCACATCGAGCGGCACGCGCCGGACGCGTTGCAGGAGATGCTGGACGCGTTCGAGGGCGCGAAGCGGCAGCACGACATCGGCCGGGACACGCCCCTGTCGATCACCATCCCGGGGAAGATCTACCAACTCCTGCACAGCCGCGGGGCGTTGCCCCGGCTGGCGCGGATGCAGGGCGGCCAGGACTTCCACGTCCTCGTGGACTCCGCCGACGCGGACCGCCTGTTCGACGGAGTGGTCCGGCCGCTCACCCACCTGGTCGCCGAGCGGATCGTCGACATGCGCAAGCTGCTGGGCGACCGCAAGGCGGGCATCCGGATCGTCCTGGTCGGCGGTTTCGCCCAATCGCCGTATCTGCGCAGCCAGTTGACGGCCTTCCTGCAGAAGCGGTACGGCACCGCCGTGGAGTTGCTCATCCCGCCGGACCCGGCACGGGCGGTGCTGGCCGGGGCGGTCCACTACACGTACCGGCCGAACGTGGTCTCCTCGCGCACGATGGAACACACCTACGGCATCAGTTGCAGCCTCGCCTTCGAGGACAACGTGGACCCCGTGCGGCTGCGGTTCGTGGACGATCGCGGGATCTTCCGATGCCAGGACCGGTTCCTGGTGTTCGTGCGCAACGGGGACTCCGTGGGCATCGACCAGACCGTCACCAACGAGCTGGTCCCGAACCGCAACGACGAAGCCCAGATCCGGTACGACCTGCTGGCCACCACCGAGAAGGACCCCCGCTACTCCACCGGCCGGGACGTGCGGGTGCTCGGTACGGTCGCCATCGACCTGGGCAGTGCCATGCGGCTGCCGATCGACGACCGGAAGGTCGAGATCTCCATGTGCTTCGGCGGCACGGAGATCCAGGTGACGTCCCGCAACGTCCACACCGGCCACACCCTGCGGACGGCCCTGTCCTTCAACCCCGACACCGGTTCGTGAGGCGGCGCGATGACCTATCAGGCACAGCCCGACGGGGAGCAGCCGCACGATGTCGCGGGTGCGATGGCCCAGTACCTCGGGGACATGGGCACCAGATTCACCAACTACGCCAACCAGTTGCACCGGTTGTCGCAGCAACGGCAGGAGGACATCGGCCAGTTGCGCAAGGACTTTGCCAGTGCGCTGCAAGCGCAGGACGCGCAGCTCAACAACCTGCTGCTCCGCCACAACCAGCTCCGGGAGGAACTGAGCGGCGCGGCCGAGGAGCGGCACCACACCCTGGCGGCCGACTTCAAGGATCTGGTGCAGCTCACGGTGGTGCCCACCTGCATGACGGTCGAGTCGTGCTGCCCGAGCACGCATGAGATCGAGATGCAGGAGCGGCGCATGGTCCTCGTCCGGCGACTGTGCCGACTGCTGTTCGGCGCGCTGCCGGCCATGAACAGCGAGGTGCGCAGTCTGTTCAAGCCCTACGCCGCGGGCGCCGGTCCCGACGCGGAGAAGCAGGTCGCGTCGCTCGCGGGACCTCTGTGCGCGAAGGTGAACGCCCTGCGCGCCGCGATCGCGGACACGGGTACCGCCTTCCGCTGGGACTTCGAGGTGACGCCCGGCATCGCCTACTCACCGGACAAGTACCAGTTGTGGCAGTCCGCCTCCGACCAGGCCCCGGTCCGGTACGTCGTCATCCCGGCCTATGTCGTGCCCGGCAGGCCGCCGTATGTACGCGCGACGGTCTTCACCGCCCTCGCCGCACAGTTCGGCACCCAAGTCCAACACCCCTGAACCCCGGGAGACACCATGCCCGCGAAGGCCATCCTGCTGCCGTTCTACGTCGTCGTCGACACCTCCCTGTCCATGTCCGGCGAGCCGATCGACGCCGCCAACGACATCGTTCCGACCCTGTGCGACCTGCTGCGGGAGAACCCCACCCTGCGCGACAAGATCCGCTTCAGCGTGGTCGAGTTCTCGTCCCGGGCCGATCTGCGCGTGCCGCTGAGCGATCTGCGCGATGTGCAGAAGCCGCCGCTGCTGACCGCCGACGGCGCGACCTCGTTCGCCGCCGCCTTCCGCCTCGTACGAGAGCTGATCGAGACGGACACCGAGCAACTGCGGGCCGACGACTTCTCGTTCCACCGGCCGGCGGTGTTCTTCATCACCGACGGGGAGCCGACCGACGCCGACGACGTGTGGCACCGGGAGTTCGACACGCTGGTGACCGGCACGAACTTTCCGAACGTCGTCCCGTTCGGGGTCGGCGAGACCAACCCGACGACACTGGCCGAACTGGTGCACCCCAGGGACCGGTTCCGCGCCTACACGGTGGCGGAGGGGCACACCGCCGCCGACGCCATCAAGGAGACCACCCAGGTGCTGATCCAGAGCGTCCTGGCCTCGGCCAAGGGCACCGAGGAGGGCGCGGACGGGTTCGTCCTCGACCCCGGATTCCAGACCGAGGCGGTGATCCCCGTCCCCATGGACGAGGAGATCCCCTGGAAGGACTGAGGAGGCACCCGGATGACCGCGGAGAGCATCGACGGCGTAGAAGACGTAGCGGGTGCAGGTGACGTAGAGGGTGCAGAGGGCGGCGGTGAAGTCGGCGAGATCGGTGGCGCCGGGGTCGGCGCCGAGGAGTTCGCCGCCTGCGGCTTCCGGATCGGCGATCCCGGTTCGCACGAGGAGGTGCTGCCCCGGCTCGCCGTCCCGGCCGAGCCGCACGCCGAGTACGGGAACTTCCCGGTGCCCGCGTGCCCCGGCTGGCGCAAGCCGGACACCGTGTTCGACGGGGCCCGGCACGGTCCGCTGACCGTACGGGCCGCCAGCACACGCGGCGACGGCCACCGGCACGTCGGCACTCCGCGGCAGGACGACTACTGCCTCTACGGCACCGACGACTGGCTCGTCGCGGCGGTCGCCGACGGGGTGTCCCAGGGCGCGTTGTCGCATCTCGCGGCGGAGGCGGCGGCCGAGACCGGCTGCCACGCCCTCGCGACCCAGCTGCGGGCGGGTGTCGCGCCCGGGCGGCTGGACTGCGAGTCCGTGCTGCGCGACAGCGCCAAGGCGGTGGTCCGCGCGGTCCATCACTCCCTCGCCCGGGAGACCGGGGAGACCGGCGTGCTGTCGCTGGGCGCGGTGGCGCAGTTGGCCTCGGCGGCCGTGGTCTACGCGGTGGTACCGGTCGGCGCCGGGCCCGAGGACACCCGGGAGGCCCTGCTGTTGTGGGTGGGCGATGTCACCGCGTGGACGCTCAGCGACGCGAAGGGCTGGCTGCCGCTCACCGAACTCAAGGCGGACGGCGGCACGAAGGTCGTCACCGGCACCACGGCCGCGCTGCCGCTGCTGGGCCGCGAGTCCTGGCACCGGACGACGTTCACGCTGGCGGCGGACGAGGCGGTGGTGCTGATGACGGACGGGGTCGGCGACGCCCTGGGCGACGGCACCGGTGAGGTGGGCGCCGCGCTGCGCTCCGTGTGGCGACGGCCGCCGGAGCCGCACGCGTTCGCCGCGCAGGTGGACTACCAGCGCTCCACGTTCACCGACGACCGTACCGTCGTGGGGATCTGGTCATGATGGTGTCCAGCCGCGACCATCTGGTCCTGACCAGGGACAAGATCGGCACCATGGAGCAGCTCGACCGGGGCGGCCAGGCCATGGTGTACGCCGTCCCGGATCTCGAACTCCCGGACTGCCCCGGCCCGTTGGTCTACAAGGAGTACCACCGGTCCCTGCCGGACGGCTTCGCCGAACCCATGCTGGCCATCGTGGCCCTGCGCGAACGCCTCACACCGAATCAGCGGCAGATCCTCGACGACCGGACCATGTGGCCCGTGCGTCTGGTCCGGGACGACTCCAGAGCCTGCGGCATCCTGATGCGCCGCATCCCCGACCGCTTCTTCCATCCCTTCCGGCGGTTCAACGGCGAGATCGTGCGCCGCCCGCGCGACGTCCAGCACCTGATGGCCACGCCGGAGGACAACCTGGGCTCCGGCATCACCCCGGCCCGGCTCGGCCAGCGCGGCGCGCTCTGCCGCGAACTGGCCGTCGTACTGGGCCTGTTGCACGGCATCGGCGTGGTGTACGGCGACCTCAACCAGCGCAACGTCCTCTACTGGGCCGATCCCGGGGGCGGTTGCGGCCTGGTCGTCGTCGACTGCGACGCCGTCCGCGTGACCGGCAGTGTCTCCCCGCTCCCCCAACTCCACGGCGCCGACTGGGCACAGCCGGAGGGCGGCACGGTCCAGAGCAAGGCCTCCGACCGCTACAAGTACGGCCTCTACGTCCTGCGCACCCTGGTCGGCCGGGACATGGGCAGCGTCAGCCGCGACCCCATGGACCTCCAGGGCACCCTGAACCCGACCGGCCTCCACCTCCTGCGCCGCGCCCTCTCGGACCAGCCGACGGCACGCCCACCGATGCACGAGTGGTACCGGTACTGGAACTCGGTGCTGCCCTAGACCCCGAAACCGCGGGCACCACCGGGTGGATGATCCACTGTCCGGTATGCCGCTGCTGATGCTGGATCTGGACAACACCCTGGTCGACCGCGACGCCGCGTTCCGGGAGGCGGTGCGGGAGTTCCTGGCCGCGCACGGCCTGCCGGCGGGCGACCTCGCCTGGCTGATGACGGCCGACGCCTCCGGCTACACACCGAGGCCGGACCTCGCGAGGACCATGACCGAGCGCTACGGCCGGGCCGTCACCGACGCTGTCGTGCGGAGGTTCCTCGACCGGGGCGCCGGCGATCGCGTCACGCTGGCCGAGCCCACGCGGGACGCCCTCACGGTGGCTGTCGCGGCGGGCTGGAGGTGCGTGATCGTCACCAACGGCCGTACCGCACAACAGGAGTTGAAGATCCGGACGGCCGGGCTGGACACGATCGTCCACGGCTGGGTGATCTCCGAGTCGGTCGGCCACAGGAAGCCCGCGCCGGAGGTCTTCCAAGCGGCGGCGGCCTCGGTCGGCGAGTCCCTCCGCTCGTCCTGGGTCGTCGGCGACTCCGCACACGCCGACATCGGGGGCGCGACGGGCATCGACGCGCGCAGTGTGTGGGTGTCGGCCGGCCGCCCGTGGACCGAGCCGGCGTTCCGCCCCACACACATCGCCGTCGACACCGCGTCAGCGATCCATCACGTCATCGGTGTCCCGCGACCGGCCCGCTGAGCACTCAAGTCGGCCGACCTGTCGGGGACTTCAGCACTGCGCCAGACCGGGCGCCGGGTCCTGGCCGGTGGAGACGTCGACCGCGGGGACGTTGCCCCAGGCGCCGTTGTCGAGCTGGGTCCAGTACCAGATGTCGTTGCCGCCCGGGTGCGGGTCGCCGTGGCCCCAGCACTGGAACCAGCTGAAGGTGCCGTTCAGTTGGCCGCGGGTGGCCGAGCGGTAGGAGCGGTCCGCGTAGCCCTTCGCGCCGGCCTTGTTGCCGCAGTGCAGCCGCGCGTCGGAACGCACACCGCACTCGGCCCTCGCGGCCTGCACGGCCTTCACCGGGGTGGCGCTCGCCGGCGACTGCGCCGAGGCCGTCCCCAGCGCCAGCGCGCCCGCCATGGCCACCACGGTGATCTTCTTCCGTACGTTCAACTGCCTGCTCCTCGCTCCGACCGGTGCCCGCTTGCACCGCGATCGCCCCGCGATCATGAAGGAGGCGAGGAACCACCCGCAGCGGCCATACGGGTGAACGGCGCCGAAGCCGCTCGTGTGGGTGACGGCCCGGGAGCGTCGGTCAGCAGGTCCGCCCGACGTAGTACGCGCCCTGGATCTTCCGGGCGGAACCGAGCCAGGTCGTGCCGTGCCTGACGCACAGCTCGTGGTCGCGGGCCCGGGCGACCCTGACCTTGATGACGACGCGGGAGTCGTCGGTGGTGCAGTGGCGGTAGTAGGCGTCGGTGCTGGTCTTGTAGAAGCCGCAGGGTCCGGCGGACGCGGGGCCGGCCACGGCCACCGTGCCGAGAGAGGTGAGCACGAGCGCTGCGGCACCGAGGGCACTGGTCACGACACGACGAACTCGCAAAGGGAACTCCTTGATCGACGATCAGTCGGATACCGGCCCCACCCTCGCCGCGCCGGCCGATGCGATCGATGGAACGCCGGTCCGTTCACCCGGGGAATCGATTTGTCGCCAGCCCGATCGAGTGACCTTCGCGAGTAGCCAGCACCGTCCACGCGGCGGACAGCTACGGGACGGCCCCCATCCCAGCCACCGATATCCCCGTCATCGAGGTCCGGGGAACAGCCCGCTGAGCCGAGGAAGGCGCCGCTTCGCCTGCTCGTCGTCTCTCCCGTCCCACTGCTCACCGACCGGATCCGCCGACTCGGGATCCTCACCGCCACGCGCCTCGACGACCGCGTAGAAGTCTTCCTCCGTCCTACCCGTCACCCGCGAGAACGCCTGCCCGGCGACATAGTCCAACTCCTCCCAGACAAGCCACTCCTCCTCGTCCCAGTCCCCCGGGTCCCGACCCACGAGCCGCCGTACGTCCGGGAGTTCGGCCAGCGCGTCCGGATCACGGGTCACCCGCTCGAACGCGTCCCGCCCCAACCCGACCAGCCAGAGCCGGAAGTAGAAGAAGCTGTCGTCGGAGTTCCACCCCATGATCCGGTCCGCCGCGGCCCACAGATCCCAGGTGTTCGTGGGAGTCAGCGCACGCTCCAGACATATCTGGAACCCCACGATCTCCGGCTCGGACCCACGCGCCAGCCGCCCGCACAGCCACGCCACCCGCTCGTCCGGGTCGGGCGTCCGCTGCCGGCAGTCCTCGATCAGGGTCCAGAAGGTGTCGTCGTCCACGGCACCACTGTGGCAGGGGGGACTGACATCGCGGGGCCTCGGAGTGGGACGACGGTGTTCGGCAGCTCGGCGAACTCCAGTGGGCGCGCCAACTGGGCGTTCATGAGAGCGGGTTCACCGACCGGCCGGCGCGGTCCGCTCTCGTCCAGCACGACGAAGGTCAACGACGCCGGAGTCCTCACCAGCGTGGCCTGCCGTTCCGCAGCCTGGCTGTCGGTGACGACGCCGGACCGAGCGTCCGCCGGACGGCGACACCGGCGCCGAAGGACCGGCGAACGAACGGCGGATCACCGCAACTCCCCCACCCCCTCCAGCACTTGCCGCAACCCCTCCGTGAGCTGCTCCGCATCCGGCGCGCTCGTCGGGTCGAAGTTCCACTGCGCGATGAGGCCCGTGATCAGCGTCATGTAGAAGGCGCCGAGGGAGTCCGCGGTCTCGTCGGGGACGTCCGTCTCGGGGACGCTCGTCATCAACGCGACCATGCCCCGCCCGCCTTCGCGCTGGGCCCGGGCCAACTGGTCGCGTACGTCGGGGAGTTTGTCGCCCATGGTCATGATCTCCATGCCGAGTCCCCACATCGACCCGGGTCGGCTCATGGTGGCGACGATGTTCGAGAACACCGCCCGGAACCGTTCCAGCGACCCGGGCTCACCCCCGAGCCCCACGCCACCGCCCCCGTCGAAGGCATCGGACGCCTGCTCCACCAGCGCGAGGTACGCCTGCGCGAGCAGCGCGTCCTTCGAGCCGTAGTGATAGCCGATGGACGCGAGGTTGGTCCCCGACTCCTTGACGATGTCGCGCGCCGTCGTGCGCGCGAACCCCTTCTCCAGCAGGCAGCGCTTCGCGCCTTCGAGCAGATCCTCACGGTGTCCCATGCCCTCACCGTACAGCCGGTCCATACAACCGTCCCAGACAGACGATTTATACGAGCGTTCTAGACAAGCGTTTAAGACGTGCGTACATTCACTGTCATGACGAACTCACCGAGCTCGACGAACCCGACCGACCCCGCGAGCGGCACCCCCAACTCCCGTGCCGGGCGCCGTGAATGGACCGCCCTCGGCGTCCTGATGCTGCCGCTGCTGCTGGTCTCCATGGACGTCTCCGTCCTCTACTTCGCCATCCCGGCGATCACCGCGGACCTGGAACCCAGCGGCACCCAGCAACTGTGGATCTTCGACATCTACGCCTTCGTCCTGGCCGGCCTGCTGATGACGATGGGCTCCATAGGCGACCGCATCGGCCGCCGCCGGCTCCTCCTGATCGGCGCGGCGGCGTTCGGCACCGCCTCCCTCGTCGCCGCCTACGCGGACAGCGCCGAGACCCTGATCGCCGCCCGCGCGGTCCTCGGCATCGGCGGCGCGACCCTGATGCCCTCGACGATGGCGCTGCTGCGCACGATGTTCACCGACCCCGGCCAGCGCGCGAAGGCGATCGGTCTGTGGTCCGGTGTGATGACCGCCGGGGTCGCGCTCGGCTCGGTGCTGAGCGGTGTCCTGGTCCAGTACTTCTGGTGGGGCTCGGTCTTCCTGATCAACCTGCCCGCGATGGCGTTGCTGCTGCTGATCGGCCCGTTCCTGCTCCCCGAGTCCAAGAACCCCGCCCCCGGCCGCTTCGACCGGCCCAGCGTCCCGCTGTCCCTGGCCGCCGTCCTGCCCGTGATCTACGGCCTCAAGGAGATCCCCTCCGAGGGCTGGCACGCGCAGTACGTCGTCTCGGTCACCGTCGGCCTGCTCTTCGCGGCGCTCTTCGTCCACCGCCAGCGCACCGCCGCCTCCCCGATGATCGACCCCACCCTCTTCCGGGGCCGCGGCTTCGCCCCCTCCGTCGTCCTCAACCTCGTCTCCGCGTTCGGCATGATGGGCTCGGCCTTCTTCACCACGCAGTACCTTCAGTCGGTGCTCGGCAAGAGCGCGATGGAGGCGGCCCTGTGGGCCCTGCTCCCCTCGGTACCGATCGGCGCGGCGGCCCCGCTGGCAACGACCCTCGTCCAGAAGGGAGTTGACCGCGCCTACGTCGTCGCCTCCGGTTTCGCGATCGCCGCCTGCGGCTACGGCATGCTCGCCCTCACCGGCGCCGACTCCCTCTGGCTGGTCCTCGCCTCCGCCGGTGTCCTCGCCTCCGGGATCGTCATGGTGATGTCCCAGATCATGGACCTCGCGATGGGCAGCGCACCGGTGGAGAAGGCGGGCGTCGCGTCCTCGCTGATGGAGACGGGCGCGGAGTTCGGCGGCGCGCTGGGCATGGCGGTCCTCGGCTCCATCGGTACGGCCGTGTACCGCCACGGCATCCCGACCTCGGCCCCCGCCCCGGCCCACGAGACCCTCGGCGGCGCGCTGGCCGTCGCCCGGCAGCTACCGGGGCACACGGGAGATGCCCTGGCCGCGACCGCACGGCAGGCCTTCACCGACGGCATGCACGGCGCGGCGATCGCCGGGGCGGTACTGCTGCTGGGCGCGGCCTTCGCGGCGACGCGGACCCTGCGGGGGCTGCGGGTACCGGCCCAGGAGACCCCGGCGAAGGCCTCGGTGTGAGCCCCGACCACACAGAAACGCCGGGCGGGTCGAGGATCCTCTCCTCTACCCGCCCGGCGTTCACATGTGATGTGGCCCCAGCCTCAGGCCAGGTTCACCGAGCGGGCGGAGGTCGCGCCGATCTCCTCGGCCACCTCCGCCAGCACGCCCGCGGCAACCGTGTCGTCGACCGTCAGCACGGCCAGCGCCTCGCCGCCCGCGACCGACCGCGAGACCTGCATCCCGGCGATGTTGATCCCGGCCTCACCGAAGACACGGCCGACCGTGCCCACGACGCCCGGACGGTCCTCGTACCGCAGCACCACCATGTGGTCGGCGAGCGCGAGGTCGACGTCGTACTCCCCGACCGCGACGATCTTCTGCAGGTTCTTGGGACCGGCGAGCGTGCCGGAGACCGAGACCTCCTCGCCGCTGCCGAGCGTGCCGCGCACGGTGACGACGTTGCGGTGGTCGGCCGACTCGGAGCTGGTCGTCAGGCGGACCTCGACGCCCCGCTCCTGCGCGAACAGCGGAGCGTTGACGTACGACACCGTCTCGGCGACGACATCCTCGAACACCCCCTTGAGCGCGGAGAGTTCGAGCACCTTGACGTCGTGCTGGGTGATCTCGCCGCAGACCTCGACGTCGAGCCGGACCGCTACCTCGCCCGCGAGCGCGGTGAAGATGCGGCCGAGCTTCTCGGCGAGCGGGAGGCCGGGCTTGACGTCCTCGGCGATGACGCCGCCCTGGACGTTGACCGCGTCGGGGACGAGTTCACCGGCGAGCGCGAGGCGCACCGACTTGGCGACCGAGACACCGGCCTTCTCCTGCGCCTCGTCCGTGGAGGCGCCGAGGTGCGGGGTGGAGACGACCTGGTCGAACTCGAAGAGCGGGGAGTCCGTGCAGGGCTCCTTCGCGTACACGTCGAGGCCGGCGCCGGCGACCCGGCCCTCCTTGAGCGCGGAGTACAGCGCCGCCTCGTCGACGATCCCGCCGCGCGCGGCGTTGACGATGCGGACGGTCGGCTTGACCTTGCGCAGCGCCTCGTCGCCGATCAGACCGACCGTCTCCGGGGTCTTGGGCAGGTGCACGGTGATGAAGTCGGAGACCTCGAGCAGCTCGTCGAGCGACAGGATCTTGACGCCCATCTGCGCGGCCCGCGCGGGCTGGATGTAGGGGTCGTAGGCGACGACCTTCATCCCGAACGCGGACATGCGCTGCGCGACGAGCGCGCCGATGCGGCCGAGGCCGACGACGCCGAGGGTCTTCTCGGCCAGCTCGACGCCCGTGTACTTGCTGCGCTTCCACTCGCCGTTCTTCAGCGCGGCGTTGGCCTGCGGGATGTGGCGTGCGGTCGCCAGCAGCAGACCGCAGGCCAGCTCGGCGGCGGTGACGATGTTCGAGGTGGGGGCGTTGACGACCATCACGCCGGCCTTGGTGGCGGCGGAGACGTCGACGTTGTCCAGGCCGACGCCGGCTCGTGCGACGACCTTCAACTTCCGTGCGGCGGCGACCGCTTCGGCGTCGACCTTGGTGGCCGAACGGATCAGGATCGCGTCCACGTCGGCGATCGCGGGGAGCAGCTCGCCCCGGTCGGCGCCGTTGCAGTGGCGGATCTCGAAGTCCGGGCCGAGGGCGTCCACCGTCGCGGGCGACAGCTCTTCAGCGATGAGTACGACAGGTTTCGAGCTCACGTGAGTCCTCACAAGTCCATTGCGTGCGGACGGCCGTCCCGACGGCCGCAGGCGGTGGAGGTACGGGCCGCGTGGAGACGCACGACGCTGTGGGCCTGACGCGTATGTAGTACGGCAGTGTAGTGGCGCTCCGACAGTCGCCTTACGCCTCCGCGGAAGGATCACCCGTCCGTGACCGGACGGGTTGGACAAAGGGGCCGGAGCCATTGCTCCGGCCCCTCGGCTTCAGGACTTACGCCTCTTCGTCGACCCAGCTCATCAGCTTGCGGAGCTGCTTGCCGGTGGTCTCCAGCAGGGACTCGGCGTCCTTCTGCTTGTACTCGTTGTACTTCTTCAGGCCGCCGTGGTACTCGGCCATCCACTCACGCGCGAAGGTGCCGTCCTGGATCTCGGCGAGGACCTGCTTCATGGTGGCCTTGGTCTCGTCCGTGATGATCCGCGGGCCGGTGACGTAGTCGCCCCACTCGGCGGTCTCGGAGATCGACCAGCGCATCTTCTCCAGGCCGCCCTCGTACATGAGGTCGACGATGAGCTTCAGCTCGTGCAGGCACTCGAAGTACGCGATCTCGGGCTGGTAACCGGCCTCGGTCAGCGTCTCGAAACCGGCCTTGACCAGCGCGGCCGTACCACCGCAGAGGACAGCCTGCTCACCGAACAGGTCGGTCTCGGTCTCCTCGGTGAAGGTGGTCTTGATGACGCCGGCGCGGGTGCCGCCGATGCCCTTCGCGTACGACAGCGCGAGCGCGAAGCCGTTGCCGGTCGCGTCCTGCTCGACGGCCGCGATACACGGAACGCCGCGGCCCTCCTCGTACTGGCGGCGGACGAGGTGGCCCGGGCCCTTGGGGGCGACCATGCAGACGTCGACGCCGGCCGGCGGCTTGATGAAGTCGAAGCGGATGTTCAGGCCGTGGCCGAAGAACAGCGCGTCGCCGTCCTTGAGGTTGTCCTTGATGGACTCCTCGTAGACCTGGGCCTGGATCGGGTCCGGCACCAGGATCATGATGACGTCGGCCTCGGCGGCGGCCTCGGACGGGGTCACCACGCGCAGGCCCTGCTCCTCGGCCTTCGCCTTGGACTTGGAGCCCTCGTGCAGACCGACTCGGACGTCGACACCCGAGTCACGGAGCGACAGCGCGTGGGCGTGGCCCTGGCTGCCGTAGCCGATGACCGCGACCTTGCGGCCCTGGATGATGGACAGGTCGGCGTCGGCGTCGTAGAACAGCTCGGCCACTTTGGGTTCTCTCCTTGGTGTGCAGGTGTTGCGTCCCACCGTATGACGGCGGGCGGAATCGAAGTTCGGGGGTCTCGGAATGCGGGCGGCCACAGCCGCCCGCATCCGGGTCTACGCGGAGCGGTCGAGCGCGCGCAGCGAGCGGTCGGTGATGGAGCGGGCGCCGCGGCCGATCGCGATCGTGCCGGACTGGACCAGCTCCTTGATGCCGTACGGCTCCAGCATCTTGAGCATGGCGGTCAGCTTGTCGCTGGAGCCGGTGGCCTCGACGGTGACGGCCTCCGGGGAGACGTCGACGGTCTTGGCGCGGAACAGCTGGACGATCTCGACGATCTGGGAGCGCGTCTCGTTGTCGGCGCGCACCTTCACCAGAACGAGTTCGCGCTGAACCGCGGAACCCGGCTCCAGTTCGACGATCTTCAGCACGTTGACGAGCTTGTTGAGCTGCTTGGTGACCTGTTCGAGCGGGAGTGCCTCGATCACGTTCACCACGATCGTGATGCGGGAGATGTCGGGGTGCTCGGTGACGCCGACGGCGAGGGAGTCGATGTTGAAGCCGCGCCGGGAGAACAGGGCGGTGATCCGGGCGAGGACACCGGGCTTGTTCTCCACCAGGACGGAGAGCGTGTGCTTGGACATTTCTCTTTCGTCTCTCTCGCTCAGTCGTCTTCGTTGTCGCCGAAGTCGGGGCGGACGTCCCGGGCGAACATGACCTCGTCGTTCGAGGTGCCGGCGGCGACCATCGGCCACACCATGGCGTCCTCGTGGACGATGAAGTCGATCACGACGGGGCGGTCGTTGATCGAGTTCGCCTCCTCGATGACCTTGTCGAGGTCGTCGGGGGACTCGCAGCGGATCGCGTAACAGCCCATCGCCTCCGACAACTTGACGAAGTCGGGGATGCGCGTGCCGGCGCTCGGCTGCTTGCCGTCCGCGTCCGGGCCGCTGTGCAGCACGGTGTTGGAGTAGCGCTGGTTGTAGAACAGCGTCTGCCACTGGCGGACCATGCCGAGGGCGCCGTTGTTGATGATGGCGACCTTGATCGGGATGTTGTTCAGGGCGCAGGTGGTGAGTTCCTGGTTGGTCATCTGGAAGCAGCCGTCGCCGTCGATCGCCCAGACCGTACGGTCCGGGGCGCCGGCCTTGGCGCCCATCGCGGCCGGGACCGCGTAGCCCATCGTCCCGGCGCCGCCGGAGTTGAGCCAGGTCGCCGGCTTCTCGTACTGGATGTAGTGCGCGGCCCACATCTGGTGCTGGCCGACGCCCGCCGCGAAGATCGTTCCCTCCGGGGCGAGTTGACCGACGCGCTCGATGACCTGCTGCGGGGAGAGCGAGCCGTTGTCGGGCTGCTCGTAGCCGAGCGGGTACGTCTCGCGCCAGCGGTTGAGGTCCTTCCACCAGGCGGTGTAGTCGCCGGTGTGGCCCTCGCTGTGCTCCTTCTGGACGGCCTGCACGAGGTCGGCGATGACCTCGCGGGCGTCACCGACGATCGGCACGTCGGCCGCGCGGTTCTTGCCGATCTCCGCGGGGTCGATGTCGGCGTGGACGATCTTGGCGTACGGCGCGAAGCTGTCCAGCTTGCCGGTGACGCGGTCGTCGAAGCGGGCTCCGAGGGCGACGATCAGGTCGGCCTTCTGCAGCGCGGTGACGGCGGTGACCGCACCGTGCATGCCCGGCATTCCCACGTGCAGCTCGTGACTGTCGGGGAATGCGCCGAGCGCCATCAGGGTGGTGGTGACGGGCGCTCCGGTGAGTTCGGCGAGGACCCTCAGCTCGGCGGTGGCGTGGGCCTTGATGACACCGCCGCCGACGTAGAGGACGGGCCGCTTCGCGGCGGTGATCAGCTTGGCGGCCTCGCGGATCTGCTTGGCGTGCGGCTTGGTCACCGGGCGGTAGCCGGGCAGGTCCATGACCGGCGGCCAGGAGAAGGTGGTCTTCGCCTGGAGGGCGTCCTTCGCGATGTCGACCAGCACCGGGCCCGGACGGCCGGTGGAGGCGATGTGGAAGGCCTGCGCGATGACGCGCGGGATGTCCTCGGCCTTGGTGACCAGGAAGTTGTGCTTGGTGACCGGCATCGTGATGCCGACGATGTCCGCCTCCTGGAAGGCGTCCGTACCGATCGCCTTCGACGCGACCTGCCCGGTGATCGCCACGAGCGGCACCGAGTCCATGTGCGCGTCGGCGATCGGCGTCACCAGGTTGGTGGCGCCGGGCCCCGAGGTGGCCATGCAGACGCCGACCTTGCCGGTGGCCTGTGCGTAGCCGGTGGCCGCGTGGCCCGCGCCCTGCTCGTGCCGGACCAGGACGTGACGCACCCGCGTCGAGTCCATCAGCGGGTCGTACGCCGGAAGGATCGCACCGCCGGGGATGCCGAATACCGTGTCGGCCCCGACTTCCTCGAGAGAGCGGATGAGGGACTGCGCGCCCGTGACGTGCTCGGGGGCGGACGGCTGTCCTCCGGATCGGGGCCGCGGCTGCGGATGGGCCCCGGTGGCCTGCTCGGTCATCGTCATTCTCTTCTCGATGCTGAGGGTTTTTGCGAGGTTTGTGCGGGGTTCTGCTGCTGCACGACTGGTTCCTGTGCAACAAAAAACCCCTCGTGCCGTGAGGCAAGCGAGGGGAGCGCGCCGGGTGCGGTCGCTGGGAGTTCCGGGTCCGTCCGGAGGTCACCAGCGTCAGCCGACGCGCTTTCCAAGTACGAGAATTCGGGTGCGCATGGCAATGACCCTCCCCCCGGCACGCACCGACTGTCAAGTGGGTGGGACGGGAGTCTCATTATGTGAGCGGAGGGCCGTTCCGCCACCGAAAACCGCGGGCACACCACTGGTGTACACCCCCAGCGCGCCGCCCGCGAACGCGGGCTCCGCCGGGCCGTGCGGCACCGGGTAGTGACCGCGGGACAGGGCCCTGCGAAGCCGGTACTCGTCCAGCGGCGCGGAGAAGGCCATGCCCTGCCCGTGCGTGCAGCCCATCGCGCGCAGGGCGACCACCTGTTCCGGCAGGTCGACCCCGTCGGCCACGGACTGGAGGCCGAGATCGCAGGCGATCCGCAGCAGCCCGCTGGTGATCTTGTGCAGCCGCGCGGACTCGACGACGCCCTCGACCAGACTGCGGTCCAGTTTCAGTACGTCGACGGGCAGCCGCCGTAGCGTCGTGATGGCCGCGTAGCCGCTGCCGAAGCCGTCGAGGGCGATCCGGACACCGAGCCGCCGCAGGGCGGCCAGCCGGCGCTCCAGCTCGTCCAGGGAGACCCTCGGGTCGGTGTCGGACAGCTCGATCACCAGCGAACCGGACGGCAGCCCGTGCCGGGTCAGCAGGGCCTCGATCGAGCCGAGCGGCATCGAGCGGTCCAGCAGCCGCCGAGCGCTTATCCGCACCGCCACGGGCACGGCGAGCCCGGTCGCGGTGCGCTCCGCGGCCTGTTCTACGGCCTCCTCCAGCATCCAGCGCCCCAGCTCGGCGGTCTTGTCGCTGTCCTCGGCCACCCGCAGGAACTCGGCCGGCGTGAACAGCACGCCCTGCGAGGACCGCCAGCGCGCCTGCGTGGACACCGACGCGATCCGGCCGTCCACCAGCGACACCACGGGCTGGTGCAGCAGCGCGAACTCGCCGTCGTGCAGCGCGGCCCGCAGCCGGGTGGCGAGCTCCGCCTTCCGTACGACGTCCTGCTGCATCTGTGGTGCGTACAGCTCGACCCGGCCCTTGCCGGCCCCCTTGGCGCGGTACATCGCGAGGTCGGCGTTGCGCAGCAACTCCCCCGCGCCCAGGCTCGGTTCGGCGAAGGAGACACCGATGGAGGCGGCGACGCGGACATCGTTGCCGTCGATCAGGTACGGCTGGGACAGGGTGATTCTCAGGCGGTCGGCGAGCTCCATGATGTGCCGCTCGCGGGCGGCGCGGTCCCGGGTGCCGTCGCCGACGATCAGGGCCGCGAACTCGTCGCCGCCGAGCCGGGACGCGGTGTCGCCGTGCCGGACCGCGCCGTCGAGCCTGCGGGCGGCCTGGATGAGGAGTTCGTCGCCCGCCTGGTGGCCGATGGTGTCGTTGACGGCCTTGAAGCCGTCGAGGTCGATGAAGAGGACGGCGGTGCCGCGGTCGGTGGAGCGGCGGCCGGAAAGTGCCTGCTGGACGCGCTTGGTGAACAGGGCGCGGTTGGGCAGGTCGGTGAGCGGGTCGTGCTCGGCGTTGTGCTGCAACTGCGCCTGGAGGCGCACTCTTTCGGTCACGTCCCGGCTGTTGAAGATCAGGCCGCCGTGGTGGCGGTTGACCGTCGACTCGACGTTCAGCCAGCCGTCGTCACCGGACCGGAAGCGGCACTCGATACGGGTGGTGGACTCCTCGAAGGGGCTGGCGGTGAGGAAGCGGCGCACCTCGTGCACCACACAGCCCAGGTCCTCCGGGTGGATGAGCGAGGCCAGTTCGGTCCCCACCAGCTCCTCGGCGGCCTTGCCGTAGACACCGGCGGCGGCCGGGGAGACGTAGCGCAGGATGCCGTTCGGGGCGGCGATCATGATGACGTCGCTGGAGCCCTGCACCAGGGAGCGGAAGTGGTTCTCCTTCTGGGCCAGTTCCTGGGTGAGGGTGATGTTGTCGATCAGCATGATGCCCTGGCGCACCACGAGGGCGAGCACCACGCAGCCCGCGGTGATGAGCACCACGCGGTCGGGGCTGCGGCCGTTGAGGACGTTGTAGAGAATCCCCAACGTGCAGACGGCGGCGGCGAGATACGGGGTGAGGGCGGCCAGCGAACCGGAGATGGGGCGGGTGGCCGGATACCGCCCATGATCGGCGCCGGGGGCGGCGGCCTGGGGCTGGACGCCGGTGCGCCGTCCGGGGCGGTGTTCGTGCACCACGCGCGTGTGCCCGTCGTCCTCGGGCTGGGTGTGCCGGGGCGTGGCCCACGGGGCGTACGCGAGGAGCAGGGAGCCGGCGAACCAGCCCGCGTCGAGCAACTGGCCCGAGTGGTAGTTGTTGTGGAGCAGCGGCGAGGTGAACAGGGCGTCGCACATGACGGTCAGGGCCAGCGCGCCGATCGCGGTGTTCACCGCGGTGCGGTTGACCGAGGAGCTGCGGAAGTGCAGCGCGAGCACCATGCTGACCAGCGCGATGTCGAGCAGCGGGTACGCCAGTGACAGCGCGGTGTGGGCCACGCTCGGCCCGTCGAACTTGGCGGCCTGGGCCAGCGCGAGGCTCCAGGACAGTGTGAGCAGCGAGCCCCCGATCAGCCAGGCGTCGAGCGCCAGACAGACCCAACCGGCCTTGGTGACGGGCCGTTTGGCGAGGACCAGGAGCCCGACGATGGCGGGCGGCGCGAAGCAGAGGAAGAACAGATCGGCGAAACTGGGGCTGGGCACGGGCCGTTGGAGCACGACCTCGTACCACCCCCACACGCCGTTGCCCAGCGCGGCCATCGCCGAGGAGAGCGAGAACAGGAGCCAGGCGGGTCGAAAGCGGATGCGGCGGCTGCGCGCATAGAGGAAGCACGAGACGGCGGCGGTACCGGCTGCCGCACTGAGCCCGAAGTCGCCCATGATCAGGGCGACTTGGGCGGACCCCCAGTCGAGCGCGGAACCGACGGCGTATCCCGCGCAGACCAGGGCCAGGACGAGTTGCTGGACCAGGCTCCATCCGCCGCCGGATCCCGGCGGTCGTGGCTGCCGCGCTCCCGGCGAAGTCCGGTCCCGGAGCGCCCCGTTGAGGGTGGTCGTCGGAGACGGTGGCGAACTCACCGGGCCCTCCCGGTCCGCGTCGCTCCCGGGTCCCGCGGGCCCCGGGACGCTGGATGGGCGTGCCTGCGGCGGCTGTTGGGCCTGCGGTGATGATGACTGTGGTGACTGTGCTGCCCACCATGACCGCTGTGGTTGCCGTGTCCGCTGTGACTGCCGTGATGGCCGCGTCTGCCCGCGGCGGCGCGCCAGGGTCGCCGTCGGCGGCCCCGCCGCGTCGGATCGCTCGTCCATAGGCCGTGCATCGCCCGTCGCCCCCCTCACAGTCTGAAATGTCCATCCCCGGCGCCGAACGGTGCGCGGCGCAGCCCCTGCCGGGACGATACACCAGTCTCGTCACTCAGGGACATAGTTCCTCTACGCTCCGTGACGACCAGCGGAGATGTGTGCACGCCCCGCTTCCGGAGGGTTGCGGAGGGTGCCGGAAGCGGATGGCGCCCCTGCTACGACTACCCCGTCGGTCCTGTCGGTCCCGTCGTGAGGATCACGTTGCGCAGCGGCTCCCGGTTCACGAATCGTCCCAACTGGTCGACAATCAGGCGCTTCGCGCGCGGCATGAACGCCGAGGTGGGCCCGCCGACATGCGGACTGATCAGCACGCCGGGCGCCTGCCACAACGGGTGTTCCTGGGGCAGGGGTTCGGGGTCGGTGACGTCCAACGCGGCAGTGATACGGCCGCTTTGGAGCTCCGCGAGCAGCGCCTCGGTGTCCACTACGGCGCCCCGGGCCACGTTGACCAGCAGCGCGCCGTCCTTCATCCGGGCCAGGAACTCGGCGTCGACCAGGTGCCGGGTCGTCTCGTCCAGGGGAGTGGACAGGACGACGACGTCCGCTTCCGGGAGCAGGGCGGGCAGTTCGGCGAGCGGATGCACCGGCCCGCGCGCGGTGGTACGCGCGGAGCGCGCCACCCGCGCCACCCGCGCGAGCTCGAAGGGAGTGAGCCGGTCCTCGATGGCGGAACCGATGGACCCGTACCCGACGATGAGCACGGACCGGTCGGCGAGGGCCGACCGGAACCCACCGAGCCACTCCCCCTTGTCCTGCGCCCGCACGAAGTCGGGGACGCCCCGCAGCGAGGCGAGGATCAGGGTCAGCGCCAACTCACCGGTGCTCGCCTCGTGCACGCCCCGCGCGTTGCACAACTGCACACCGGGGCGCAGGTACTTGAGCCCCGGCTGCACATGGTCGATACCGGCCGACAGCGTCTGCACGACCGCCACGGAGCCCATCGCCGGCAGCGGCCGTACGCCGGTCTCGCTGCTCTTCATGTAGGGCACGACGTAGAAGGCACAGTCGGCCGGGTCCGCGGGGAAATCCTCACCTCCGTCCCAGAAAAGGTAGTTGGGCCCCTCGGGAAGCCCTGCGATCTCCTCCGGCGGGATGGGCAGCCATACGTCGTCAGTCATGGTCAGGAGGCTATGTCAGGCACGCGTGTGTGCAGAGGTTAGGTTTGGGGGCCGGAAGAAGGAGGGTCACGAGCAGGTGGAGCGCAGGACGATCGGCGCGGGGTCGCTCGCGATGGGGGCCGTCGGGCTCGGCTGTATGCCGATGAACTGGGCGTACAGCGGGTCGCAACGGCAGGGCGACGAGTCGGTCAGGGCCGTGCACCGGGCGCTCGATCTGGGGGTGACGCTGCTGGACACCGCCGACATGTACGGCCCGTTCACCAACGAGCTGTTGCTGGGGCGGGTGTTGAAGGAGCGGCGCGCGGACGCGTTCGTGTCGACGAAGGTCGGCCTGCTGGTCGGCGAACAGCACATCGTGGCCAACGGCCGCCCCGGCTATGTGAAGCGCGCGTGCGACGCGTCGCTCCGCCGCCTCCAGACGGACGTGATCGACCTCTACCAACTGCACCGCGCCGACCCCGAGGTCCCCGTCGAGGAGACGTGGGGTGCGATGGCGGATCTCGTACAGGCCGGAAAAGTAAGGGCGTTGGGCGTGTGCGCGGTCGGCGCCCGTGCCGCGCGCCGGCCCGGGGCCCGGCTCCATGACGGAACGATCCGCCAACTCCAGCGCGTACAACAGGTGTTCCCGGTGACGGCGGTCCAGGCCGAGCTGTCGGTCTGGTCACCGGAGGCCCTGGACGCGCTCCTCCCGTGGTGCGCGGCGCGCGGCGTCGGCTTCCTCGCGGCGATGCCCCTCGGCAACGGCTTCCTGACCGGCACCCTGACCCCGGGCGAGGGCTTCGAACCGGACGACGTCCGCGCCCGCCACCCCCGCTTCACCGCCGAGATGACCGCCGCGAACCAACCGATCGTGGCCGGCCTGCGCCGCGTGGCCCGCCGCCACGGTGCGGAGGTGACCCCGGCCCAGGTCGCCCTGGCGTGGGTGCTGGCGCAGGGGGCGCATGTGGTGGCGGTACCGGGCACGAAGCGGGAGCGGTGGGTGCGGGAGAACGCGGGGGCGGCGGAGTTGCGTCTGACCGGGGAGGACCTGGCGGAGGTGGCGGGGTTGCCTGCGGCTCGGGGGTCCTGGGATTGAGGGGCGGCCGGGCATCGGGCCGAGCATCGCGGGGTGGCAACAGGCCCGGCTCCCGAGCCACGGCTCGATCGTGCGTCGGTGCGCAGTGATCGGGAACCCGGGCGGTGTGAGCGGTGTATGAAAAGTAGAAGCAGCCGGAGGGTGCGGCCGTGAGCCCGGTGTGAAGGTGCGCCGTACCCACTGGTGCGTGCCCGCCCGTCGAAAGGACCCGATCGTGCAACGTCGAGCTGTGTCGGCCGCCCTGGCCGTTACCGCACTCCTGCTGACGGCCGGGTGCTCTTCCGCCGGGGAAGGATCTCCGGGCGACGGCACGAGTGCGTCGTCCGGCGGCAGCGGTACGGCGACCGGGGCGGCCTCGCCCTCCGCGCAGGCCGCCGAGGAGACCCCGCCCGCCAAGGGCACGGTGAAGGTGCTGCGCACGGTCACCGAGGGGCTGAAGACCCCCTGGGGGCTCGCCCCGCTGCCCGAGGGGGATCTGCTGGTCTCCTCTCGCGACGACGGCACCATCACCCGGATCGCGGAGAAGACCGGCGCGAAGACCGAACTGGGCACGGTGTCCGGGGTCTCCGCGGCCGGCGAGGGCGGGCTCCTCGGCATCGCACTGTCCCCGGACTACGCCTCGGACCACATGATCTACGCCTACTTCACCTCGGCCTCCGACAACCGCATCGTCCGCGTCCTCTACGACGAGAAGAAGCCCGCCGGTGAGCAACTGGGCGCTCCCGACACGGTCTTCAAGGGCATCCCCAAGGGCTACATCCACAACGGCGGCCGGATCGCCTTCGGCCCGGACGGCATGCTGTACGCGGGTACGGGCGAGAGCGGTCAGCGAGGCCTGGCGCAGGACAAGAAGTCCCTCGGCGGCAAGATCCTGCGGCTCACCCCGGAGGGCGACCCGGCGCCGGGCAACCCGTTCCCGAACTCGCCGGTGTACACCTACGGCCACCGCAATGTGCAGGGCCTCGCCTGGGACTCCAAGCAGCGGCTGTTCGCCTCGGAGTTCGGACAGGACACGTGGGACGAGCTGAACGCGATCACCCCGGGCGACGACTACGGCTGGCCGGACGCGGAGGGCAAGGGGAGCAATCCCGAGTACCACAACCCGATCGCCCAGTGGCACACGGACGACGCCTCCCCCAGCGGCATCGCCTATGCCGAGGGTTCCGTGTGGATGGCGGGGCTGAAGGGCCAGCGCCTGTGGCGCATCCCACTGGACGGCACGAAGGCGTCCGCCGCCCCGCAGGCCTTCCTCACCGGCGAGTACGGCCGGTTGCGGACCGTGGTGTCGGCCGGCGGCGACAAGCTGTGGCTGATAACCAGCAACACGGACGGGCGGGGCTCGCCTAAGTCGGGGGACGACCGGATTCTGGAGCTTCAGGTGACGTAGCGGGCGGGTCGGCGGCGGGGTCGGGGGCAGAATCGGCGTCGGCACCGGCCCTGGCGGCGGCACCGGCACCGGCATCGGCATCGGCATCGGACCGAGCGTCGACGTCGGGACCGGCATCGGCTTCCGCCTCCGCCTCCGCCTCCGCCTCCGGCAGCCGTACGACGACCTTCCCGGACTCCAGGTCTATCGGCCCGCGCCCGGGGTCGCCGTCGGCGACATCGACCCTGGTCAGCTCAAGCCGGTTGGCCTCGTCCTGGGTGTGCTTGCGGCCCGGCGAGAACAACTCCTCGAACATGTTGAACACGGCGCCTCCCCTGGCCGGTCCCCTACAGCGTACGACTCATCGCGCGGAGCGCACGGTGAGCGGGTCGGGCGGGAACAGCTCCAGCCGGTGGGCCACGGCCGCGGCCTCGCCCCGGCCGGAGACGCCGAGCTTGCCCAGGATGTTCGAGACGTGGACGCTCGCGGTCTTCGGGGAGATGAAGAGCTCCTCGGCGATCTGCCGGTTGGTGCGGCCGGCGGAGACCAGCCGCAGGACGTCCCGCTCGCGGCTGGTGAGGCCGAGCGCCTCGACGGGATCGGCGGGGACCGCTCGCCGCGCCGGGACCTTCGTGAGCGTCAGCCGGGCCCGCTGGGCGAGCAGCGCGACGGCATCGCCGAGCGGCCGGGCACCGAGGTGCTCGGCGACGGCGGCGGCCAGCCGGAGCAGTTCGGTGGCGCGGTCCCGCTCGTCCTCGCCTCCGTCGGGGTCGGAGAGCAGCGCCTCGGCCAGTCGGTACCGGACGCGGGCGAGGTCGTAGGGGCGGTCGAGGCATTCGAAGGCGGCGACCGCCTCGGACCAGTCGTCCGGGGTCGAGCGGCCCTCGGCGTGCAGCAGTTCGGCGCGGAGCCAGCGTTGGTGGGCCTGCCAGACGGGGGCGTTGGTGGCGACCGGCTTGGCGGCCTCCCGGATGCGTTCGAGGATCTTGGGGCGGCCGGGGGCGGCGAAGGGCAGACCGACGGCCCAGGTCTCGGCGACGGCCGCGGTGACCAGCAGGGGCCAGGCCTCGAAGTGGGTGCCGGTGCGGAAGCCGGAGTCCAGGACCTGTTCGAGAGTGGCGCGGCAGTCGAGGAGGCGGCCTTCGGCGGTGGCGAGCTGGAGTTCGATCCGCTCCAGGGGCAGATGGTGTTGCGGGGCGACGTCATGGGTGCCGAAGTGTTCGCGGGCGGCGGTCAGTTGGCGCCGGGCCTCGGCCAGGTCACCTCGGGCGAGGGCGAGTTCGGCGCGGATGCGGGCGTGGAAGCCGCGGGGTTTGGCGCTCTGGTCCACGCGCTTCGACTGGGTCGCCGCTTCGGCGGCCTCGTCCCAACGGCCCAGGGAGAACAGGGACTCGGCGAGGTTGCCCCAGATCCAGGCCTCTTTGTCGAACTGGCCGAACTTCTTGGTGAAGGCGATCCCGGTCTCCAGGATCGGCACGGCCTCGCGGGAGCGGCCGATCGTTTCGAGGGAGGAGGGGAGGTTCACATAGCTGCGGCCGGCGACGGCGGAGATGCCTTCGGCGACCGTCCGTTCGTTGACCTCGACCAGCTCGGCGAGGCCCGCCTCGACGTCGCCGGAGGCGACCATGAGGCCGGCCAGGGTCAGGCGGGCGTCCATCTCGATCTCGCGGGCGCCCACCATCCGCGCGTACTCGACGGCGCGCTCGGCGGCCACATAGGCGTCGGGTCCCGGGACATGGACCATGGACCAGCCGGCGACCTTGGCGAGCACCTCCGCGTGCACCTCGGAGGGCGGCAGTCCGCGGACCAGTTCCTGGGCGGCGGCCAGTTCGGACCAGCCGTCGCCGCGGCCCTGGTGCCGGATCAGGACGGAGCGCTGCACCCAGAACCAGGCGGCCCTCAGTGGGTCCCCCTCTTCCTCCAGGAGGTGCAGTGCCCGCTTGGTGATCTTCAGGGCGCGGTCGCGCTCCCCGCTCAGCCGTCCGGCGACGGCGGCCTCCGCCATCAGGTCGAGGTAGCGCAGGGGTGTGGTCTCGGGGTCGCAGCCGCAGGGTGGGTAGACCTCGGTGTAGTCGACGGGGCGCAGGTCGGCGCGTACGGCGTCGGGGGCGGTGTCCCAGAGCTCCATCGCCCGCTCCAGGAGCCGTAGTTGCTCGGAGTGGGCGTGCCGGCCGCGGGCCGCGACGGAGGCGTCCAGGACGGCGGGGAGGGCCTTGGCGGCGTCGTGGGCGTGGTACCAGTAGCTCGCCAGGCGCATGACGCGCTGGTCGGCGGGGACGAGCGTGGGGTCGGCCTCCAGGACCTCGGCGTAGCGGCGGTTGATGCGGGAGCGCTCGCCGGGCAGCAGGTCGTCGCCGACGGCCTCGCGGACCAGGGAGTGGCGGAAGCGGTAGCCGTCGTCTCCGGGGGCGACCTGGAGGATGTTGGCGCCGACGGCGGCCCGCAGCGCCTCGATGAGGTCGTCCTCGGTGAGCCGGGCGACGGCGGCGAGCAGCTGGTACTCGACGGTGGAGCCGCCCTCGGCGACGATCCGGCAGACCCGCTGGGCGCTCTCGGGGAGTGACTCGACCCGGACGAGGAGCAGGTCGCGCAGGGAGTCGGTGAGGTTGCTGCGGCAGCCGTCGTGGGCGGCGACGGCGAGTTCCTCGACGAAGAAGGCGTTGCCGTCGGAGCGTTCGAAGATCTCGTCGACCTGGGCGGGGTCGGGTTCGGCGGCGTGGATGCCGGCGATCTGGCGGCCGACCTCCTGCCGGTTGAAGCGACCGAGTTCGATCCGGCGGACCGTGCGGAGGCGGTCGAGTTCGGCGAGCAGGGGGCGCAGGGGGTGGCGGCGGTGGAGGTCGTCGGCGCGGTAGGTGGCGAGGACGAGGAGGCGGCCGGTGCGCAGGGTGCGGAAGAGGTAGGCGAGGAGGTGGCGGGTGGAGGCGTCGGCCCAGTGCAGGTCCTCCAGGGCGACGACGACCGCGTGCTCGGCGGAGACCCGCTCCAGCAGCCGCGCGGTGAGTTCGAAGAGGCGGGCCATGCCCTCCTCGTCATGCCGGCCGGCCCGTCGTCCGGTGGGGGTCTCCGCCAACTCCGGGAGCAGCCGGGCGAGTTCCTCCTCCTGACCGGCGGCCGCCTCGGACAGCTCGGCGGGCAGCGCACGGCGCAGCGCACGCAGAGCAGTGGAGAACGGCGCGAAGGGCAGCCCGTCCGCACCGATCTCGACACACCCGCCGAGCGCGACGACGGCCCCCCGGCGACAGGCGGCGGTGGCGAACTCCTCGACCAGCCGCGTCTTGCCCACGCCTGCCTCCCCGCCCAGCAGCAACGCCTGCGGCTCGCCCGCGGCGGCACGGGCGAGCCGCAGGCGTTGCTGC
>NZ_JAENRY010000095.1 GCF_016612545.1 Streptomyces sp. MBT65 | reverse complement strand
GCAACACGTTACTTACCGCCCTCTTATAGCCCTCGGGGAACACACATTGAGCGCCATCGCTCTCCCGCAACAGCCCGAGCTCATCGAGCTCGTCCACGACCGACTGAAGATGATCGTTGTAGTAGCTCTCGCCGAAGAAGTCGTCCTCGGTGAGCCGCACGCCAAGCAAGCCGTAGACGATCATGAAGTACTTCTTCGACTCATCGACCAGCGTGTGCCAGAGACGCAGCGTCGTCTCGTCGCCGCTCTGGAGCAACACCACCCGCCTGCGAGCGCGATCCTTGAACTGCTCGTCGGCATCGAACTTGCGCCGGGCCGCCTGGTAGAAGCCGTTGAGGTCGCCGACGGACAGTTCGTGCGCGGCCTCGGACTCGCCGATGTCCAGAAGGTGCTCGACAAGCATGCCGAAGGGCGTGCCCCACTCGCCGATGTGGTTCTGCCGAATGACGGTGTGCCCCAGCCACTCCAGCAGTCGCACCGCCGCATCGCCGATGATCGTCGACCGAAGGTGCCCGACGTGCATCTCCTTAGCGGCATTCGGCGCGGAGTAGTCGACCGTGATCCTCTCCGGCACTCCGGTCTGAGGGACCCCGATCCGCTCGTCGCTACAGCTCACGGCCAGCAGTCGACCCAGGGCTGTGTCCGAGATCGTCAGATTGATGAAGCCGGGGCCGGAGACCTCGACCGACGAGCAGAGGCCGTCGAGTTGAGCAGCCTTCACCACCTGGGCGGCGATGTCTTGGGGGTTGCCACCGATCTTGCTGACGAGAGCGAGAACAGCGTCTGACTGGAAGTGTGCTCGTTGGGATCGGCGGATGGCCGGATCGACGGGGATACCCGCCACCGATTCGAACGCAGGAGCCAGCCTTTGATGCAGCAACTCTTCCAGATTCGCCATCCAGAGAAGCTATTGGGCCTGAACGGTGGCCGTCCATGGAATTTCGCCACCGACGCGCTCCTAGACGCTGCGGGCACACAGCCCACAACTCATCAGACACGGTGAGCGGCAACGACCACCGCTGTCTCCGCGAAGAAGAATCTTCCCTCAACTGCTGCCTGCTGAATCCCAGAGAACCACTCCTCGACCTCCACGGTGTCCACCCGCCCGAGGCCCCTCATGGCGGTGGCCCGCAAAGCTCCCCGAATGTCGCCCACCCGACGTGCCGCATGGCCAGCAAGCTCTGTCGACTGCGTTACCAGCGTCTCCACATGCGTCCGCTCCAGCGGAGAAGTCTGCACAAGTCCAGGTAGCTTTCGGCCCATCCGGCCGTCCGAGCTGTCCATCCACGGTGGCGCATCATCCGCGAATGCGTGGACGATCTTCCTGTCCAGGGGGATAGGGGCACCGGAGATCACTAGCGCGTCGAAGTCTGAATGGGACAGCACAGCACGGCCACCGGGACGCAACACCCGCCACACCTCGCCTAGCAGCGCACCAGGGGCGGGTAGGCACTCCAAGAGGTTCGAGGAAATGACCACGTCCACACTCGCGTCATCAAGCGGCAGCTTCTCGCGCAGGTCAGCGGACGCCAACTGAACGGATCCGCCGTGGTTGCGAAGCCGCTCCCGAGCCTTTGCCAGTGACTCGGCTTCCCGGTCGAAGCCGATGACCCGTGCTTTGGGGTGCCGCCGTGCGAAGGCGGCCAGAGCAGGACCGGCACCGCAGCCAAGGTCTACGACGGAGCCCTCCGCAGGGAGGTCCGCCAGCTCGATGAACCGGTCGTGCAGCGTCTCGTTCGTCTCGGACATGACCGCCTCCCCGACGCACCACGCGGTGCATGCCTCATAAAGCACACACCAGAGGGCGTATGCGCTGCAGATGGCTGCAGGTCGACACCCTCCGTACGTAAGGGAGTTGGCTGGTAGGAGCGCGGCCGACGGTGCTACGACGGAGTCTTCACCGCCTGGGCCGGGCACTCAACGGCACAGTCGTCAGAAGGTCATGCCGCGCGACGGGTGCCTCGTCAGGGGCTGTCTCGTCGAGCATCTGCGCAGCGCGGCGTTCCAGAGCAGAGACGTTGGCGGAGTTGTCGATGGTGGCGACGCCGTTGACTGTGACCTTGAGCGGCTCGGCGACGAGTGCGGCCAAGCGTTCGTGGAGGACCTCCAGGGCGACAGCCTTGGCGGAGTTCAGCCGCTCGTATCGGCTAGTGAGGTCGCGGGCATCGGTGTCGGGCCCGAGCTGGGCTTGGAGCCAGCGCAGTACATCGCTGTTCACACAGTTCCTCGAAGAGGCGGCGGGGAGGAGACGCGGCATCTGCTCCTCCCCGCCGCGCGGGTCGGCCCTAGGCGGGATTCGCCTTCCGGGCGGACGGCTTGCTGGTCTGAGCAGGCGGCTGTCCGCCCTCCCAGCAGCGCGGGTTAGTGATCTGCTCGGCCACCGCCGGGTCCGTCACAGACTCGCCGGCGAGCAGCACCACGGGGATGCCCTCGACCGGGTCGAGAACATGGACGCTCGCGGCGAGCGCGCCGAGCGACTTCACGGCGGCGCTCACAGGACGGTGGCGGTGATGTGGCAGTCCGGCGAGTACAGGACCGGCATCGCCGCGGCGGCACCCTTGGTCCAAATCTGCACCGGATCATCCTCGACATCACGGGTGATGACGATGCCCGGGGCGTCCTCCCGCTCGATCTGCGGGTTCGTCCCGCGGGACAGAGCTAGGGACTCGGTGGTGGTGCCGTACTGGGTCTGGCCCCACTTCGCACGATCCGGCGGCAGCATGATCCACCGGTCCTCCGGCAGCACCCGCTTGGACACGTCGTCCTGCCACACCTGAGCCTTGTAGAACGTGACCGGCGGCAGACCGTAGTTGCCGCGCACAGAGTTGATCTGTTGCGGATTCAGCGTCGCAGTGGGAGTCTGCCCGCCTGCCGGGGTGCCGTAGTAGGCCGCCCTGTACGCGCCGTTCGAGGCCAGATGCGACCACGCCTTGCGGGACGTGAGCACCATCTCCGGTGCCGGTGCGCCGATGGAGTCGAGATGGTCGATCCACCGCAGCTCGTCCGCGATCGGGTCCGCCGCAGGGTCAGACCACGGCTTCGGTGCCGTCGGCATGTTGGCCTGCGGTACGCCGTAGTCGGCCTCGACTGTGAGGCCGTTCTCCCCGGTGAGGGTGAACTTGCCATCCAACAGGACGTCGCCGGCGGCAAGTTCGAGGCGGGAGCGGATTGCTTCGACGTGCCGCTCTACGTCGTCGTACAGCAGCTCTACCAGCCGGTCCTCGTCCGCGCCGCGGGAAGCGTCCAGGAGGAGCTGCTCCATCTCGCCGACGAGGAGCTTCTGGCCGAGCGCCGGCAGAGTGCCTTCGGTCTGCGTGGACTCGGCCTGCCGCTTCGCGAACGGCACGCTCGTGTCGTACGCCCGGTACGAGGCGGCGTTCACGCGGCGCTTGCTCTGCCGGATACGCCACTTCACGTCCTGCACCTTGGCCTCGCCGAACACCGTCTGGGTGAGCAGGAAGTCGCTCGGGTTCGGGATCGTGCGTGCGTAGACCGTGAGGTCGGCGACGGAGACGTTCTTCAGGAGGTCGGCGACGCTCACGCGCTCACCGCCCCGAGGAAGCGGATCTGCGCCCCGGCCGGGCTCGCAACGATCTTGGCCGGATCAATACCGCCCGGGATCTTCGCTGTGTTCACGGTGCCGTGCCAGAACAGGGCTGCCGGAACCTTGGTGACGCCGGGGGTGAACGGCGCCTCGGCGTACACGAGGCCGGCGAACACCTCGCGGCCGTCCTTCGCCGCGGGATCGTGAGCGCCGAAGAGCCCGGAGGCCGTGATGCGGCCGACGGGCACGCCGGAGCGGATGTAGCCGTGCGGCTGGGTGGCGGTCGGCTCGACGTAGTGGGCGTTCTTGGTGAGCTTCGTCAGGTCGAGGGTGATGGTTTCCGTGGAGTCGGTGCCATGCCGGGACGCGAGCCAGTCCCGATTGGCGGTGACCGTCACGGAGGTGGTGTACGGCTGGATACTCAAGCCGCTATCTCCTGGTGATGCGGTGCGGTCGCGCACTCACCGGATGGTGGAGCCGTCCACGAAGAGGAAGCGGGGCGTGGTCCCCGAGCGGGTCGTTCGGACCCTCGAGTTAGTCGGAGGTGGAGATCAGGCCGCGGCGACGGGCCATCTCCAGGCCTGCCGCACCAGGGGTACAGTCGACACTTCCAGGGCGGGGCGGCGGCACGGACGCCGGAGCACCGCCGGGAGCGGCTGGGCCTGAACTCGCTGAGACGGAGAACAGCTCGGGCCGGCGCTCCTTCAGCTCCTGGACGGCTTCCTCGATCGCCGAATCGTCTGCATCGTCTGTGACCCGAAGGAGCGCCACAGCATCGTCGAGATCGCGGCCTGCCGCGCCCGCGCTCACGAGTACGGAGCGCCGGGAGGCATCCCGCTCCTTCGCTGCCGCCGCCGTTTCACGGGCGATGGCAGCCTGCTCGCGTTCGGCAAGGGCCTGCTCACGACGCTGTGCCTCGGTCAGCTGCTCCTGCTCAACATGGCGGGCCTGGGTGATGAACTCTTCGAGTGCTGATGCACTGGAGAACCCGAGCTTGTCGACGAGGGTACGGATCGCGGCACGGCCGCCCTGGTCCTTCTCTCGGGCCATCAGGGTATTCAGGTGCTTCTGGCTGAGGCTGAGGGGCGCCTCGTCATTCGAGGGGTCCTCGGGGGACGCACCCAAGATGGGGAGGATCGGGCGGCCGTCACGGCGGAAGCCGAGCGCGATGTTCGGGTCAGGCAGGGTGCGGGTCATCAAGAAGTGCTGCTCCCAGACGGCCCCGCGCCAAGTGTGAGTCTACTGAGGCGAGCAGCGGACTCTGGGCTGCGCGTGGGTGCGCACAGTAGTAACGGATCCCGACGCCTGTGTCCTTGGTCAGCCAAGGGCACAGGCGTCGGGATCCGCCGATCACCAGCTGCTACAAGTCCCGCACAATGACGGACGACCCGAGTTGTTGGACGCGCTCCGTGAGCTTGTCGACGGCGTGAGCGTTGACAACCACTTGGATTTGGCCCTGCAGGAACGAGACGTCATTGCCGTCGACCAGTTGGTACAGCTCCCTGAACAGCTGGCTCAGAGCGTCGGCGTTACCTGTGTTGTTCAGCATGCTCTGCGTGATGGAGAAGCCAAGTTGCTTCTCTTTCGGCGGAGCAGGTGTATCTGCGCTGGAATCATCCTGGTCTTGTTCCGCTTCGCCGCTGGGGCCAGGGGAGGGTTCTGGTTGCTGCTCGTTGTCCGGCTCGTGGGTCGGCGCGTCATCGACAGCGGGGGGCAGAGGTTTTCCGAGCCTAAGCCGTTGGCTGGAGAGGTTGATCTCCGAGACTCCGGTGACTGCTACTTCCTGGTCCTCGCTGTCGACGATGCGGAGGAGACCATGCTGGACAGCATCGAAGAGCGCCTGCCGCAGATCGTCCTGCCCGCCATGAAGGAGCGGAAGCCTTGGGGTGTTCCAGAATGAGTCCCGAAGCTCATCGAGTGGACGCCCATAGTCACTCTCTCGAAGGTTGTGGATTAGGGCCCTCGCCGTGAACGTTCCTTGATCGAAGGCTTTCCCCTTCTCAACGAGAGCTTTCCAAACGGTAGTACCGAGAAGCGCGGTTTCAGTCTTGGCGTCAAACGTCACTTCGTCGACTGAGCGTGTGGCCTCGTCGTCGGGTTGCGCCAGGAACAAGACATGTTGGAAGGCCCGCTTTACGTGAGCTTCAAGGCTGCGTTTTGCGTCATTGCGTTCGGCTGTTGCCTTGGACTTCATGTCGGGGTCGGTCTGTGTCTCCGGGTAGCTGAGGACTCTCTCCGCTGCCAGGTAGTGGGTCGCGACCCGACGCGCAGCATGCCGCTGCTGCGTGTTGGCGATTACAAAGACGACGGACGATGCCCACCGCGTCGGGAGTTTGTCATCGCCAAGGCCGACCGCCGCCTGTACAGCGCCGCGGGTCGCGCGATCGGCACCGTTGCGGAGCGTGAACTGTGCAGGGTCGAGCACCACGAGACGTGAGACTCGGGCGTCATCAATACCGGCGCCGGCGAGTACGTCTCGGGGCGACTGACCGTCCGTGGATGCCCGCACGAACTGCTTGCGATCGAACGGGCCTGTGTCGGCAAGGTCTTCGGCGAAGTCGGCGATCGCTGCGTCGCGCTCGGCATCGGTGATGGTGTCCCGCATCGCACGCTGCAGCATGAGCAGGGTTTGCTCGGTGGACAGGAAGTAGCGGATCGGCTGGCCCTTTTGGCCAGGAGTTACTTCGATACTGACCAGGCCTGTCTCTGGGTCGGTCAGGTCTGAGATGACCGTGTCAGCGTCCGCGAACATATAGGCAGGGTCACCGACTGCCGTTGCTGCCTTGACTTCGGCGTCAGTGGCGCCACGGCGGCCTTGGCTGCGCCCGGAGACGATGGATGCCATGAAGACGGCGGTGGCCGCACGCTCAGCGGCGCGCGGGTTGGAGTGATGCCACAGGGCACGGTCGTCGGCGGCACGCGCTATGTCCATCAGCCGGGCTGTGCCGCTCGTGTCCTGAAGGCCGACGATGTCATTCTGGGCCAGGGAGCGGTAGTTGTTCTGGCTTTTCGGGTCGCTGATGAGGCCGGACCCGATGATGGCTTCACGCACCTGATTGCTTGAGAGCGGGAGGTCGCCCGGACCGATAAGGTGCGGCGCCCACCCGCCGGACTTCCCACGCTGCTGGAGTTCGTAGACGGTGGCAGCGAACACCTTTATGGTCGAGCGCACCTTCTGAAATCCTGCACGATTCGCCCACTCATGCTCCGCCATGTGCATTAGCTGCGGATGGAAGGGGTAGGTGCGCGTTACTTCATCGGCGAACTTGCTTGTCCACGGTTCTCGGATCGCGTCGAAGACCTTAGTCTTCCACTGTCCGTTCTCCATGGCTTCCTTGAAGTCGCGGATGGTGGCGTCAACCACTTCTTGTTTTGGAGGCTTGAGGAAGATTCGACGCCGCAAAATCGCTGCGAAGTCCTCATTCTCGTGCACGCCAAGGGGCTTCCCGTTGCGGTCGAGGAGCCGTTCGAGGTCGACGCGCCGGCGTGTGCCTTCGGCGGTCAGTGAGATCGAGTCCTTTTCGGAAGCGATCATGACGGCCAGCATTGCGGTGTGTGGTGTCTTCGTTACTGCGTCCAGAAGAGCCCGCATGAACGCTTGGTCCTGGGCGATCAGTGTCTCGTCGCCGACTCCGTCGAGCCCGTTGCCGAAGTAGTTCATGATCTCGTCGACAATGATCAGGACTGGCCTGCCAAGCGACGTGATGGCTTCGGAGATTTTGGACAGATTGCTGAAATGCTCGCGATAAGCGTCGTAGCGTGAATAGTCGCCTTCGAAGAGACGCCACAGGAATCGCTCGTAGAGACTCTTCGCGGGGCCGTCGTGTTCTTGGACGGTCACACCGGGAGTCATGTTGTCGCAGGGAAGTACGACAACGTGCGGGTTGTCCAGGTCCTTGGGGAGCGCCCGGCCGAGGATGGTCTCAGCCTGCTTGAAGATGGCCTTGCCGATGTCAGTCTTGGCCAGACTGCTCGGAGCCGAGCCGAGGTGGTAGGCGCCGATACACGCATGGGACTTACCGCCACCCATGCCTTGGTCGAGCCTGAGGAGAGCGTAGGGGACTTTGGCGTAGTCGCTTCCACCACCAAGCCGAATCGCGATCTGAGCCAAGAGATCGGTCAACGATCCTGTGGGGTGCGTGATCTCGCCGTAGTACGACGCGTCGGCGTACAGCGGACGCTGATCCCCCGTCCCGTAAACCGCGTGGTACAGAGACATCTGTACGTCAGCGATGGAGCCCGAGGCGTTCAGGATCTCAGGGCGGATCCGAAGCGCCTTCCACCACGGCGTCACACCGCTCTTGGTCACTCCAACTCCTTGCGTTCTGATCGTTATTGGTTGGGTTGCCGCTTCACGCGACCGTTACCACAGGGTGGGATTGAGGTCGCTCTTGGCGGTCTCACGCGCGGTACGGATCTGCGCGCTCGCGATGTTCCGCGCAGCTACATCTACACCGCGTCGAGCACGTTGGAGACCGTTCCAGGCTGCAACGTCGGCATCTCCCTCCGGCAGCCGGTTCGCCAGGTAGCTGATCGCTGACCACAGGTATTGGTCGTCGTTGTCCCGTGCGGCGTCGACGAGGACTTCTGCGACTGCATCAAGCCCGTCTGGCCACGCCTTGGCCATGGCCAAGGCCACGTCGATGACCGATGAGTCTGATGTGATGGTGCTCTTGAACTCCTTGGCCGCGAGGAACCGGCAGCCCTTATCACCTTGGTGCAGAAGGTTCTTTACATCGCTCATGTCCAGGTCGCCAGCGAGAACCTGCCACCGTAGTTCGGACTTCGGAGCCAACTGCCTGCCGTAGAGGCGTACCCACCACAATGCGAAGCGTGTGCGAACGTCGAAGGAGTCGAGCGGAAGGGAGACGACCTTGATGTCCGCGGCTTCCTGTACCGCCTTTCGCGCAACGATCAAGAACCGTTCCAGTCCTACGACGTTGCCTGTGACGTCGAGGATCTGGGAGTAGAGCCCGGTGACCTCCATGGCAGGACCTGCCGAGGCCATGAGCATGTCGGTGTGTGCAAGTCCGGAGCGATCCCAGAGCTCCACACGGTGTTTCACCTCCGCCTTGACTTGCGCCTCTACCGCAGCAAGACGGCCTTCGCTGCGGCCTGGAGGTGCTGGCCGGCAAGCCATGGTCAAGGTTGTGACGATGTTCGCGGCCGTAGCCGAGGCTCCTCCGGACTCCGTCTTGGCCGGCCACGATCCGGTCAGGATCAGGCCAGCTGCGGAGATCGCGCTGAGTAGACGGTGCCAGACCTCAAGGTCACCGTGTCCGAAGACGATCGTGACGACGCCGTCTTCAGCTACGACCCTGCGTGCTTCGGCGAAGGCACGGGCGATGCTGCTGTCGTAGTGCTCTCGGGTGCGGTGGTCGCCTGCGGGTCCACCGCCCCTCTTGACGATGATCTCTTCAGTTTTGTCCTGGACCCCGCCTGGGTGCGTGGTCATGGACAGCATGGGATCGGCTGTCTGCATGGCACGTTTGGCCCACACGAAGAAGACGTCGCTGGAGTCGCTGTAGTCGATCATGTCGTCGTACGGGGGGTCCGTGACGACTGCGTCCATCCAATTGGGCCGGAATGGAAGCGTAGTTGCGCTTCCGCGCTGAATAGATGCAGGGAGCGCGGTAGCCCGCTGCCGGACGTTGCGGAGCGTGGTGACGGTTTGCTTCGAGAGGGACTCCCACGAGCCCGGCCCTGAAGACAGTCCGCTCTCGAACCAGTCGTAGGAGAAGGACACAGCTGACTGATTGACGAAGATGTCGCCGACCTGGGCCCCGCCAGCCTTCTGGAGGCGTGCTCCTCGGGTGGAGCGGCGGATCTTCCGCATCATCGCAGCCGTGGCATAGCCAGCCAGGGCCCGCGCATAGTCAGTGGAGACGCCGACTGTCAGGCATTCCTCGGTCGCTTCGTTGATGGCTCGGGCCAGCCGCACAAGGCCAAGCGTCTGGCGTGCCTCGAAAAGGTCACCGTAGGCGCGGTCCCCATAGTTCACGGACTGGATAGTCCGAGTGTTTCCAGGGGCGATGAGTTCGTCAGGGCGTGCCGGCATCAAGCCGAACGGAGGTTCCTGGTTGAGAGCTTCTGCCGCCTGCTGGGCGGCAGCGACTTCCTTGTCGCTCGGCTGTCGGAAGACCTTGGTGCCGTCTTCCACGTCGATGTCCGCAGCGACGAGAAGCATGTCTTCGCGGTGGCCTTCTGCACTCAGCCTGGTGTGAACCGCCTTGGAGTGCACGTGCTCGCAGAAAGGACAAACGGCGACACGTCCATCGGCCGAGTACTTGCTCTTCCCCGCTTGAACACGCGTGGGAGTGCCTGTCGGGGGTCCACTGTGAACGATGGCTTCACAGACGCCGGTCTTCGGATCCGCGTGGATACGGAAGCTCTGGCCCTGGTCGTCCTTCTTGGGGCGTGGTCTCCGCAGTTCGAGCTCGCCGACCAGAGGGAATCGCCGCCCGCACTCCTGGCAAGGAAGGGTTGACGCCCACAGGTATCCCCACGGGTATCGTCCGCCACGAGTTGGATAGAACTCATCCATGTATGCGCGGAATCGGCGCCCCACCTCGTGAAGGAACTTCTCCACATCGGCAACGATTCGGTCTTCGTCCTCCCCGAAAAGGAGAGGCTCGCCCTTGCGCCTGACGCGGGGTACGGGCTTGAAGGGGAGCGCAGGCTCCTTGCTCCAGTCACGGAAGGGCAGATCGGCTAGGAGCGAGCCGCCGAGGGCAGCGAAGGGCGAGTAGTCGATGCCGAATGCCTCGGCCTGGAGGCGTCCCGCTTCCAGAGGGATCATGGCACGTCCGGAGAACGGGTCGAGGACACGAGGGCTCCTGCCGTACTCCTTCTCCAGGATCTCGTGGATCTCCTTGGCCTTTTCGGCGTTGCCTTTCAGCGCGTCGCGGACGAGGCCCTGCAGATGGCGCTGCTCTGCTTCACTCTCCGGCCAGGGGAGCAAACTCGTCAGTACGGCGGCCTTGGCCTGAGCGACTGGGCGCTTCGCGAACCACACCCACAGACTCGACTCCGTGTTTCCGCTACCCCAACTCTCGGAGCACGCGTCGCTTACCTCCGCGCAGGGAAACCAGCGTTCGATCATGCGGGTCATGCGGGACTCTCCTGAGTGCGGTCACGGGCAGTTCGCAGCGAGGAGCCGGGAATACGGAAGACTGCATCTCCGCGAATGTCACCGGCGAACACGTCAATAGGGTCACGGAAGCTCCCGAAGAGGGTCCCCCGGCCGTCGTTGCACTGATCGACGACGTACAGCCAGAAGTCTCGTCGGTGCTGCATCGCCATGAGCACCTCGTTTCCGGTCAGCCGGATACCCCGCGATGCAGCGGAGTCCCAGACCCCCTTGACCTCGACGAGCCGCTGTTCCCGGCCCCTCCTTGCTTGGAGATCGTAGCCCCGATTCTCCGTGTGGATGTCTGCTACGACCCAGCCGTCTTCTTGGAGGAGGCGTTGGACATGGCGCATCGCGATGCGCTCGGAGTCCTTCTCCTCGGAGGTACTGTCGACCGCTCCCGCGTAGACCCGCATTCGTGCCACGCAAGCGGGATCAGTGATCTCAACCTTGCTGAGGCGTTCGAGCTCCGTAAGTCGGCCTTGCGTCTGGTCACGCAGACGGTTCCGCAGAGCCAGACGTTCATCCCGGTTTGGGACCTGGTGGGTGAGATCGACAGGAAGATTCTCCAGGTCACGTCGAGCGGCGGCGAACCATTCGTTACGGACCTCTTGGTACTTGGTGCGGGTGCTTGTGGCGAGCTCATTGGCCCGTTCCTCGGCAAGCTGTTCGCGGGCCGGGTGCGGAACCCCGCCAGACTTTGCTGTGGGGACCAGGTTGGCGAGCGTTTCCCAGCGGACAGGATATGCGTCGCCTGTTTCGTCGACGCGGATGAGTCCAGCCCACGCTGTGCGGCGCCTTCCGCCGACTTCAGTGAGTGTGGCTTCGTAGGCGTACAACTCGTAGCCCGTGATACTCGTGGGGTCTTCCGCGGCGCCCCCGCGGTACAGATCGGGGGCGAGAGCGTCAGAGACGTGCTCGATGAGGTCACCGAAGGCGATGCTGCCCGGGCCGAGCGCCAAGACGCGAGAGATGTCGGCGGTCCCAGCGTTGTCCTTGAGGGCCTGGCTGCTCGTGGCGACCAGGGCCCGCTTCTCCCCGCCGAGCCCAGCGGGAAGGGTGGCGTTTGACGAGACCAGGAGGATGCCATCGCCGGCAGCTGTGTTCTGGACGCGAAGGAGGTCAGCCGAGTCGAGCCGCTTGAGGAAGGCCTCGACGATCGCCGGGTTAATGCGCTCGAGGAGGTCGTTCTGCAGGAGCGTGAGCGCCGCCATTGCCTCGACCTTGCTGGCGAGCTCGGCCTCTTGCGCTCGGGCTTGCCGTGCGCGCCGCCGCAGGTCCGCGATATTGATACGCCGAGCGGCCTCCTCCGCTGCGTACCGGCGTTCCACGTCGTCGCCGTACATAGCCTGGAGCCATTCCTCGTAGCGGATGCCGGACAGCTCGGCTACGAGGGAGAGGCTGTCGAACATCTGGCCGTCGAGTTCGTTGGCGGCTGTCACGAACAGGTCAAGGAGTCGGTGGAGGGTGGCGCCTTCCCGGGTATCGACGGCGATCAGATTGAATAGCTCGACGTCTCGGGTCTGGCCCACCCGGTGGATGCGGCCCATGCGCTGTTCGAGCCGCACGAGAGACCAGGGGATGTCGTAGTTGATCAGGACGTGCGCTACCTGCAGGTCGATTCCTTCGTTACCTGCGTCGGTGGAGACGATGACCTGGAACTCGCCGCGCATGAAGGCTGCCCGTACGGCGTCGCGCTCAGAGTTCGGCTGACGCCCGGAGTACATGCGAGCGGTGTAGCCCTCGTCGGCTAGCCGTTCGGCGATCCACTCAGCCGTGTCAGCGAACTCCGTAAAGATCACCGCCTGTTCGCTATTTCCCGGGCGGATACCCTCCGGCGCAAGGCATTCGTCGACAAGGATGCGCCACTTCGAGGGGGTGACCATCCGGTCCTGGAGGATCTGGTCTACCTGCTCGACGAGATCCGAAATTGCCTTGCGCTCGGCGCGGACTGCCGTGGAGTCCGCGTTGACGACTTGGGCTTCCTCACGTCCGGCCTCGTCTTCCCCGTAGGGGTCTGCCTGCACGGAGGCTTCTGCGGCGGCCAGGCGGCCCATGTGCTCATGCCGTCGCTTCAAGGTCTCGCGCAGGGCGAAGAGGGATGAGGCTGTGCGCTTGCCGTAGACCATGCGGGCCAGAGGCTGGGCGTTCTGGAGCATGTAGCGGTCAACCAGATCCAGTGCCTGGTTGTAGATGGAGTGCTCCTGCCGACTCAACGGAACTCTGTGGTTCGTGGCTCGACGGCGCTTGAACAGGTGGCTTTGCCCGTCGTAGTCGACGAGGTCTTCCTTCATCCGGCGCAGGAAATGGATCGGGCCAGGAGTGAGCTTCGGCAGGTCCTGCGTCTGGTCGGAGCCCGGGTCGGGGTAGATGTCGGGGTCCACGATGTGCAGGAGGTGCCGGAACAGCCACTCGGACCCGCGGTGGGGCGTGGCAGTCATGAGCAGGGTGCGGGGTGCTCGGGACAGAAGCCGACCGACACGGTGGTAGGTCTGGGCCGTGGGGGTCAGCCGATGAGCCTCGTCGAAGACGACGATGTCCCAGCCCGCACGGTCTGGGCGGATGGCCTCCTGAACGGCTCCGTTGACGGCCGCCAGCTCCAGGGACACGATCCACATGTCGTGGGTGACATCGAGGGCGTGCTCGCGCACTGTTTCGGCAGTGATCCGGCGTAGACCGCCGTCGAAGAATCGGTCGAAGTCCGCCTGCCACTTCGATACCAGGTTGGCAGGCGCAACAATCAGCGCCTTCCGAACCAGTCCGTACCGCTGCATCTCGCGTAGGTACAGCCCAGCCATGATCGTCTTACCGGTACCCGGCTCATCAGCGAGCATGAACCGCAGCCACGGCTGGGGGAGCATGGCCCCGTACACGGCGTTGGCCTGGTGCGCGTATGGATTCAGGGGTGACGAGGCGAGGAGTGTGCTCTTCGCGTTGGTTGCGGCCGCGGACATCCACTGTGTCCACATGCCGGCCAGGACTCGGGATGAGGGGGCGCTGCCGTCTTGCGTTAGGAGCTGGACATGGGAGGCTTCGTCCGCGGTGAGATCGACACGGTGGAGTTCTTGATCATCGGTCTCTACGTAGAGGCGCCATCCGCCTCCGGAGGTCTCCTGGGCGCCGTCGATGGTCACCCAGCCCTCGACGGTCTTCGGCAGGCTTACGCGCTGCCCCTGCTCGAACACCATCACCCCGAACTCGCTACTCTCTGTTCCGCGTCATATCCATCCAGTACAGCCGCCATGGCTGGCAGCCCCCTACCTTACCGGGGAGGCCGCAGAACAGGGCAGAACAAGGTGAGGCGCGGGTGCATGGGGGCGAAGCGGTCCTCATTCGCCAAGATCAAGGGTTCGGTCCATTCGCATACGTCATCTCGTATGTCCGGCAAGATGGAGTCAGACGGTCCCTTGAGCTGGTCGATATAGGAGAGAACTCGTGGACGACGTTCTGCGGCGCGCCCCGCTCTTCGCGGCGCTCGATGACGAGCAGGCGGCGGAGCTGCGCGCCTCCATGAGTGAGGTGACCCTCGCGCGCGGCGATGCGCTGTTCCACGAGGGCGACCCGGGTGACCGCCTGTACGTGGTCACCGTGGGCAAGGTGAAGCTGCACCGCACCTCGCCGGACGGTCGCGAGAACATGCTCGCCGTGCTCGGCCCCGGCGAGCTCATCGGCGAGCTGTCGCTGTTCGATCCGGGCCCGCGCACCGCCACCGCTTCGGCGCTGACCGAGGTCAAGCTGCTCGGCCTCGGCCACGGCGACCTGCAGCCCTGGCTGAACGCCCGCCCGGGAGTCGCCGCGGCCCTGCTGCGCGCAGTCGCGCGGCGACTGCGCAAGACCAACGACCAGATGTCCGACCTGGTCTTCTCCGATGTGCCGGGGCGTGTGGCCCGCGCGCTGCTCGACCTGTCGCGCCGGTTCGGCGTGCAGTCCGAGGAGGGCATTCACGTCGTGCACGACCTCACGCAGGAAGAGCTGGCCCAGCTCGTCGGCGCATCTCGCGAGACGGTCAACAAGGCCCTCGCTGACTTCGCGGGCCGCGGCTGGCTGCGTCTGGAGGCGCGCGCCGTGATCCTGCTGGACGTCGAGCGGCTCGCCAAGCGGTCGCGCTGAGCTCTTGCGGCCACACGGGCCGACGCGATTCCACCAACAAGATCAACAGTCTAGTTCGCCCCCGTATCCTGATATTCAGGACCTTTGGGGGGAACATGCGCAAGTATTCGCATCGTACGAAGCTGATCACCGCCCTCGCGGGAGCGTGCGTAGCGACGGCTGCCGCGGTCTTCTTCGTCGTCGCGAAAGCAGACGGAGACGGCTGGGATCACACGCTCACTTACTCGGAGCGGACTGTGGTCCCCGTTGACGGCGGTCGAATCGAGATCGCCTACGAGTCGGTAGATAAGGCGTCATCGAATATCCCCAATTACGGTGACCGGACTTACACACCGCACGTATCGGTGACGGCATACAACGATTCCACCGAGGCGAAGACGTACACGATCAGATTCGACGTGTCGCGGGCGGGTGCTCCTGTGCGCACCAGCAGCAATGCCATAACCCTGTCCGGGGTACGGCCCGACAACAGGAGCCGAGGTCAGTACGAAATCACCCAGAGGGAACGCAGCGGGGAACCCGGGGAGATGGCAGAGAACGGGCTGTCGTCGGAGCAGGAGACATACGTCGACAGCCCGACGGGCAAGGACTTCACTCTGGAGATACGAGAAGTGAAGTCAGAGAAGCACTACACAGAATCCGGATCTACTCGCTGACATCATCCGTCTCCGCCTCGGCTGCAGTCGAGGCGATGCGCTTCGGCTCAGCATCCGCCTCGGACTGTCGCCCGGCCCTGATCCGTTCGACTTCCTGACGGGCGTCCTCGATGGGATACCCGGCGTCTTGCAGCATGCGGATGCCCGTCTCGAGCGAGAGCACGCCCGCGGTGACGCCGCGCACCACCTCTTCCAAGATGGCCGTCCGGTCGGTGGGGGTGTGCGGGCCGAACACGATGTGAGCAGACAGAGGGGCCCCGGCAGCCCAGCCCTCGGCGCGGCCGGCCTGGTGAATCCGCTGCACCATCTTCAACAGCAACGTGTACTTGTGGGCCCGCGCGAGCCTCATGGAGTCGACCAGAGAGTCGAGAGGGCCGAGGGACAGCTGCAGGGCGTATCCGCTGGGCACGTCGGAAGGATCGACGGTGCCCAAGCTGACAGCAGGGAGCCGGGCGTTGACGGCGGCCCTGTCGCGTACTTCCTCAACACGGGCACGAAGTTCGGCGAGTTGGTGCGAGGTGTCGAGGACGTCCATGCGGCCGCCGTCGGCTAGCGCGAAGATCGTTCCAGGCTCGACCGCGAGCGGCTTGGGCCTGCCGGTTACACGGTCGACCTCGGGGCGGGCTCCGGCCAGGCCGATGATGGGTGCGCCCGTGGTGGCGGAGGCGCGAGCGGAGTCGGTGTCGGATTCCGCAAGTTCGTCGAGGGCCTGCATCACCTTCGCGAGCGTCGGCTGCCCGAAATGCTCACCGTCGGACACTGTGTTGCTGATGTGGACGATCGGGATGAAGTCCAGCCGTAGATCCAGCCGGTGTAGAACTTCCCCGTCTCCACGGGTGCGGAAGCGGGCCTTGTCTAGGGGTAGGTCGTCCAGAGATTGGCCGTGCCGCAGATCGTCCAAGGACCATTCAGCGTCGGTCAGATAGCACGTAACGGCCGACGTCCGCCCAGGTGCCCAGGGGTAGGTCCGCTCGATCTGGCCGGAGTCAGGGTTGTAGCGATCGCCGTGCTCCACGACGAGCCCTCCCGCCCCATCGCCGACCGGCTGCCGCATGCCCTGCCCATCCGCTCCTTCATGATTGCGCGTGGATGGCGTGATGGGGCCGAGCTCGTACGTGATCCGCCGAAGCCGCGCCTTCATTCCCCTCTTGGGGTCTTCAGGGAGCTCCCAAGCCAGGTGCACGCGCTGCGGATAGTCGCCAGGGTCAGCATCGTCCTCGATCACGGGAAAGTAGAAGCCAGGGTCGTATGTCTTGAGGCGTACTCGCTGCTTGTTCGGATCCCAGGCCAGCAGGTAGAGGCCGTCTCCGAGGAGCACGGCCTTGCGCTCGGCGGCCTGCATGCGCAGCGGGAGCAGCTCGGCCTCCGCCCACGCTCGCAGGCGCTGCTGTACCTCCGCGGCTGCCACAGCCTCGGGCGCCGGGGTGTCGTCGGTGGCGTGCTCGGCGCCGGGCACGATGATCTGCTGCGACTTGCCCAGCAAGTGTGCGAGTGCGGTGTCGACGAACGTCGACGCGTCACCGAACTCCCGCCGCTCGGAAGCTGCTTCGTTGCCTGTGAGAGCGGCGAGCTCGCCGGCCTGATTGTTGTCGTAGGCCGCCATGAGCTTGTACGCGGCGAGACGACGAACTGCCTCATCGGGCAGCCACGTCGCGTGAAGCTCAGGAGCCAGAGATCGGTGAGGCCGTCCGTCGTGCGTGGCGGACATGATCGGCTTGTAGTTGAGCCACGACCAGGCGTCGGTCAGGAAGGTGCGCAAGCCCACGGGGTTGAGGTCCGTAACGTCGGCCCCGCGCCTTCTTCACCCTAGGTGATCGAGGACCTGCGTCGGTCGGATCGCTCGTGGTGCAGTACTTTCTCCAGACCCGCCTCGGTATCGAGGACGTTGCGGAGCCCTTCCAGCAGTGGGCGGTGGTGCTCGCCCAGAACCTGCTGCCCGCGGTCCTCCACGGGGTCATTCCCCTGAACCTGCGCCATGACCGCTCTCCTCCTACTCGTGACGGGCTCGCGATTTGCCCCGTCATGAGTAGGAGGCGCAGCGGGGTGCCGGCGTGAACTCCCCGCTGCGACCTCATTGTGCTCATCGTCGACCCGATAGGCGATTGTCGCCGTACGGCGTCAGAGTGCAACCGGCCTCGTTGGGGGCGGCGAGTTGCGTGAGGGCGTGGACGGCGGCGTCCATGCGGTCCGGCGAGTCCATGCCGGCGACCCACGTCACCATCTGCTGCTCCAGTGCAGGCCACTCGCCGACATGGTGCACGCGGCCCTGCTCGTAGAGCTGCGCGATCGGCTCCGCTCGAAGCCGCTTGCCCTGCTTGGCAGTCACCGGCAGCACCGCGGGCATCAGCATGCCCTCCGTACGCTGTTCACGCTGCAGTCCCTGCCACGCCTGGTGGAGGATCTGCGTGCTCATGTCGCCGCCGAAGTTCGACTCGACCACGATGGCGTCGGCCCGCAACTCGATGGCCAGCAAGCACGCTTCGCGTCCCCAAGCGTCCGCACCGCGATTTCCCGAGCGGTCGTCCAGGACGTAAAGGTGTCCGTCGCGATCAGACGCTGCTGCGACGATGCCCGTCTCGTCACCGACAGCGGACTCTCCGCCAGCAGGGTCGACAGCGACGACGATGCGGGCCAGGTCGATACCGCGCAGCTGCGCTGCGCTGGTCCGGTTCTCGGTGATCCACGGCCACTGCCACACGCCGCCGTCCTGCGGGCGCGGCTGCTGCATGTACAGCGACCACCACACACGCTCGCCGACCGAGCGGCGGATCTCGGCGAGTGCGTCGGTGTCATACCGCTCAGGCCACAGCGGTGCGCCGATAGCACGGTTGAGGGCGTCGTCCTCGGAAAGGGCGAGGGCTGGGAGGTCAATGACCGTCCACCGGTCGCCCTCATCTGCCAGTACACGGCCGGCGAGGTCGTCCTCGTCCCAGCGCGTTTGAATCAGGATCACCGAGCCGCCCGGCTCGATGCGGGTCAGGAGGACGGCCTGCCACCACTCCCACAGGCGCTTGCGCATCGTGGGCGAGGACGCTTCCTGGGCGTCCTTGATCGGGTCGTCCACCACGGCCAGGTGGGCGCCCTTGCCTGTGAGGCCGCCGCCGACACCGGCCATGACCGCGCCGCCCTCGGTGCCAGCCAGGTCGAATCGGTTCGCCGCGCTGGAGCCGGGGCGCAGGCTGACGCCGAGCTGCGGACCGTACGTGAGGATCGCGTCGCGGATCCACCGACCGTGATCGTCCGCGAGGTCGGAGGAGTACGAGGCGATCATCACCCGGTGCTCCGGGCGCCGCCGCAGATACCAGAGTGGCGCCCAGCGGGCTGCCCTGCGGCTCTTGCCGTGCCGGGGCGGCATGGTCAGCAGCAACCGAGTCGGCTTCCCGGCCGCGACCTGCTCGAAGGCAGCGTCGATCAGCCCCAGGTGGGGGGCCTGCATCTCCCGGCCGTCGGTGAGCACGGAGGCCATCGCGCCCGGCGATCGGTCCATCGCCAGCTCGCGCTCGATCTGCACAAGTCGAGCCCGCAGTTCAGGGGTTGAGGCTGCGGCTATCTCACGGCGTCGCTGTGCGGGAAGCGACCGGTAGAGCTGGAGGACCGCGGCCTCGTCAGCTCTTGCCATCCTCGCCCGCATCGCCCCCGGCAAGGGCGATCAGCCGCTCCAGCTCGTCCAGGCCCGCAGTCTCCACCTGGACCGCGCTGCCGTCCGGGCCGGACAGTTCGGTGCGGGCAGGTCGGTCCAGGCCGAGGAGGCGGCTGCTGCGCTCGATGATTCGTACCGCACGGTCCACGGCCTGGTAGTCGCCGTTGCGGATCGCGGCGCGGTAGACGCCGAAGAAGAGTCGCTCGAGTCGCTCCACCATGAGCTGACGCAGCTCATCGGTGTTGGTGTCCAAGGCGGTGGTGCGCTCGACGAGGGCCTTGGAGACGTCCTTGCAGGCGAGCTCGATCAGCCGTTTGTCGGTGGGCGGCTCCAGCCCGCGTTTGTACTTGTCGATGCCGTATCCCTGCGGGTATGCGACACCGTCAGAGTTGATGGCCGGGTCGGCGGCCAGTTTGCGGCCGATGGTCAGCCAGTCGACGCCGGCGAGCTTGAGGTCGATCGCGTCGGCGCGGCGCTGGGTGATGGCAGCCCGGGTGGCGCGGTTGGGGCGGCCCATGACACAACTCCCTGGGCCCCGCGCCTACTGTCCATGATCCCTGACTCAGCCGCGAACCGCGGTAACCTGCGCGTTCACAAAATCACGATCCGGGACACAGAGAGACCCGAAGCGACAGGAGCGGCGGTGGCGCTCCAAAGCGCACGGGTGTAGCTCCTGCTGAGTGAGATCGTTCAGGCCATCAGCTCAACTGGCGTACAGACATGAGCAGATGGCGATGTTCATCGCGCATCATGTGGTCCCCGCCCGATACGCCGCTCAGCATCGCCCGCTGGCCAGGGCCCAGGAGTTCGAAGCGCACCTGAGGGGTGGTGAAAGAGGTGAGGGCTTCCAGCAGGTAGGTGGGATTGAAGGCGACCGCCATGGCATCAGCGCCGTTCAAGGTGGCCGCGAGCTGTTGCGAAGCGACGTCGTCTTCATACCCTGCCTGTAGCAGAACGGTTCCCTGCGCGGAAAAGTCGAGCCGGATGGGGCTGTTGGGCTCCGCGACGACCGCGACACGGCGGACCGCGTCAGCAAGTGGCTCCCGCTGCGCGACCGCGACTGCCGGACTATCCAGCGCGAACAGCTCGGTGTAGCGCGGCAGCCGTCCTTCCAGCAGCCGCAGCGTTGTACGCATCCCGGCTCCCTCAAAGGCGATCAGGCCGCTGCCCGAGCCGTTCAATCCGACACGGATCGGCCCGGATTTCGCCAGCGAACGGGAGATCTCGGTCAGCCTGCGGCCGGGCACTACTACCTCTACGGCCTCACAGTCGGCTCCCTCTGGCTTCCAGGACAGCGTGCGCACGGCATACCGGTATCGGTCCGAGGCAGCCAGCGTCATCGAATTGCCGTCCAGCCGGACCTGGATCCCCGTGAGTGCCGGGAGCGTGTCGTCGCGGCTCGCCGCGATCATCACCTGCCCGACGGCAGCCGCGAACTCGGCCCCATCCACCACTCCGCGCCAGGCCGGAAGCTCGGGCAGCGCCGGGTACTCCTGCGTGGGCAGCGTCGACAGCCCGAAGCGCGTCCCGCCCCCGTCCATCGTGAAGCGCGCACCTTCCAGCGCACACTGCACCATGGCATCGGGCAACACCTTGCAGATGTCGACCAGTCTGCGCCCGAGCACGAGCACCTGGCCGGGCGTCGATGTCTCCGCCGCCACCTCGATGTCGGCAGATGCCTCGTAGTCGAAGCCCGAGACCCGCAGCCGCCCCTCGCGGGCGTCCAGCAACAGTCCGCCCAGCACGGGCACGGGCGTACGGGCGGGCAGTGATCTGGCCGCCCACCCTACGGCATCTGCGAGTACGCCCCGCTCGATCCGGAACTCCATGTAGATCCCCCATCGCGTCGTACCCATTGATCCGAGCACGCTATACGTTGCCACTGACAACGCCCGGGCGACCCGAATCCGAGAGGGATCCGGCCCGTTCTGCGTGAGGACTTCGTCCGGCGATGAGGACGTACGCCGACCAGCTCATGCCCTGAACGGTGAGCTCACTACAGGAGAGCCACACCCAAAGCGCACTACCCGGCCGCACGCCGCGCCGGCCGGGGACGGCGGCAGACCTTCCAGGGGCTCTCACCCCTTGAACAAGTCGAGCACATCCAGGGTGGGACGCACGTCGCCGAACGTTCTGTAGACAGTGTGCAGCGTGGCGTTGTGATCCTGATCGCGACCTGCCGCGTTCGCGTCGGCCACCATGATGACCCGGAAGCCGAGGGTGCTGGCATCACGGGCCGACGACTCGCAGCACACGTTGGTGACAGTGCCGGTGATCAGGACCGTATCCACGTCGCGCTGCTCCAACAGCTCAGGAAGGCGGCAGCGGCCAGGGAAGAACGCGCTGGGCGCGGACTTCTCGACCAACAAGTCGTCGCGGTGGACCAGGAAGTCTTGCCAGAGGCGGTCGGCCAGAGGCCCGGTGCCACCAGAGGTGCGGAAGAGTTCGGCGATCTGCGGGCCGAAGAACTCGTCACGCACCGCCGTACGCTCACCCTCCGCCGGGAGGACCCAGGCGACCGTGCCGCCCGCCGCTCGAAGGCTGTCCGCGAGGCGGCTGATGTTCGGCACGATGCCTCGGCAGTACGGGTTCTGTGAGACGAAGAAGGGCACCATGTCGATCACCGCCAAGGCGGTGCGGGCTGGGTCAAGGTGCGTGAACGCGAACCGGCGGCCACGACGTTCCTCCTGCCTGGCGTACTCCCTGTCTTCGATCCGCCATTCATGCTGCTTCACGCCGATCTCCGGCAGCATGAGTCCCCCGATCCTCAACACCAACACGATGACGTGAGCTGGCCAACCTACCGGCTGTACAGGGGCGGTGCGGGAGCGACGGAGAAGCCGCTCCCGCCGGAAGCGTCACGAGGTGAGGTCGAGCTTGCCCTATGCGTCGCCCTCGGCAATGCGAGGGAACAGAGGGTTCGCAGGCGGCAGAACCCCATTGATTTCTGCAACCTGCCCGGCGATACGGGAGGCGGCATCCGGGAGGAAGGGCTGCAACTGGTCGCCCAGTACGCGGCATGCCTGAACAAGAGCGGCAAGGACCGTGTCGAGACGTTCCCCGGCCCCACGGTCACCGCCCTGCTCTGCCTTGGCCAGCTCCCAGGGACGGGTGTTGTCGATACAACGGTTGGACTCTTCCACGATCCTCCAGACCGCGGAGGCTGCCTTCCGCAAGTCGAAGCTGGACAGGGCCGCATCAACCTCGCCCAGGACTCTACGACAAGCCGCGATCAGCGGTTCCGTGGCCAGAGCCTCGGCGCGGGGCAGGGGCACGTGACCCTGTCGGTAGCGATGGACCATGGTCACGACCCGGTTGACGAGGTTGCCCAGGCCGCCCGCCAGGTCGGCGTTGGCGCGGGCGATGAGTCGCTCCCGGGTGAAGTCGGCGTCACCGACCCGGGGGACTTCCCGCAGAAGCCACCAGCGCACCGCATCGGCGCCAAACTCGTCGACGAGGTCCGCAGGGTCGACGGTGTTGCCGCTGGACTTGCTGATCTTGCGTCCGTCGACGGTGAGGTAGTCGTGGACCAGGATGTCGGTGGGCAGCGGCAGTCCCGCTGACAGCAGCATGGCCGGCCAGTACACGGCGTGGAAGCGCACCACCCCCTTGCCGACCAGGTGGATGCGTCGCTTGCTCTGCACCCACCAGCGTTGATAGGCATCGGCATTGTCCCCGTAGTCGAGGCTGGTGACGTAGTTGCCGAGCGCGTCCCACCACACGTAGACGACCTGGCTGGCGTCGCCCGGTACAGGAATGCCCCAGCCGCGGGCTCGGCTGTGGGAGCGGGAGATGGAGAAGTCGTGCAGCCCGCCGGTGATGAGAGCGAGAACTTCGTTGCGGCGGGCAGCCGGTTCGACCCGCAGGGTCCCGCTGGAGATCAACTCGTGGAGGGTGTCGGCATAGCGGGACAGCCGGAAGAACCAGTTCTCCTCGGCGACCAGTTGGGGCTCGGTGCCGTGCTCGGTACATCGGCCGTCGACCAGATCGGCCGGAGTGTAGAACTGCTCGCAGCCCACGCAGTACAGGCCCTCGTAGTGCTTGCGGTACAGGTCACCGGATGAGGCGCACTGGCGCCACAGCCGCTCCACGCCGATGCGGTGGCGCGGGTCGCAGCTGGTGCGGATGAAATCGTCGAAGGAGAGTGCCAACGGTTCCCGCAGTGCGGCGAACGCCTCGGCATTGCGGTCGACGAGGGTCTGGACGTCGACCCCTTCGGCCTCGGCGGCCAGGACGTTCTTGAGAGAGTTGTCGTCGGTTCCGCTGAGGAACCGAACCTCACAGCCGCGGTGGCGGTGGTGCCGGGCGAGGACGTCTGCTTGCACCAGTTCCAGGGCAAAGCCGAGGTGCGGGCGGGCGTTGACGTACGGGATCGTTGTGGTGATGTAGTGGTGTGGTGCGGTCATCGGAACCTCCAGTTGCGAGGCGGAGCTCCGAGTCCGTGAACAGAACGAGGCCCCGACTCGGGGCCTCGGAAACCTGCGCGTCCGGTATCAGCAGCCCCGCTGCCGGGGCATCATCTCGATTCGGAACGAAGGCGCGATCATGCCGGGATGCTAGCAGCGACGCCCGCGTCCGCGGCAAGCATTTCTGACTGGAGGCGAGGTGCCGCCCCAGTACCAGGTGCCATCGGTCCAGATCAACACGGCAGTGCTCATGCCCGGTCGGGTACACGTCTGTGCAGACATCGCGGGTTCGTGCTCGGCGTGAACCGGACCTCGATGGGGGTCGGTGGCGGGGGCAGTGCTCGCCTACTGGGATATGCGTGCGATAGCGGGCGAAGGGTTCGCCCTATGCGACGCCTACGCTACTGATGCCCTGTGCCAGCAGCTCGGCGGGCGTCTCGACGGTGACGGCATATGTCAGTGGCCCCTGCTAAATCTCTGTCGTGGTGGGGCAGTCCGACGATCCCGCGAGAGACATCAACTCATTTGCAGGCAACCAGGCTTCGGAGGCGCCGAGTGGTGTTGCGATACAGCGAGATGTCGTCGTCAGCAAAGGCGTCCTACCTCGCCAGTCATCCCCAGTGTGCGATCTGCGGGCATATCGCCCGCTCCGTCGACCATGATCACGAAACGGACCTTGTGCGCGGCGCGCTGTGCCAACAGTGCAACGGACGTCTCGGCTCCCTGGAGGCAGCTCTGCGTATGCCCCGGCGCGTCTTCCAGAGCCTGGCCGGGGACCTGCACCGTGCGTACGCTCAGAGCGGGACCGTGGATCTGACTCGGTTTGCCAGCGATTTCCCGTATCTCGGCATAGCAGAGGGCGAATACCTGCGTCGGCTAGCCATTCTCCAAGCCCAGCTGACTCAGCGATACGTCTACTGGACTGAGATAAGCCTCAAGCCTCTCAGTCGTGACACCGAGTGGATCAAGACGGGGCCACTCATCGACGATGAGGAAGTCGAGAAGGTTCTGGAACGCCTCCAGAACCCTGCCAATACGCCGCCGCATCTGACTATTTTCGCCACTCTAGAGCCCGATGATGGCGTCAACTCACCAGGCCCGCGAGCCCTGACGTTTGCCCACCGCACCCCCGGCGCGCTGGAGTATCTCCTGGAGCTTCGCCGTGCCGACGACTTGCCTGGAGCACCGATCCCTGGCTACGAGGAGAAGTGCCGAGCCTTCGTGCGCGATGTTGTGCCGATTCTGCTGAGCCGGCCCCTGAAGCTGTCTGAACTGCGCGCGACGGGCTGGGTTACCGATGAACCTGCCGATGAGGATGCGCTCCGCGCGCTGATTGGTGAGAGGTACTCGCCTCGTTGGGTCGATCTGGCTGTCCGGATCGCCCTCGAGGACCTCGGCGATAACCTCCCCGACCGGCGCTGGGCCTCCTTCACCAAGGCCCGGTGGCATTGGCAGAAGTTGTGCGCGCACTGGCACAGTCAGCACCCCGAAAGTCAGGGATGCGCGAGTGTCCCGCAGCACCCCGCATCCCTCAGAGGGCGGTATGTGACGTG
>NZ_JAENRY010000094.1 GCF_016612545.1 Streptomyces sp. MBT65 | reverse complement strand
GTGTGGGGGCGCGCTCCCCACCGGAGGGAGCGCGCCCCCACACCTACCGCGCCCCCGACGCCCCCCGCGGCGAAGAAAGCGGCGAAGCCGCCGCCACCTGAGGTGAATCCGCGTTCGCGTACACCGACGGCGCCGCCACCGCCTCCGTCGGGTCCGCCGCGTCGTCCACCGGGTCCGCCGTCGCCCCGCCCACGATCCGGATGTTCGCCTCGTCGAAGGCCCGCTTCACCCGCCACCGCAGCTCTCGCTCGACGGCGACCGACTTGCCCGGCATGGTCTTGGCGGAGAGGCGGACGACCATCGAGTCGATCAGCACGCTGTCGAGGCCGAGGACCTCGATCGGGCCCCAGAGCAGCTCGTTCCAGGGCTCTTCCTTGCTCATCTTCTCCGTGACCGCGTCCAGCGTCGCCTTCACCCGGTCCAGGTTCTCCGACGCGCGGACGGTGACGTCGACGCCCGCCGTGGCCCAGCCCTGGGAGAGGTTGCCGATGCGCTTGACCTCGCCGTTGCGGACGTACCAGATCTCGCCGTTGTCGCCGCGCAGCTTGGTCACGCGCAGGCCGACCTCGATGACCTCGCCTGCGGCGACCCCCGCGTCGATCTGGTCGCCGACGCCGTACTGGTCCTCGAGGATCATGAAGACGCCGGAGAGGAAGTCCGTGACGAGGTTGCGGGCGCCGAAACCGATCGCCACGCCCGCCACACCGGCGGAGGCGAGCAGCGGGGCCAGGTTGATCTCGAAGGTCGCCAGCACCATCAGTGCCGCCGTGCCCAGGATCACGAAGGACGCCACCGAGCGGAGGACCGAGCCGATCGCCTGGGAGCGCTGGCGGCGGCGCTCGGCGTTCACCAGGAGGCCGCCCAGTGCCGTGCCGTCCACCGACTCGACCGTGCGGTTCATCCGGTCTATCAGCTTGGTGATCGCCCGCCGCACCGTCATTCTCAGGACCGCCGCGATCACCACGATCAGCAGCACACGGAGCCCGATCGCCAGCCATGTGGACCAGTTCTGCTCGACCCAGCTCGCTGCGTTGGTCGCGCTCTCCTGGGCGTCCTGGAGCGAGGGCACGGTCACCGCGGTCTCCGAGGGGCTCGGAGTCGGCGACGGCGTGGCGGCGGCCAGTAGGACGGCGGACAAGGACACGGCAGGTACCTCCAGGTGCTGCGTCTGTCCTCCGGCATCGTCCGACAGGGGCAAGGTCACGAATAGGTCACCGAGAGGGCAGGCCCACCACACTATCGGGGCAACGCGCGAGGATTGTTGCCGTGTTCGGGGGAGAGGCCCTTCCCGGCCGGGAAAGAACAGGTGGGACGAACCCACGGCCGTCCCGGGGACGGATCACATGTGGTCGAAAACACTCCCAGCCCGTTACCGGGACATGGTGGCGCTTCCACCAGGCATGAGGGGAGACTGACTACAGATCGTCCCGGCGCGAGCCACGCGCCGCCGACGCACAAGGAGGCATCCGTGCCGCATGTCCTGGTCCTCAACGCGTCGTACGAGCCACTCGGCGTCGTACCGCTCCGCCGCGCGCTCGTCCTCGTCCTGGAGAACAAGGCAGTCTCCCTTGAGGAATCCGGCGCCTTTATGCACAGCGCAACCGTCACAGTCCCCGCACCCAGCGTGGTCCGGCTCAAGCGATTCGTGCGGGTTCCCTATCGGGGGCCCGTTCCTCTCACCCGGCGGGCGCTCTTCGCGCGCGACGGGGGCCGGTGCATGTACTGCGGTGGCGTCGCAACCAGCGTCGACCATGTCATTCCGCGCAGCCGCGGGGGCAAGCACGCGTGGGACAACGTGGTGGCGTCCTGCCGCCGCTGCAACCACACGAAGGCCGACCGACATCTCTTCGAGATCGGCTGGCGGCTGCGCCACAAACCCGCCCCACCCACCGGCCTGGCCTGGCGCATCATCGGGACCGGGCATAGGGACCCGCGCTGGCTGCCGTACTTGCAGCCGTACGGCGCGGAGGACGCGATGGCCCGGATCGACGGCATCTCCGCCTGACGATCCGGGCTTTTGTGTACCCACTCCCAGTGAGTACGGCGGCACAGCGGCACGGTCCGGCCCCGGGAACCCCCGTTCCCCGGGGCCGGCCGTCATGCGCGGCCGTCATGCGTACCGCAGCTCCCCCGGCCGCACCGACCGCCGTAGCAGCGGCAGCGAGGTGGCCGCCGCCAGCAGGCAGGCCGCGTACACGCCGACCGGGACCAGCAGCGCGCCGTACGGCACCGGCACGTCCACGTGCTCCGAGACGGCGGCGCCGTACCAGAAACTGATCGCCGTGCCGCCGAGGCCCGCCACCGCGATCGCGGGGAACAGCGGCAGCGCGGTCTCCAGGAGGAGTGCGCGGGCCAGTACGGCGTGCGGCACGCCGGCGGCGACCTGCGCGGCCAGGCCCCGGCGCCGGGTGGCGAGGGACTCGGCGGTGGAGACGGCCAGCGCCGTCAGGACCAGCGCGAGGGCGACGAGGATCGCGGCGGCCGTCAGGTCGATGCCGGTCGTGTAGTAGCTCATGCGGGCGCCGAGGGTGCCCGCGCGGCGCGAGGAGTTCAGGTCCGCGAGCAGGATCTGCCGTACGCCCGCGAAGCCCGAGCCGACGACCGTCACCAGCAGCAGCGCCGCATGGGTGCGGGCGGTCGACCAGGGGTCCTCGCGCAGCCGTTCCGCCGCGATCAGCAGTGCGGGCCGCCCGGTGCCGGCCGCGAAGCCCTCACCCAGTTGGCGGGACGAGGCACCGGAGAGCCAGATCGCGACCAGGCTGACCAGCACCGCCAGGACGAGCACCGCCACCGGGCCGAGACCGAAGGACACCGGGCTGCCGAACACCGGGGTCAGCGCGATGGCCACCGCCGTCACCGCGAGCAGCCGGGTCGCCGTACCGAACAGCCGCCCCGGCCCGCGCACCGGCCGGACCCGCCGCACCCGGCCCAGCGGATCGGCCACCACCCGCCGCAGCGCCACCGCGCTCACGACCGCGCCCAGCACCGGCACGGATACGGCGACCAGGACGACACCCGCCCAGTTCGTGGCATACGGCAGCAGCGGTACGACGGCCGCCGTCGCCGCCACCGCGCCCGCCAGGCAGGCCAGGCCCGACTCCAGTGCCGCGATCCGCCGCACCTGCCCGGGCGTCGCCCCCGCCAGCCGCAGCGCGGCCAGCCGCCGGTCCCGGTGCACCGCCCCGATCCGCGCACACTGCGCCAGAAACCCGAGCACCGGGATGAGCAGCAGGCCGAGTGCCAGACTCACGTTCCGCCGGTCACTGGGGGAGTCGAACAACCCCGACCCGAACGACACGGCGTGGAACCCGTCCAACGACAGCAGCGCTACGACGCCCAGTCCGATCCCCGTCGCCAGCGCGGCCCCCACCGCCGTGAGCCCCACCCGCCACCACTCCCGCCGGTCCGAACCCCGGGTGAGCAGCCAGGCCAGCCGCAGATCGACGAGCAGCGAGCTCATGCGATCACCCCCGCCGTCGTCACGATGCCGTCCGCCAGCCGGATCTCGCGGTCCGCGTACGCCGCGACCTGCGCGTCATGGGTGATCAACAGGACCGCCGTACCGGACTCGCGGGCCGCGGTGACCAGGGCCGTCATCACCTGCTCGCTCGCCAGGGAGTCCAGCGCGCCCGTCGGCTCGTCCGCGAAGACGACCTTCGGACCGGTGATCAACGCCCGGGCGAGCGCGACCCGTTGGGCCTGGCCGCCGCTCATCTCGCCCGGCCGCAGCTCCGCCTGTCCGCGCACCCCGAACCGCTCCAGCCACTCGGCGGCCCCGGCCCGGGCGTCCGCACGCGAAGCGCCCGCGAGCAGCAGCGGCAGCGCCACATTGTCGACGGCCGTCAGCTCGGGTATCAGCTGGCCGAACTGGAAGACCACCCCGAACTCGGTGCGCCGCAGCTCGCTGAGCCGCTTCTCGGGCAGCTCGTCCAGCCGCTGCCCCGCGTACGTCACCGTCCCCGCGTCGGGGCGGACGATCCCGGCCAGGCAGTGCAGCAGCGTGCTCTTGCCGCTGCCGCTGGTCCCCGTGACGGCGAGGATCTCGCCGGCGCCCAGGTCGGCCGAGGCGCCGCTCAGCGCCCGCGTCCTGCCGTGCGTCTTGGCGAGGTCACGAGCCGCCAGCAGCGGCACCGGCGGGGTGTCCTCCGGGGGGTCTTCCTGGGTGCTCATGCTGTGTCGACCTCCGCGGTCAGAGTGGTCAGCCGGGCCGCCGTCGTCGCCATCCAACGGAGGTCCGCGTCAAGGTGGTTGAGGGCGTAGTCCGCCGAGAGCACGGTCGCCAGGTCGGCACCCTTGGCGGTCTTGACCGCCGTGAGTTCCCGCATCCGCTCCATGTGGGCGGCGCGTTGGGCCCGCAGATAGGCCTCCGGGTCACCGTCGGCCAGGATCGAGACGACGACCTTGGCGAAGATCTCGTTCGTCACGAAGGGCGCGGGCGGCGCGATCTCCCCTGCCCAGCGGGCGAGTTCACGCGAACCGTCCGCCGTCGAGCGGTACGCCGTCCGCTCCGGGCCCCCGTCCGAACCGGTGCCGTCCACCTCCGCGAGACCGTCCCGGACCAGCCGCTGGAGAGTCGTGTAGACCTGCCCGTACGCCAGCGGGCGGGCCTGCGGGAAGCGCTCGTCGTGGCGTCGCTTGAGGTCGTAGCCGTGGCTCGGTCCTCCGGCGAGCAGGCCCAACAGGATGTGGCGGGTGCTCATGGCGCTCAGTATGCACCGGATACATGTACTGAGTGAATAGTGATCAGCGGGGAAATCGCGGGGAGTGGGGGCGGGAGTGGCCGCAGTGCCGCCTGTACTCCAACCTGGAGGTCTGCCGTCGCGCCCACTGGGTAGGGCTGCGGTAACCAACCCGCCCGCACGCCCGACACGACAAGGAGGCCCCCGTGGCCGCAGCATCGGCGTCCCTTCCGCTCCCGGCCCGCTCCAAACGCACCGCGGAGCCGTCCGCAGGCCTCGCCCCCGACGTGTTCTTCGTCGACTCCGAGGGCGCCTGGGCCGAGACCCCGCTGACCAGCGAACCGCCGCTCACCGAGGCCGAGCCCCTCACCAGCGAGCCCCCGCTCGCCGACACCGCCCCGCTCACCAGCGAGTCCGCCACGATGGACGCGCCGCTGACCAGCGAGGCCGCCGCCTTCGCCGACCCGCTGAGCGGAGCGTCGCCCGCCTTCGCCGACCCGGACTCCACGAGGCCCTAGATGACCGCACCCCGGCCGGTGGACACCCTCGGCGAGGACCTGTCCCGGCTCGCCGAACTGCACGGCGTCGCCACCGCCTACCGCCCCTCCCCGGACCACGCCGTCCCCGCCTCGGCCGTCGCGGTCGTCGCCGTGCTGGCCGCCCTCGGCGTCGACGCGAGCACCCCTCAGGCCATCGCCGCCGCGCTCGCCGCCCGCCAACAGGAGCTGGCCGAACGGCTGTTGCCGCCCACCGTCGTGGGCCGCCAGGGCAGCACGCCCGCCGCGCTCGACGCGCTGCCCGACGGCACCGTGCTGCACATCGACACCGAGCAGGGCGAGATGCGGTCCGACGTCGAGCAACTCCCGCCCGGCGTCCACCACTTGACCGCCATCACACCGGACGGCCGCCGCGCCGAGGCCCAACTCGTCATCGCCCCGGACCGGTTGCCCACGCCCGCGGGACGGTCGTACGGGCTGATGGTGCAGGTCTACTCGCTTCTCTCCCGGCACTCCTGGGGCATGGGCGACCTCGGTGACCTGGCTGAACTCACCGCCTGGGCGGGGCGATCGCTCGGGGCCGGCTTCGTCCAGGTCAACCCCCTGCACGCGGCCGTGCCGGGTGCGCCCACCGACCCCTCGCCGTACCGCCCGTCCTCGCGCCGCTTCCCGGACCCGGTGTATCTGCGGATCGAGGACATCCCCGAGTTCGCGTACGTCGAGGAGGCGGACCGGGAGGGACTGCGCGGACTCCTCGAACAGGCCGCGCGGCTACGTCGGTCCGTCCTGGAGAAGGACGCGTTGATCGACCGCGACGCCGTGTGGGAGCTGAAGCGCGAGGCGCTGGAACGCGTCCGCCAGGTCCCCCTCGGCCCCGGACGACGGGCCGCCTACGTCGACTTCCTCGCCCGTGAGGGCGAGGCGCTGGAGGACCACGCCACGTGGTGCGCGCTGGCCGAGGTGCACGGTTCCGACTGGCACCACTGGCCCGCCGAGCTGCGCGACCCGCGCTCACCCGAAACCGCCCGTGCCCGCGCCGAGTTGATGGACCGCGTCGACTTCCACTGCCGTCTCGCCTGGCTCACCGACACCCAACTCACCACCGCCCAACGGGCCGCACGCGAGGCGGGCATGCCGATCGGTGTCGTGCACGACCTCGCGGTCGGGGTGCACCCGGACGGCGCCGACGCCTGGGCCCAACAGGCGTACTTCGCCGCCGGCATGTCGGTCGGAGCGCCCCCGGACGCCTTCAACTCCCTCGGCCAGGACTGGGGGTTGCCGCCCTGGCGCCCGGACCGCCTCGCCGAGTCCGGCTACGCTCCGTACCGCCGCCTGCTGCGCGCGCTCTTCCGCTACGCCGGCGCCCTGCGCATCGACCACGTCATGGGCCTGTTCCGCCTGTGGTGGGTCCCCCAGGGCCGACCGCCCACCGAGGGCACCTACGTCCGCTACGACGCCGAGGCCATGCTCGCGATCCTCGCGCTGGAGGCCTCGCGCGCCGGGTCGGTGGTGATCGGCGAGGACCTCGGGACCGTGGAACCGGGTGTGCGCGAGGCCTTGCAGGAGCGCGGGGTGCTCGGCACGTCGGTGCTGTGGTTCGAACGGGACTGGGACGGCGACGGCCGTCCGCTCGCCCCCGAGAAGTGGCGCGCGGACTCGCTGGCCACCGCCACCACCCACGACCTGCCGCCCACCGCGGCCCGGCTCACCGGCGAACACGTCGAACTCCGCGACCGGCTCGGCCTGTTGACCCGCCCGGTGGAGGAGGAGCGGATCGAGTCCGCCACCGACGTGGGGGAGTGGCTGGCGCTGCTGTCCCGGCTCGGCCTCTACGAGGACGCCACGGGCGGCGGCCGGCCCGCGTCCGAGGAGGAGGCCGAGATCCACGCCGTCCACCGTTTCCTGCTCCGCACCCCCGCCCGCATGATCGGCGTCTGGCTCCCGGACACCGTCGGCGACCGGCGCCCGCAGAACCTGCCCGGCACCTGGGACCAGTATCCGAACTGGCGCCTTCCCGTCGCCGACGCGGACGGACGCCCGGTGACGCTGGAGGAGCTGGCCGCGTCGCCGCGGTTGCACGCGTTGGTGGATGTGCTGCGGGTGGGGTTGGGTGCGCTCTCGGAAAGCACGGGGGCGGCTTCGGAGGGCGGCGGGGAAGTGGGTCCGTGACGCCCGTGCCCACACCCCCGCGCACACCCCTGCACCCCATACGGCACCCCGGGCGCGCGGCTCGTTCGGACGTTCGCTACTTTTGCGGTGTGGACAAGAAGAACGCCCTGCGCGCCGGCGCCCTGGCTGCCGGTACGACGCTGATGATGCTGCTCATGACGTCCCCCGCGCTCGCGCTCACCCGCGACGACGGTGACGACCCGGGCTCCGGCCTGAGCGTCGCCGAAACGCTGGGGCTCTATGTCCTGATCCCGCTCGCGCTGTTCACGATCATCGCGGGCCTGGTCATGGCGCTGGACAAGTCCAAGGACCGCGCGCCGAAGGCCAAGTCCGGCACGAAGACCGGCACGGGTACGACCGCCGCCGACGCGAAGGCCTGACCCCGGCCTCGTCCGGCCCGACCTCACCTGGTCCGGTTTCACCTTTTCCGGAAGGCGCCCCCATCACCCACAGCGGTGAGGCGGGCGCCTTCGGCATGTCCGCGCACGGGCTCGGCCCCGCCCTTGTCCGTGGCGCCGGCCCGGCCGGGGTCGAGGCGGCGCCGGCCCAGGAGCGCGACGAGCGGCTCAGCGTCCGCCAGTTGGCGGACGACTCCGGCATGTCCTCCAGCCGCGTGACGGCGACGCTCACCGGCCGGCGGGTGCCGAACCGTGACGAGCTGGACCTGCTCTGCGCCGGCCGAGCATGTCGGTCGAACTAGCCTTCCGGGAGCGGCTACCGCTCGGTCGAGGACAGCAACTCCCGCAACAGGTCGGCCAGGTGGCCGGCCTGTTCCGTGTCGAGGCCGGACAGGGCCGTCGTCTGGGCGGCGAGCCCCGCGCCGACCGCCTCGTCGATCAGCGTCAACCCCTTCTCGGTCAGGGTGACTTGGAGGCCGCGCCGGTCGTGCGGGTCGGGGGAGCGGCGGAGCAGGCCCGCCCGTTCGAGTTTGTCGAGGCGGCCGGTCATGCCGCCCGTGGTGAGCATCAGCGTCGCGGAGAGCTGGCGCGGCGAGAGGGTGTACGGCTCGTCGGCGCGGCGCAGGGTCGCGAGGACGTCGAACTCGCCGCGCGAGATGCCGTACGACGCGTAGGCCTTCTCCATGCTGTCGCCCATGGCCCGGGAGAGCCGGAAGATCCGCCCGAAGACCTCCATCGCCGCGGTGTCGAGGTCGGGCCGCACCGCCGCCCACTGCTCGACGATCGCGTCGACGGGGTCCTTGCGCTGCTCCGGGCGTGCACTCATGCGTCCAGTATCGGCCGGTTCATGGGTCGCCCGCAAGAAAGTGACTTGACGGAAAGTTGCTTGCCGCTAAGCTAATCACTGGCAAGTTACTTACGAGAGGGAGGGCCTGAACGCCATGAACCGCTCCACCACCGTCCTCCTCACCGCCCTCGCCCCCGTCTCCTGGGGCACGACCTACGCCGTCACCACCCAGTTCCTCCCGCCCGACCGCCCCCTCTTCACCGGCCTGATGCGCGCCCTCCCCGCCGGTCTCGTGCTCCTCGCGCTGGCCCGGGTGCTGCCGCGCGGGGCCTGGTGGTGGAAGGCGACGGTGCTCGGCGCGCTGAACATCGGCGCCTTCTTCCCGCTGCTGTTCCTGTCCGCGTACCGGCTCCCGGGCGGCATGGCGTCGGTCGTCGGCTCGATCGGGCCGCTCTTCGTGGTCGGCCTCTCGGCGGTCCTGCTGGGACAGCGGCCCACGGCCCGCAGCGTGCTCACCGGCACCGTCGCGGCCTTCGGCGTCAGTCTCGTCGTACTGAAGGCGGCCGGAGCGCTCGACCCGGTCGGCGTCCTCGCCGCCCTCGCGTCCACAGCCTCCATGTCCACCGGCACCGTACTGACCAAGCGCTGGGGCCGCCCCGACGGCGTCGGCCCGCTCGCCCTCACCGGCTGGCAACTCACCGCGGGCGGCCTGCTGATAACCCCCCTCGCCTTCCTGATCGAGGGACCACCGCCCGCGCTCGACGGCCGGGCGATCGGCGGCTACCTCTACCTGGCCCTGGCCAACACGGCGATCGCGTACTGGCTCTGGTTCCGCGGCATCGGCCGGCTCTCCGCCACGCAGGTCACCCTCCTCGGCCCGCTGTCCCCGCTGACCGCGGCCGTCGTCGGCTGGGCGGCGCTCGGGCAGGCGCTCACGCCGCTGCAACTCGCCGGGATGGCGCTGGCGTTCGGGGCGACGGTGGCCGGGCAGATCGGGGCGCGTCCCCCTTCCGTTCCCGTCCGGGAGGTAGCGTCACGCGGGAACGCCGTGACGCAACGCCGGAGGCGCCCGTGGCCGATGAATCCTGCCCCAGCTGTGGCAAGCCGCTCACCGCACGGACGGGCCGCACCGGCCGCCGCTCCGTGTACTGCTCCGCCGCCTGCCGCCAGAAGGCCTACCGGGAGCGGCAGGGAAGTGCCGAGGTAGGTGTCGACGGGCTGATCAAGGAGATCGGGCGGCAGGTCGAGGAGCTGGTGCCGCAGCCGCCCTCCGTCTTCTACTCCGGCGTGACGGAACTGTCGTCGTCCGTCGCGCGGCTGAGGCGGGTGGCGCGCACGGCGCGGGACACCGCTCAGGAATCCGTCACCCGCACACCCGTTACGGAAGTCACCGCCCCCGCCGAAGTCCCGCTCGACGAAGGCGACTTCGCCGCCCTCGTCGAGTCCCACCGGCGTGAGATCCAGGTCCACTGCTACCGCATGACCGGCTCGTACGACGATGCCGAGGACCTGGTGCAGGAGACCTTCCTGCGAGCCTGGCGGGCCCGGGAGTCCTTTCAGGGGCGGGCCGGTGCCCGTACCTGGCTGTATCGCATCGCCACCAACGCCTGCCTGGACTTCCAGCGCCGTACGGCCCGACGCCCCCAGCGCTACGAGCCGTTGCCCGGCATGAACCACGGTGGCGGGGAGCCGCCCGCCCGTGTCACCTGGCTACAGCCCTACCCCGACGACGAGTTGCCCTCCGCCGAGGAGCAGCCGGATGCCGCCGCCGTCTCCCGCGAGACCCTCGAACTGGTCTTTCTGGCCGCCGTGCAGCATCTCCCGCCGCGCCAGCGCGCGGTGTTGGTGCTGCGGGACGTGCTCGGGCTGACCGCCGTCGAGACCGGCGAGGCACTCGACATGACCGTGGCCTCGGTCAACAGCGCGCTGCAACGCGCCCGCCCCACCCTGCGCGACCGGCTGCCCGGCCGGCGCGCGGACTGGACGGCCGACGGGCCCACCGAGCATCAACGCACACTGGTCAAGCGGTACATGGCCGCCGCCGAACGCCTCGACCTGTCCGAGGTCGCCGCCCTGCTCAGCGAGGACGTCACCCTCACCATGCCGCCGAACCCGTTCTGGTTCGTCGGCCGTGACGCGCTCCTCGAATTCCTCAGCGTGAGCCTCGACGCCGACTCGCCCATGTTCCTGGGGCATTGGCGTCACCTTCCCGCCCGCGCCAACGGGCAGCTCGCGGCCGGGGGTTACGTCCGCCGGCCCGGAACGACCGTCTACCGCGCCCAGGTTCTCGACGTGCTCCGCTTCGACGCCGACGACCGGATCGTGGAGATCACGTCCTTCGAACCGCACCTGTTCCCGGCCTTCGGACTGCCGCTGAGGTTGTGACCGATGAGTGGTGGGCTCCCTGTGCGTCTGTATGGCCGACACGAACGACACGTACCTCACGACCCGCAAGGAGATCACCATGCTGCTCACCGACAAGACCGCGGTCGTCTACGGCGCCGGCGGCTCGATCGGCGGCGCGGTCGCCCGCGCCTTCGCCGCCGAGGGCGCCCGCGTCCACCTCGTGGGACGCACCCGGGAGACGCTGGAGGCCGTGGCCAGTGACATCAAGGACGCCGAGGTGGCCGTCGTCGACGCCCTCGACGAGACGGCCGTCACCGAACACCTCGCCCGTGTCGGGGACGTGGACGTGTCCTTCAACCTCGTCTCGCGCGGCGACGTCCAGGGACTGCCCCTCACCGACATGCCCGTCGACGACTTCCTGGCGCCGGTGATCAACGGCACCCGCGCCAACTTCATCACCGCCCGCGCCGCCGCCCGCCGTATGGCCGAACGCGGCTCCGGTGTCGTCCTCACCCTCAACAGCGGTTCCGCGCACGGCAGTCCGATGATGGGCGGCACCGGTCCCGCCGACGCGGCGACCGACAGCCTGGTGCGCAACCTGGCGATGGAGCTGGGCCCGCGCGGGGTGCGCGCCGTGGGGCTGTGGGCCGCCGGCATCCCCGAGACCCTCACGATCGAGAAGCTCGGCAGGGTCAACCCCGACCTCAACGAGGCGGCGATCCAGAGCATCCTCGACCATCTGTCGAGCCTGCGCATGACCCGTCGCAACCCCACCCTCGCCGAGATCACCGCGACCGCCGTGTTCCTCGCCTCGGACCACGCGGCGAGCATCACCGGCACGTTCGTCAACGTCACCGGCGGGATGTTCCCGGAGTGAGCAGCACATACGAAGGGGCGCCCGGCGGATCACCGGGCGCCCCTCACCGCCGTAGCGGAGCCGCTTACGAAGCGGACGCGTCCGCCGCTTGGGCCTTCAGGGCGCGTTCCACGCCCGAGCGGGACTCCGAGACCAGGCGGCGCAGGGCCGCGTTGGGGTCGGCGGTGGTCAGCCAGGTGTCCGTGCGGTCCAGGGTGTCCTGGGAGACCTGGATCGACGGGTAGAGGCCGACCGCGATCTGCTGGGCGATCTCGTGCGAACGGGCGTCCCAGATCTCCTTGACCGCCGCGAAGTACTTCTCCGTGTACGGCGCGAGGAGTTCGCGCTGGTCGGTCTGGACGAAGCCCGAAATGACCGCTTCCTGAAGGGCGTTGGGGAGCTTGTCGGACTCGACGACCTGCGCCCAGGCCTCCGCCTTCGCCTCCTCGGTCGGGCGGGCGGCACGGGCGGTCGCCGCGTGGCGCTCGCCGGCGGCCGTCCTGTCCCGCTCGTACTCGCCGGCGATCTCCGCCTCGTCGAACCGGCCGACGGCCGCGAGGCGTTCGACGAACGCCCAGCGCAGCTCGGTGTCGACGGCCAGGCCCTCGATGGTCTGCGTGCCCTCCAACAGGGCGTCCAGCAGGTCGAGTTGCTCCGGGGTGCGGGCCGTGGACGCGAACGCCCGGGCCCACGCCAGCTGGTGGTCGCTCGCGGCCTCCGCGGAGCGCAGGTGCGCAAGCGTGGCGTCCGTCCAGCGGGTGAGCAGCGCCTCGCGGGCGGCCGGGTCGGCGTACAGCTCGATCGCCAGCTTCACCTGCCGTTGCAGCGACTGCACAACACCGATGTCGGACTCCTTGCCGATGCCCGACAGGACGAGGGAGAGGTAGTCGCGGGTGGCGAGTTCGGCGTCGCGGGTCATGTCCCAGGCCGAGGCCCAGCACAGGGCGCGGGGGAGGGAGGACTCGAAGTCGCCCAGGTGCTCGGTGACGAAGGCCAGCGACTGCTCGTCGAGGCGGACCTTCGCGTACGACAGGTCGTCGTCGTTGAGCAGCACCACGTCCGGACGGCGCTTGCCGACCAGCTGCGGTACGGCCGTCAACTCGCCGTCCACGTCCAGCTCGACGCGCTCGTCGCGCACCAACTTGCCGGTGTCCTCGTCGAGTTCGTACAGGCCGACCGCGATGCGGTGCGGGCGGAGCGTGGGCTCGCCCTTCGCGCCCTCCGGGAGCGCCGGGGCCTGCTGGCGGATCGCGAAGGCGGTGATGACGCCGTCGGCGTCGGTCTCGATCTCCGGACGCAGGATGTTGATGCCGGCCGTCTCCAGCCACAGCTTCGACCAGGTCTTGAGGTCACGCCCGGAGGTCTCCTCCAGCGCGCCGAGGAGGTCGGAGAGCCGGGTGTTGCCGAACGCGTGGCGCTTGAAGTACGCCTGCACGCCCGCGAAGAACTCGTCCATGCCGACGTACGCGACGAGCTGCTTCAGGACGCTCGCGCCCTTGGCGTACGTGATGCCGTCGAAGTTGACGAGGACGTCGTCGAGGTCGTTGATCTCGGCCATGATCGGGTGGGTGGAGGGCAGTTGGTCCTGCCGGTAGGCCCACGTCTTCATGGAGTTGGCGAAGGTCGTCCAGGAGTGCGGCCAGCGCGACTGGGGGGCGTACGCCTGACAGGCGGCCTCCGCGTAGGTGGCGAACGACTCGTTCAGCCACAGGTCGTTCCACCACTCCATGGTGACCAGGTCGCCGAACCACATGTGGGCCAGCTCGTGCAGGATCGTGGCGGCCCGTACCTCGTACGCGGCGTCCGTGACCTTCGACCGGAACACGTACTGGTCGCGGATGGTCACCGCGCCCGCGTTCTCCATCGCGCCCGCGTTGAACTCCGGGACGAACAGCTGGTCGTACTTCTTGAACGGGTACTGGTAGGCGAACTTCTCCTGGAACCAGTCGAAGCCCTGCCGGGTGACCTCGAAGATCGCGTCGGAGTCGAGGTATTCGGCGAGCGAGGGCCGGCAGTAGATGCCGAGCGGGACGGACTGGCCGTCCTTCTCGTACACGCTGTGCACGGAGTGGTACGGCCCGACGATCAGCGCGGTGATGTATGTCGAGATACGCGGCGTCGGCTCGAACACCCAGGTGTCGTCCCGGGGTTCGGGCGTCGGGGAGTTGGAGATGACGGTCCAGCCCGTCGGCGCCTTCACGGTGAACTGGAAGGTGGCCTTGAGGTCCGGCTGCTCGAAGCTCGCGAACACGCGGCGCGCGTCCGGGACCTCGAACTGGGTGTAGAGGTAGGCCTGTTGGTCGACCGGGTCGACGAACCGGTGAAGCCCCTCACCGGTGTTGGTGTACGCGCAGTCCGCGACCACCCGCAGGATGTTCGGCCCCTGCAACAGCCCGGCCAGGGCGATCCGTGAGTCCTTGAAGACCTCGTCCGGGTCGAGCGGGTCGCCGTTCAGCGTCACCTCGTGGACGGCCGGGGCGACCAGGTCGATGAAGGACTCGGTGCCGCCCTCCGTCACATCGAAGCGCACCGTCGTCGCGGACCTGTAGGTCCCGCCCTCCTGCGCGCCGGAGAGGTCGAGATCGATCTCGTACGAGTCAACGGTGAGCAGCGTTGCCCGCTGCTGCGCCTCTTCGCGAGTCAGGTTTGTGCCAGGCACGCGGTCATCTCCTCGTTATGTGTGGGTTGCGCCATCCTTCCACGGGACCTGCGGGGAACGCGATGTCCGTATCCCGCCGGTGAGCGGGGCGGACGGGCGCGAGCCTGGAGTCATGACGCCATACACACCACGACCCATCGACCCCACGGTCCTGAAGGAGCTGCGCTCTGCTGACGATGCGGGGCGCGGAATGGTTCCCGTACGCGATGAGGAGGGCGGCGCTCCGCTCCGCTGCTGTCTGCGCCGCAGTGAGCCCGGTGAGCGGATCGCCCTCGTCTCGTACGCCCCGCTGCGGCGCTGGGCGGCCGATCCGGGGGCGTACGACGAGGTGGGGCCGGTGTTCGTCCACGCGGAGGAGTGCGGGGGGCCCGCGGCGGGTTCCGGGTATCCGTTCCCGGGGGCGCACCGGGTGATCCGCCGCTACTCCGCCGAGGGCCACATCCTCGGGGGCGAGCTGGTCGACACCCTGGACGACGACGCCTTCCAGCGGGCCTTCACCGACCCGGCCGTGGTTCGCGTCCACGTCCGTGCGGTGGAGTACGGCTGCTTCCACTTCGAGGTACGCCGGGCGTAGCGCCCTGGGGGCTGCGCCCCCAGACCCCCATCGGCCCTGAAGGGGCCTCGTCCTCAAACGCCGGACGGGCTGAAAATCCAGCCCCTCCGGCGTTTGAGGCGGCGGGGGCGAGGAAAAACCGGTCAGCTCTGGAGTTCCGCCGCCACCAGCTCCGCGATCTGCACCGCGTTCAGCGCGGCGCCCTTGCGGAGGTTGTCGTTGGAGATGAAGAGGGCGAGCCCGTGCTCGACCGTCTCGTCCGCGCGGATACGGCCGACGTAGGACGGGTCCTGGCCGGCCGCCTGGAGGGGGGTCGGGATGTCGGAGAGGGCGACGCCCGGGGCTCCGCCGAGGAGCTCCGTCGCGCGCTCGACCGTGAGGGGGCGGGCGAAACGGGCGTTGACCTGGAGCGAGTGGCCCGAGAAGACCGGGACCCGGACACACGTGCCGGAGACCTTCAGCTCCGGGATCTCCAGGATCTTGCGGGACTCGTTGCGGAGCTTCTGCTCCTCGTCGGTCTCGTGCAGCCCGTCGTCGACGATCGAACCCGCGAGGGGGACGACGTTGAAGGCGATGGGGCGCTGGTAGACCTGCGGCTCGGGGAAGTCGACCGCCGAACCGTCGTGCGTGAGCCTGTCCGCGTCGGCGACGACCTTCAGCGCCTGCCCGTGCAGCTCGGCCACTCCGGCCACCCCGGAACCGGACACCGCCTGGTACGTCGCGACGACCAGCGCCTCCAGTCCCGCCTCCGCGTGCAACGGCTTCAGGACCGGCATCGCGGCCATCGTCGTGCAGTTCGGGTTGGCGATGATGCCCTTGGGGCGGTCCACGATCGCGTGCGGGTTGACCTCCGAGACGACCAGCGGGACCTGCGGGTCCTTGCGCCAGGCGGAGGAGTTGTCGATGACGACCGCGCCCTGCGAGGCGACCTTCTCGGCCAGCGCCTTGGAGGTCGCGCCGCCCGCCGAGAACAGCACGATGTCGAGGCCGGAGTAGTCCGCGGTGGCCGCGTCCTCCACCGTCACACCGTCGAGGACCGTCCCCGCCGAACGGGCCGAGGCGAAGAGCCGCAGCTCGGTGACCGGGAACGCGCGCTCCTTGAGGATCCCGCGCATGACCGTGCCCACCTGACCGGTGGCTCCGACGATTCCGACCTTCACGACGACTCCCTTTGCGTGCGTTTTACGTGGTCCAGCGCTTCCATGATGCGTCTCACCCGTGGCGGTGTGTCCAATCCTTTCGCCGCCCGGCCCGAGGAGTGGGACACGGGCAGCGGCCGCGCCCGGCCCGATCCTGCGGCGACGGCTCCGTACGCTGCGAAGAAATCGGTCCCGCACCCGCCCGGCGCCGCAAGCCCTCCCGCCCGACGGTGTGATCCACGCCTCGGGCCGCCGGTCCGGAAAACTCCTCGGCCCCGGGCGAACGTTTCGGCCCTCCCCCGCGTCGTAGGGAAAACGCGGGGGAGGGGAGGGGTGGCTGTGCTGCGCAGAAAGGCTCGGCGCGCCCAGGGGACGGACGATCCCCTGGACGCGGCCCAGGAACGCCGGGTACGGGCGGTGCTCGCGCTCGGCGGGGTGCCGCAGGCGGATCTGCCGGACGGTGTCCAGCAGGTGCGGCTGCGGTTGCTGGAGCGGGCGGCGAAGGGCGACGAGGCGCCGCGCGACGTCTCGGCGTGGGCGGCGGTCGTCGCCTCGAACCTCGCGATGGACTGGCACCGTGCCAAGCGCCGCCAGGAGCGGCTGGGGGAGCGGCTGGCGTCCCTGCGCCCGCTGGAGCACCCCTCGGGCGAGGACACGAGCGTTCTGTCCGTGGCGGTGGCGCAGGGCCTGGACGAGCTGCCGGACCAGCACCGCCAGGTTCTCGTCCTGCGGTTCTTCGCCGATCTGCCCGTGCGCGGGATCGCCGCCGAACTCGGCATCCCGGAAGGCACGGTCAAGAGCCGGCTGCACTCCGCGGTCCGCGCCCTGCGCGACCGCCTGCACGAGGACGAGGTGGTGTGACGTGGCCGCGGAGCGGAACGAATACGACGGCGTGGACGCGCTGATGGCCGCGCTGACGGACGAGCCGTTGCCCGAGGGGGCCGCCGCGGACGCCGAGTTCATGGCCGAGCACCGGGTCGCCACGGCCCAAGTCGCGCTGCTGCGTGAGCAGTTGGGGATCATCGGGGAGGCTCTGTCGGCGCCCCCGGCACCCGTGGTCAGGGCCCGCCCGGTGCGCCCGCGCCGCCGTCGCCCCGCCCTGCGCGCCCTCGCGTACGGCACCCTCGCGTTCGCGGTGGTGGCGGGCATGCTCACCGGGCTCGCCTGGCTGGTCGCGACCAACGGGGGCGCGGACTCCGCGTCGAGCAGCGCGGACTCCGGGTCGAAGGTGGCGGAAGGCTCCGGCGGGGGCTCCAAGGCCCCGGGCGCGCTGTCCGACCCCGGCTTGTACGTGGCCTGCTCCCGCCTTCTCGTCGAGGGGACCGTGACCGAGGTGCAGCCGGGCTCCGACCCCCGCAAGCGGATCACACTCGCCGTCACCCGTTCCTACCGGCCCGCGCACGGCCCGGCCCACGTCACGGTCGTCCTGGCCGCCGCGGCGACTCCGGCACCGCGCCAGGGGCAGCATGTGCTGGTCGGTGTCCCGAAGGGTTCGGACACGGCGAACCTGTGGACCGTGGGCGACGACGCCGTCGCCGCGGACCGGGCCACGATCGTCGACGCCCTCGCCCACCCCGGTACGGTCACCTGCCCGGCCGGCTGACAGCGCGAAGGGCGGGCGCCCGCACGGACGCCCGCCCCTCACCGCCGTATCAGGACTGCGTTCCTGCTACGACGTGACCTTCTCGATCTTCACGCTGCCCAGGCCCGCGACCGTGCCGCGCGCGTTGACCAGCTGGACCTGACCGAAGAACTCACGGCCCGCCGGTGCGGCCGCCAGGGCGGTGACGCTGCCGGAGACGGTCGTCGAGGCGCCGGTGGCGAGCTTCACCGGCGTCGAGCCGACGGTGACCGTGCCGAGCGCGGACGAGTAGAACACGTCCAGGTAGTCGTACGCGGTCGAGCCGGACGGCACCGAGTAGCCCGCGACCTCGACGGTGTACGTCCCGGCGGCCGGGTTGGCGACCGAGACGGCCTCCTCCGAGTCGCCGTCGGCGGACTGGCCGACGACCGTGCCGGCGGCGTTCTTCACCGTCAGGTCCAGGTCCGCCGCCGTGTCCGAGACGTTGCCGATGGACACGTCCAGGGAGGTGGCGCCCGTGGGCACCTCGACCGTGGTGGTCTGGGTGACGCCCTCGGTGATGGTGGGCCGCGCGGTCAGCGAGGAGCCGAGCGGGCCGCCCTTCAACGTGCCGTCCAGCGCCGCGTAGTTGTTGGTCACCTTCCACGAGGCGGTGGCCGGGACGCCGACCTTGGCCTCGGGCACGGTCACGGTCTCCGGGTCGAAGGCCGCGCCGAGGACGGTGGCGTCCAGCTTGTACGGGTTGTCGAGCAGCGGCGAGGTGCGGCGCGCCTCGACCTCGATCTCCCAGACGCCGGCCTGCGGGTCGGCGTACGAGCGCACGTCGGGCTTGCAGCCGTTGCCGTCGAGGTAGTTGTTGTAGCAGTACGGGGTGCCGGTGTTCTCGACCGGAACGCCGTACGGGTGGATGGAGATGAACCGTGTCTGGCTCTTGTCCTTCAGCCCGCTGATCGCGACCTCGAGGGCCTTGGCGCCCGCCGGGACGGTCACGAAGTACGACTGCGTGCTGTTGCGCTGCACCGAACTCGACTTGGAGTAGGTGTAGTTGACGGGGGTGGAGACCACGACCGTCGTGAGGATCTGCTTGTCGACGCCCTCGGTCTTCGGGTCGTCGACCTCCAGGATCGCGCTCTTGATGCCCGAACTCTTGGGCGCGGCCTGCACCTTGACGGTGACCGGCTGGTTCAGCGGGAGCTTGACCTCGTCCGAGCCGACGATCCGGAAGGTGCCGCCGGCGTTGTTCTCGAAGTTCAGCTCGTGCCGAACCGCCTTGGCGCTGCCCGTGGTTCGGGTGATGACGACGTCGTACGTCTTCTTCGCGCCGGCCTTCAGGCCGCCCTCACGGTCGTAGAGACCGGTGCCGAAGCCCGGGGTCTTCAGCGCGAAGTCGATCGCGGTGTCGACGGGAGCCTTCACCGTGTACTCGTGGGCGGTGGCGTCGTCCTTGATGGACTTCCACGCGTCCACGATGTCGATGAGGCCCGCGCCCTCCTCGTACGCCTGAACACCCTCGATGTGATCGGCGGTCGAGGTCAGTGCCGTGCGCAGGGTCGCCGGGGTGAGGGCGATGTGCTTCTGCTTGGCGGCGCTCAGCAGCAGTGCCGAGGCGCCCGCGGCCTGCGGGGAGGCCATCGACGTGCCCTGGAGCATGGAGTAGCCGGCCGGCAGCGTGTAGCCCGCCTCGGCGACCGGGGAACCCGGCAGCCAGGTCTGGGTCGTGTTGATCGCGGCGCCGGGCGCGACGAGCGTCGGCGTGAAGCCGCCGTCCTCACGCGGACCGCGCGAGGAGAAGGGCAGCAGCTGGTACTTCCGCGTCACCTGCGAGCCGTAGTTGGCCGCCCACGTCTCCTTCGAGATCGAGGCGCCGACCGAGATCACCTTGTCGGCCAGGCCGGGGTCGCCGATCGTGTTGGCGCCCGGACCGGAGTTGCCGGCCGAGATCACGAGCTGCACGCCGTAGGTGTCGATGAGGCGCGTGTACAGCTCGGCGCGCGCGTTGTTGCCGTCGTTCAGCGCGGGCAGGCCGCCGATCGACATGTTGACGATGTCGACACCGCGGTTGGTGACGAGGTCGATCATGCCCTCGGTGAGCGCCACGTTGGTGCAGCCGCCGGACCAGGTGCAGGCGCGCGAGGAGACGAGCTTCGCGCCCGGCGCCTCACCGTTCATCTTGCCGCCGAACAGGCCGTTCGCCGCGGTGATGCCGGCGACGTGGGTGCCGTGCTCGGACTCGATGACACCGATGTTGACGAAGTCGGCGGTCTTGCCGACCCAGGACCCGCCGTACGGGTCCATCGGCACGTCCTTGCTGATCTGCACCACGAACGGCTGCCGCTCGACGACGTCCGTCGCCGGGTTGTCGGTACCGAAGTAGCCGACCTGGTAACCGTCCTTGTACGGCTTCATGGGCGCGTCGTCGCCGAAGTCGTGGTTGTTGTTCAGGTCGACCGTCACCGTGCCGGCCGCCGGGTCGTACAGGACGCCCCACGAGTCGGTGGTGTCACCGTCGCGGTTCGCGTCGCCCGCCGCGTCACCGCCGGTGGTGTACGACTCCCGGAACGTGCTGATCTCGTACGACCCCGTCGGCGCCGTCCAACTCAGGCCGCCGTAGGTGAAGTTGGGGCCGGTCACGGGCGTGATCATCGGGCGCCAGGTCTGGTCGCCGTCGACGATCGGGTCGGTCGAGGTGACCCAGTCGACGATCTTGCGCTCGCCGGTGGTGGTCTTCTGCAGCGCCGGGTGGCCGAGGTCGACGCCGGAGTCGAGGATGCCGATGGTGATGCCGCGGCCGTCCGCCTTCGGGTTCTTCTTCACGAAGTCGACGGCGCCCGTCTCGAAGGACGGGTTGTACGGGTTCACGGCGGGGGTGTTCTTGTTCGGCGCGGAGTAAGTGGTGCCCGCCGTGGCCTTGTTGGCGCTCTTGGCGGCACTCGCGGTGTCCGCGCTCGGCGTCGGGTCGTCGAGGGCGATCTCCTGGCGCAGGTCGATCGCGTGCACCGAGGAGAGCTTCGCGGCGGCGGCGATCGCCGAGTCGGCCCTGCCGGTGGGGATCGTGGCGCGGACATAGCCGAGCTTGTCGTAAGTGCGGCCCACGGAGCCGCCCTTGACCGCGTCCAGCTGCTGGGCGACCTGTTCGGTCGAGCCCGGCGCGGTGGCGATCATCATCGTGACGTTCTTGTCGCCGTCGGCCTTGGCCGTGGCGAGCAGATCGGCGTCGTCCGAACCGAGCTTGGCGGCGGCGGACTTGACGGTCCCGTCCGCGGGCGCGGTGGCGGACGGTGCGTCGGCGGAGAAGGCCATGGGTATCGGCCCGGCCGCGGAGAGGGCGGCGGCGAGACCGGCGGCCACGGATATCCGGGCCACGCGTCTCTTGGGGGTGAGGGTCATCGGCATCCCTTGTAGGTGAAGAATCCAGTGCCGGACGAGGGCACAGCTTTACCCAAGGGACAGTTGTTTGGGAAGTGTTGACCGAATCGATATGGATGTATGGGGAAAACCCCCTATCCCGGTCAGGGTGGTCAGAACTCCTTCGAGCGCGTGTAGTGGCGGGACGCCTTCGCGCGGTTGCCGCAGGCCGCCATCGAGCACCAGCGGCGGGTGCCGTTGCGCGAGGTGTCGAAGAAGTGCAGGACGCACGCCTCGTGGGCGCAGCGGCGGATGCGGTCGGGGGCGGCGCTGAGCAGTTCCAGGTAGTTGCGGGCGGCGAGCCAGCCGGGGCCCCACCGGGGGTCGGTGAACTCGGGGATCTCGCCGGGGCCCTCGGCGGTGAGCGTGGCCCGGATCCGGCCCTGGTCGAGGACGAGGTCGAGGTCCTCCGCGCCTTGGGCGAGCGAACCGTCCACCACGGCGTGCAGTGCGTTCCGCGCGATCTTGGTGTGCAGCAGGGTGATCGGATTCGCCTCGAAACGCTCGTCGAGCCCGGCCGAGCCGAGCCATACGGCGAGCCCGCGCGGGCTGGAGAGCAGGTCCTGCACCGTCCCGTCCCGCATCCACCGCGTGTTGAGCAGGTCGAGGGCGAGCGGCTCGCCGAGGAGCGGCCGGGGGTCGGGATCGGTGGTCATGGAGAAGCTCCCTTCTGATCTAACCGGTCAAGAGTACGTGAGCGGTTGACCCTCTCGATTCTAACCACTAACGTCATCGACAACGGTTATATCGGAGGAGGGCTTTTCATGACCCTGCATGTCGGCCACGTCGGCCTGAACGTCACCGACCTCGACCGCTCGCTCGCCTTCTACCGCGAGGTCCTCGGCTTCGCGGTCCTCGCCGAGGGCAAGGAGGACGACCGCCGGTACGCGTTCCTCGGCGACGGCGGCGACCACCCCGTGCTCACCCTCTGGCAGCAGGCGCACGGACCGTACGGCGGCGACCGCGCGGGTCTGCACCACCTCGCCTTCGCCGCCGACTCGATCGAGCAGGTCGGCCGCTACGAGGAGGCGCTCAAGGCCCACGGCGCCGAGTTCGCGTACGAGGGCGTGGTCGCCCACCGCGAGGGCGCGGCCTCCGGCGGCATCTTCTTCCACGACCCGGACGGCACCCGCCTGGAGATCTCGGTGCCGAGCGGCGCCGAGCACGCCCCGGCCCCGCACGCCGAAGCCCCGACCTGCGGCTTCTTCTAGCGATGGCTGTCATGGAGACCTATCACGCGGGCTCCCGTGCCGTGCAGGACCGGGCCGGGGTACGGCACATCGCCGATCACGTCGGCCAGATCATCGGCCAGGGCATCAAACCCGTGGCCGCCGCCTTCCTGGAACTCCAGCCCCTCCTCGTCCTGGGCGCCGCCGACCCGACGACGGGAAAGGTGTGGGCCTCACCGCTCACCGGCCCACCCGGTTTCGTACGGGCGACGGGCCCGCACCAGATCTCGGTCACCGGCGCCCCGCGCCCGGCCGACCCCCTCACCCCGGCCCTCACCGACGCACGGGACCTGCCGGTCGGCACGATCGCCCTCGACCCCCGCACCCGCCGCCGTATGCGAGTCGACGGCCAACTCCGCACCACGGCAAGGGGGTTCGCGATCGAGGCGGAGCGGGTGTTCTCCAACTGCCCCAAGTACATCCAGCGCAGACAGTCCTACGAGACGGTCGCCGGCCGTGAGCCCGAGGCCGCCCGGCACGGCGCCGAACTCACCCCCGCCCAGGCCGAGTTCATCGCGGCGGCCGACACCTTCTTCCTCGCCACCGTCCACGAGCACGGCGCCGACGCCAGCCACCGGGGCGGCAACCCGGGCTTCGTACAGGCGATCTCACCCCATGAGCTGACCTGGCCGGACTACGCGGGCAACGCCATGTTCCTGAGCCTGGGCAACCTGCTCGCCGACCCGCGTGCGGGACTCCTCTTCCTCGACTGGACGACGGGCACCGCCCTCCAACTCACCGGCGAGGCAAGGACGGAGTTCGGCGCGGACGGGGAGCGCGGGGTGCGCTTCACCCTCACCGAGGTCGTCGAGACCCCTGCCGCGCTCCCTCTGCGCTGGTCCGCGCCCGAATACTCACCTGCCAACCCGGAGCCCGGGCGTTAACGTCTCCGGATGCGCAAGAAGCTGAGAGTCGCCGCCTACGCCGTCTGCGTCCGGGACGGACAGCTCCTGCTCGCCCGTTCACCGGCCGACGGCGGCGGGTACGAGTGGGTGCTGCCCGGCGGCGGCATGGACCACGGCGAGCACCCGAACGACACGGTCGTCAGGGAGTTGGAGGAGGAGACCGGCTACCGCATCGAGGTCACCGGATTCCTCGGTATGGACTCGAACCGCCGGGTCGTCCGGTGGCGCTACCGAGGCAAGGTCGACCACCAGGGCCTCCGGCTGGTGTACGAGGGCCGGATCGTCGGCGGCGAGCTGCGCAACGAGATCGGCGGCACCACCGACATGGCCGCCTGGCATCCCCTGGACGACGTGTCCGGCCTCCGCCGGGTCGGACTGGTCGACGTGGCACTGCGGCTGTGGCGCGAGCGGCCGGCCGTGGGACGGGTCGAACGGGTCCCGGAATAGCTTCAGTACCCCGGCAGATGAACGCGGAGTAGCCGCTTCCCGGCGGCTCGACGAGCGTTCACGAACGCACAGGGGGCGCCAAGATCCACGTACGGTGATCGGCGCTACGCGTTGCCGTCTCGTTTACGCGCAGGTCATCCCCGATGCCAAGCATCCAGTACGAGCGGGAAGTTCGCGACCGCGATCGAAAACCGGTCGACGCGAACACCCGCGACCACTGCCGACGCAGTTCGTACTCGGGGAGATCGCGCCATGTCGCGCACACGCTCTGTCGCCAGCTCCGTGCTGGGGGTCAACCGCCGTACCGTCCTCGCCGCCACCGCGGCCGTGTCCGTCTCCGCAGGTGTCGGTTACGCCCTCCGGCCCACCGACAGCCAGGCCGCCACCGCCGACGCCGCGGGCACCGATGCCGCCGCCGAAGCCCCCGTGGCCCAGTCCCGCAAGGCACCGGCCGCACCCCTGGCCCCGTACACCAAGGGCACCACCCTCGCCACGGTCGCCGCCCCGCGCACCCACTCCGGCTACCGCCGCCTCGGCGACGGCGCCGGCTGGAAGCGCGTCGTGCGCGCCGACCTCGCCGCCGCCAAGTCCGGGCGCGCGGGCCGCCGTACGGCACTCGCGTCGTTCGTGCAGTTCACCGATCTGCACCTGATGGACAGCCAGCACCCGCTGCGCCTGGAGTACCTGCGCTCGACCGACAAGCACGCCTGGCGCCCGCACGAGGCGCTGACCGTGCAGGGCGGGATCTCGCTGGTCGAGCGGGTCAACGCGCTGCGCGGCGCCCCGGTGACCGGCTCCCCGCTGCACTTCGTGATGACCACCGGCGACAACACGGACAACAACGCCAAGTCCGAGCTGGAATGGTTCATGAAGATCATGAGCGGCGGGCGCTTCACCCCCAACACCGGTGACCCGCGCCACTACGAGGGCGTCCAGAACAGCGGCCTCAAGCTGTACTGGCAGCCCGACTCCACCGTGCGCGACGGCGACAAGCAGGTCGGCTTCCCGCACCTCAAGGGCTTCCTGGCCGCCGCGATCCGCGAGGTCCGCAGCCCCGGCCTCAACCTGCCCTGGTACTCGACGGTCGGCAACCACGACGCGCTCCCGCTCGGCTGCTTCGGCTCGCACGCGGACCCGTACCTCGCCGAACTCGCCATCGGCGGCAAGAAGTTGATGACCGCGACGGCCGCCGAGGCGAAGAAGCTGCAGAACTCGATCCGGGACGCCAAGGACCCCAAGGGCTCCGGCTACCGCGACTTCCTCAAGGCGCACGCCCGCTCCGCGCGCTCGATCACGCCGGACGAGAAGCGCGCGCCGTACACCTCCGCCGAGTACCTCAAGGCCCACCTCGACCCGGCCTACCAGGGCTACGGCCCGGTCGGCCACGGCTACTCCTCCGCGAACGTCGACGCGGGCACGCAGTACTACGCGTTCCGCATCGCCGACGACGTGATCGGCATCAGCCTCGACACCACGGACGCGGGCGGCCACTACCAAGGGTCCATCGGGGCAACGCAGTTGAGGTGGCTCGACAAGACACTGCGCGACAACAAGGACTCGTACGCGGTGATCTTCAGCCACCACACCAGCCAGACGATGGACAACACCCGCCCCGACCCGGCGCACCCCACCGAGCGCCGCTACGAGGGCAACGCGGTCATCGCCCTCCTCGGCAGCCACCCCAACGTGCTGGCCTGGGTCAACGGCCACATCCACCGCAACGTCATCACCCCGCACTCGGCGCCGGACGGCCGCAGCTTCTGGGAGATCTCCACGGCCTCGCACGTCGACTTTCCCCAACTCGCCCGCGTCATCGAGCTGGTGGACAACAAGGACGGCACGCTGTCCCTCTTCACCACGCTCATCGAGTCCGCGGCCCCGCACCGCACGGACTTCTCCGACCTCACCCAGACCGGCCTCGCGGCCCTGTACCGCGAACTGTCGTACAACGCGCCGGGTTCCAGCACGGTGCTGGGCGGCGACGCGAAGGACCGCAACACGGAGCTGATCCTGAAGAAGGGCTGACGTTCCAGAACGGCCGAAACTCACTCAACTGGCGTACGGCGGAGCAACCTTCGTACCGGAAGGCCGTGTCCATCCCCCCGACCGGGCTGAACCAGGCTCAACAGAGGGGGAAGACATGGCAGTTCGTACGGCACTCATGGCCGCGACGGCGGTGGCGCTGTCGGTCGCACTGGCGGGACCCGCGCTCGCGGCGGAGCCCGCCGGCAAGGACCACACGGCGACCCGGGAGGCACTCCGGGCGGCCGTGCGGGACGGCGTACCCGGCGTGACGGCCACCGTGCGGGACGGCGGCACCACCTGGTCGACGACGGCCGGTGTGGGCAACCTCCGTACCGGCAAGCCGCGTTCGGCCGACGACCGCTACCGGGTGGGCAGCATCACCAAGGCCTTCGTGTCGACGGTGCTGCTCCAACTGGAGGCGGAGGGCCGCCTGTCGCTCGACGACACGGTGGAGAAGTGGCTGCCGGGCACGGTCCACGGCAACGGCAACGACGGCGGCAGGATCACCGTCCGCCAACTCCTGAACCACACCAGCGGCATCTACAACTACACGGAGGACGACGACTTCGGCCGCGCGTATTTCACCAAGGACGGCTTCTTCCGGCACCGTTACGACACGAAGACCCCGGCCGACCTGGTGGCGATCGCGATGTCCCACAAGCCTGACTTCGCACCGGGCACGTCCTGGCACTACTCCAACACGAACTACGTCCTCGCCGGGATGGTCATCCAGAAGGTCACCGGCCACTCGTACGCGACGGAGATCCGCGACCGCATCATCAACCCCCTCCACCTGAAGGCGACTTCGCTCCCCGGCACGAAGGCGACGATGCCGAGCCCGAGCAGCCGCGCCTACAGCAAGCTGGCGGAGGAGACGACGGGCCCGACGTACGACGTCACGAACCTGAACCCGTCCATCGCCTCCTCGGCAGGCGAGATGATCTCCGACTCCACCGACCTGGACCGCTTCTACAGCGCCCTGCTGGGCGGAAGACTCCTCCCCCCGAAGCAACTGAAGGAGATGCAGACAACGGTCCCGGCGGGCGACAGCCCGACCACGCGCTACGGCCTGGGCATCTCCGACATCAAGCTGCCCTGCGGCATCCACATCTGGGGCCACGACGGCGGTATCCACGGCTCGTCATCGGCGGTGGTGGCGACACCGGACGGCCGCCACACCCTGGCGTTCAACTTCAACGGGGACTGGTCGGGGGACGCGGGAGCGGTGGTGGTGGGGGAGTTCTGCGGAAAGTGACGGCTCCGCGCGGATGGCGGCCGCGAAGAAGCAGCACACAGCACACGAGGGAACAGGCGAGCCCCGCGTACAACAGGGGCGAGACCCAGGGCCACACCATCTCGGTGCTGTGCCCGCTGCTCCAACGGCACTTGACGGACAGCGGGAAGCCGCCCACGTGCACGGACGTCAGACTGGAGTCCCGCCCGATGTCCATGTACACGCCGTCGCCGGTCCTGTCCGCGCACACGTCGAGCGGGTTCGTGAAGGCAAGCCCGTAGACGCTCCCGGCCCCGAAGGCGGCGACCGAGGCCCCCACCCCGATCACCGCCCAACGGGCCGCCCGCGAGGGCCCCTTCCGGCTCACCCACAGTGCGTACGGAACCGCCCCGACGGCGAAGAGAAAGACCGTGATCAGGGGCGGACCGAAGAACGCGAACAGGGAGACCATGGGGGTGACGGTACGGGGAGT
>NZ_JAENRY010000093.1 GCF_016612545.1 Streptomyces sp. MBT65 | reverse complement strand
CACGTCACATACCGCCCTCTGAGGAAGCAGTCCCCGGTCACTGGCGGCAGCCGTTCGTCTGAGTTGCTGGCCATGGCCCAACGGTGCAGGGCGGTGCAGTGAGGTTGATGCAGGGCAAGGTGCTGGGCGTTGTGGGGTCGGGTGCCGGCGGAGTCGAGGAACTGAGGACGGGGCTCGTGGTTCCCGCCCTCGAACGCGGCTGGACCGTCGCGGTTACGCTCACGCCGACAGCAGGCGAATGGCTCCGTTCCAGCGGAGAGGCCGCCATGATCGAGAAGTCGACGGGCCTGCCCGTACGGACCGAGCCGCGACTGCCTGGGGACTCGCGCCCGCACCCTCCGGTGGACTGCTACGTCGTTGCCCCCGCGAGCGCGAACACCATCGCCAAGCTGGCCTTGGGAATCTCGGACAACCAGGCGCTGACTCAGGTGAACGAGGCTATAGGGACCCTTGATCTGCCGGTTGTCGTCTGGCCGCGGGTGAACGCCGCCCACGCCCGGCACCCCGCATGGGAGAGGCACATGAAGGCCTTGCATGATGCGGGAGTTCGGTTGATCTACGGGGACGAGGTGTGGCCACTCGCCGAGCCGCGGGCCGGGATGCCGGGGCGCCGGTACCCGTGGGAAGCCGTGCTCACCGAGGCGGAGAGAAGCACTACTTGACGCTACATCAATAACCTTCACTACGCGGAAAATCGGACCCGGACAGACTGTCCGGGTCCTTCGCTTTGACTGGCGCCAGCCTTGATGCACCACCAACTGCGCTGGTGAACCACCGTACGGCCACGAATGGGAACGGTCAGACGCTGACCGGCTCCTGTGGCCGTCGCAGCGCACAGCACCGGCGCCAGGTCACCAAGGAGTGGATACCCGTGTCAGGACCGCGCACCGCCGAGGGACCCGGGACTACCACGCGCACGCGCCGCTGCAGCGAGTGCGACTGCCAACTGAGCAGATACAACCAGGAGGCATACTGCAGCGCCTGCCTCCGAGGGCGGCACGCGACGACACCGGCGACCCTCCGCGTACCCGAGCAAGTCTGGGACGTGCCAGAAGTCCGGTTAGCTCTAGCCGAGCGGGACTTCGGAAGACTCTGCACCCTGGTACGTGCCCTCGGGCACCTGCGACAGGATGACATGAGCACGCTAACCGGGCTGAGTCAGCCGTTCTTATCGATGCTGGAATCGGGTGCGCGTCGCCTGACCAATATCGACAAGATCGTCTGCCTGCTTGATGGCTTGCAGGTCCCACTCGAACTCGCTGGCTTGATCCTGTGGCCGCAGGTCGACTCGACTCTGGCCGGCGGAGTCGCTGCTGGCCTCGGCCTGCCCTGCAGGCCCGCAACCTCGCCGAGTGCAGTATTGCCTGCGTGATATCACTGGCGTGATGTGCCAACTCGCAGTAGATCGAGCAGAGTTGAAGCCGCATATCGAGTCGACAGGATCAGGGGATGGCGAGATCCGTGATGGGATAAACGAGTTGAAATTGGATCAGTTTCTAACCGAGGAGCACCTCTAGTTGCTGGTTCGAGTGACCTGCACCCAATGGGCGGGGCTCGGCCAAGGTCCATCCCGTTGAGTCAAACGGCCCGCTGGTCCGCGACCTCTGTGCATAGGCTCACCGCTGCGGGTGCTCCAACCGGCCAACCAGGCCAACGCGGGTCTCGCTATACACGGAAGTGACGTGAGTCACGTTCCGGGGTGTCGAACTGTTGGGCAGGACCTTGCAAGACGATCAAGACAGGCATCTTCCGGTCAGGACCAACGCGGATTCTCGACCATTGAGAGTGACCATCGATTGGAGTCGCACGTGCTAGACATAGGCCGCGTGAGCGCGACGCTTGCAATCGGGGGGCTCGGCGCCGATTCACATTCTGTCGGGCTGTTCGTGCTCAAACGCGCCTTGGTCGCAAGGGGATTTGAGATCCTCGACCTCGGGATCCAGAATGACTTTGAACGGTTCGCTGCCGTAGCAAACGACTGCGATGCGGTGCTCGTTTCAAACATGGATGGCCACGCAGAGCATTACCTGCACGAGGTGCCTGCTCTTCCAGGAAACTGTGTGTGGTATCTGGGCGGACATCCGACTCTCACCGGAGATACCGAGAAACTCCTTGCCCTCGGCTTCACCCGTGTCTACAGCACCTTCGTTGAGGTGGACGAAGTTGTCGCCGCGCTACGCGAAGACCTCGCCAGCCGCACTCCCCGTCGAGCAGGCAACGTGGCTCCGCCGAGCCGCCGCTCGGAGCCGATCGTTGAGGGCAGGGACGCGGTTCTCGCCCAATGGCCGACCGGCGAAGCCGCGCGGGACATCGAGGATAACGCTTGCGTGCTCGCAGGCCGACCATCGCTTGCGGAACTGCATGAAAGCTCTCCTCGCGTCTTGCTCCATCCTCGTTCCGGCGTGCGTGGACGCGGGGATCAGCAGCGTCTCTTCGCGCATCTCCATGCCGCCGGGGCCGACGTGCTGTCTTTCCAAGTCGACTCGCTGACCCGGGACGGACGCTACACGGAGGCGGAGCATGTTCTGTCCAACCAAGGGCAGTTGAACGGATTCCCAGTTGTGAATCACGGCGTCGAAATTCTTAGGCAGATCAGCGCGGAATGTCCTGTGCCTCTGCAGACGCGCCACAGCGCCCGGGATCCACGGCTGCTGGCCGAACTGAGTTATGCCGGCGGAGTGACCGCCTTCGAGGGTGGGGCGATCTGCTACAACATCCCCTACTACGCGGAACTCCCGCTCGCAGTGTCGATCGACCGGTGGAGGTATGTCGACCGGCTCACAGGCCGATACGCTGAGCTCGGTGTCATCCTCGACCGCGAGTTCTTCGGCACGCTGACTGCCACCCTCGTCCCACCGTGTGTGGCTATCACCACAAACCTGTTGGAGGGGCTGCTCGCGGTCGAGTCCGGTGTCCGTTCGGTGTCGCTGGCTTACGCCGAACAGGGTTGCCGTGCTCAGGACGTGGCCGCTGTTCGCGTCATGGGGTCGTTGGGCCGGGAACTGCTCGGAGCCGGGGGCGATGTGCGCGTCGCCACGGTATTTCACCAGTACATGGGCGCCTTCCCGACACACCCAGATGACGCCGAGGCATTGATCCAGGCATCCGCCCACACGGCAGCATTAGCCGGGGCAGACCGGGTAGTCGTGAAGACGCCTTGCGAGGCGACGCGTATCCCCGATGTCAGCGACAACGCGCGAGGACTGGCCCTGGCTGGCCAAGGACTGGCCCAAGCCGACAGTTCTTCGTACCTCTGGGACGAGGCAGAGGCGCAACGCATCGAGGCGTCGGTCCGTTCGCTCCTGCAGACCGTGCTCTCCCTCCGCCCGGGGGACGTGGGCGCCTGTGTCGAGCAAGCCTTCGCCCGCGGATACCTGGACGTGCCGTTCTCCCCGAGCAAGTTCAATGCCGGGCGGGTGATCACCGCGCGGGACCTCACTGGCGCCGTGCGCATTCTCGACTCTGGCGCCCTGCGACTGCCACCCGAGGTTATCGCCTTCGAGGCCGACCGCATGAAGGAACGTCTCGCGGTGGCCGGTGTCCCGCGTGCCGAGGCGTGGCGCCTTGTAGCCGAAGACGTGCTCCGCACGACTCGGGAGCGCACAACGTGGCCGCTTGATCTAGTGACCCGCCAACGGGAGGCAGGGTGACCCCGGATGTTTGGTTGCCGGCCGCGCCAACGACGACTGCGAGTCCAGCCAGGCGACTTCTGGTGCTACCTCACGCGGGCAGCGGCACAGCGGCCTGGTTCGGCTGGCAATCGCGTCTGCCTGGCGATGTCGAGCTACGCGTGGCACGACTGCCCGGACGCGAGACCCGGCTCGGTGAGTCCCCGCTGACGTCGGCAACAGAAGCGGTCGCCGCGTTGGCCGGGGCGCTTCGTGCGCTGCCGCCGCTACCGCTCGTGGTGTTCGGACACAGCCTGGGCGCGCTCCTCGCTTACGGCGTGTGCACCGCACTCCCCGGTATGGTCCGCGCGCTCGTGGTCTCGGGAGAGACCGCCCCGAGTAGGACTCGATCGCACGACGATCTCCTGCGTCTGCCCGATCGCGAGCTGGCGAAGGCAGTGAACCGGCGCTGGGGCGCCGTCCCCCCAGAGATCCTGAACGAGCCGGAGTTCCTTTCGATCTTCCTGCCTGCGCTCCGGGGTGATCTTGCGCTGGTTGACAGCTTCCCGACGCAAACGGGCGTTCCGCTCGACGTCCCCTTGTTCGTCTTCGCCGGTACTGATGACGACCTCGATGATGCTGGGCTCCACCGTTGGGCCAGCCACACACATGGCACAACGCGACTGTTCCGTCATCCCGGAGCACACATGGCGGTTCTGGAGGACCCGGCCGTCGCGGACCAGGTCTTAAGCACATGCCTCTGGAGGCTTTCGTGACGTTTCTGAACCAGGCCCGGGCTCACGCTGAGAACTGTCCCGATGCGCCTGCCGTCACCTTCATCGTCCCTGATTCCGAGCCACAGACCCTCGCCCGCGGCGAGCTCTTCCGCCGTGCGGGCAGCGTGGCCAGCCAGGTTCGTGCGGCGACATCCCCGGGTGATCGGGTCCTTGTGGCGCTGCCGACGAGCGAGGAACTCGTTGTGGCGCTCGTCGGAGTGCTCCTCGCCGGTCGCGTCGCGGTTCCGGCCCCGGCCAATCCCGGGACGCGTACTGGAGCTCGCCTACAGCAGATCGCCAAGGATGCTGGAACCACGCTCTCTTTCAGTCGGAACTCGATCCCCGGCGCGGTACTCCCGGACCTGGAGCGAGAACCCGACTTGCGTGTTGAGCCCGCGGACCTCGCGGTGCTGCAGTACACCTCCGGCTCGACATCTGACCCGAAGGGTGTCTGTGTCCGCACCGCGAATATCGACGCGAACCTCACCGTCATACAGCGGGCCTTCGACCAGCACGAGACCGATGTGGTCGCCGGGTGGCTCCCCCTGTTTCACGACATGGGCCTGGTTGGCACTCTCCTCCATCCCCTGCGCATGGGCCTGCATACCGTCTTGATGGCCCCCGAGCATTTTGTGCGCCACCCGGACGCGTGGCTTCGAGCGATCTCCGACTTCGGCGTCACCACAAGCGGAGGCCCCGACTTCGGCTACGCCTGGTGCGCCGACAGGGTGGACCCAGAACGGCTCGAAGGCATAGACCTCAGCCGGTGGCGAGTAGCCTTCACCGGCTCGGAACCGATCTCAGCCCGAACCCTTGAACGCTTTCCCCGCGCCTTCGCCGACCTCGGCTTCCGGACCGAGGCATTCACCCCCTGCTACGGCCTTGCAGAATCGACTCTGCTCGTTTCCTCATCCCCGGTCGGCGCACCACCCCGGGTGACTGAACTCGGCGTGAGTTGTGGTCACCCAGTGGAGGAGGTCGTGATCGTGGACCACGACGGTTCTCCAGTCGAGGGCACTGGGGAGATTTGGGTCCGCGGGCCGAGCGTCGCGAGCGGATACCACGGGCAGGTGGGGAACGAGAACTTCAATCTGCGCACGGATGATGGCCGGGACAACTGGTTGCGCACTGGCGATCTCGGGATCCTCCACGACGGCGAGCTCTACATCCGGGGACGCTTGAAGGATCTCGTGATCCTCCGCGGCGAGAACCACCACCCGCACGACCTCGAAGCGATCGCACACGAGGTGGACGGAGTCATCGCTGCGTGCGCGTTCTCCACAGCCGGAGAACCCGAGCGGCTCGTGCTCGCGCTCGAAGCGCGCGGCACTGCACACGATATCGTCGAGCAGGTGCGAAGGGCGTTCCGACTGGCCCTCGCCTTCGAGCCCGACGAGTTGGTCATCCTTCGGGGGCGGGCGCTGCCGCGAACTACGAGCGGAAAGCTCCAGCGGGGAGCGTGCCGGGAGGCATGGGAGGCCCGAGACCTTCCCGCAGCCCATCGGTGGATCGCTCGTAGCGGACCGGCACCTGCGAGCGTGGAAGAGACAACGCTGGCAGAGTTGTGGCACGACCTCCTCGGCGTCCGTGTCGAATCCACGGACGCGAGCTTCTTCGCGACAGGCGGCGCGAGCGTCCTGGCCGTCGAGCTGTCAGCGCGGATCTCCGAACGGATGGGCGTCCATGTGTCCCCGGTCGAACTGCTCGCTGCAGGCACGCTCAAAGGCCAGGCTGAGGCCATCGTGCGAGCACCACGCGCGGCGATAGCCGGTCCCGATCCGGACGAGGCCCCGCTCTCGCTCCAACAAGAAGGCCTCTGGCTGCTCGCGCAGATGTCCCCGTCCGGACTGCCGCCGGTCTCAATCACCCTCGGCGTGCCCCCAGGCGCCGACGTCGAGGCCGCGATCACCACGCTCGTTCACCGGCACCCCGGACTCGCCACTCTCGGCCCTGACGCTCACGGCCGCCAACGCCGAGTGCCATGGGTCATCGCGGAAGGACGCCCCGACCTTGAGGAGGGTCGGCCGTTCACGGTGAGGCGTGGGAACGAACATGTCGAGCTGGCGTGGGATCACCGTGTAGTCGACGGTTGGTCGGTGCGCGTCCTGATTGAGGAACTGGACGCCCTCCTGGCCGGCCGCCCACTGCCGCCGCCCCCTCCTTCGGCCTTGGCCTGGGCGACAGAGCAACGGAAGGCGCTGGACGCAGGTGACGACGCCGACGACCTCGCCTTCTGGCGGGCGCGGCCGCTGCACGCCAGCGTGGAACTGCCATGGGGAGACCCCGGAGCGACCGGAGCAGGGCTCACTACGCGATGCATCACCGACGCGGACGCGCTCAAGCGGCGCGCACAGGAACTCGACACCACGGTGGCCGCCCTCGTGCTCGCTGCGGTGGCCGTCGTCCTGGGGCGCCAAAGCGGACAGCACGAGGTGTCTGTCGGCGTGCCCTTCGCGAACCGGACGCCCCCGTGGACGCGCACTGTGGGCTGCCTCGTCTCCGTCCAGCGAGCCCTCGCGCGGCTGGAGGACGAGACCACAGGCGCCGAACTGGTGCGGCAGATCACACAGGAGCTCCAGGACCTGCGAGAGCGTGCCTCCGTTCCGCTCGAGTCGCTACAGGCCCGCCTCGGGCTGCCGCGCTCCGCCGCACAGGTTGACGTCGTATTCGACCACCTCGAGGTGCCCTCGCGGGTCGGCGGCCTCACGGTCCGTGAGACCTCCGTCGAGCAATGCCCGGAGGAGGCCAAGGTGCCCCTCACGATCACGGCTATCGAGGACGAGGGCCTGCGCCTCGTGCTGCTCCGGCAACGCTCGTTCATGGACGACGAAGCCGCAGAGGAGTTCGCCGACCAGTTGGAGCTCGCCCTCGGCGAGCTCACGCGGGCACCTCAGTCTCCCTGTCTTGCCTGGTCATTGCGTACCGCCCGGGCCGATCGTCGCCTGCCGCTCTCGCGGGACCCACTGCCGATCCCGGACGTGTCATCCGTCCCCGACACCGTCATGGCCATTGATCCGGACAGGCTGGCCATCCGGAGCGGTCAGACGGCCTGGACCTACGGCCAGCTCCACGCCCGTGCCCTGCAGGTGGCGGGCACACTGCAAACCGCTGGTGTACGCCCCGGCGATGTCGTCGGGGTGCTCGGCAGTGCCAGCTTCGACACCGTCGCGGCCGCGCTTGGCACGATGGTCGCGGGCGGAGTCGTGCTCCATCTGGATCGTCGGCTCCCACCCGGCCGACTCACGCTGATGGTGCGTGAGGCGGAGGCCCGGGTGGTGGTGAGAGCGGAAGGCCACCATCCGCGCGACACCGAACTCGGCACGATCGTCGAGATCGGGGTCGACGTGGGCTATCTGGTCCCAGTCAGCCCCGGAGCGCCCGCATACATCGTCTTCAGCACCGGTTCAACCAGCACCCCAAAGGCGATCGTCGGTACACACCGGGGTATCGCACACTTTCTCGGCTGGCAGCGGCAGGAGTTCGAAGTCGGCGGTGAGGATCGATTCGTCCTTCTGACCAACCTCGCCTTCGACATGGCCCTTCGCGACATATGGCTGCCGTTGACCGCGGGTGGTGTCCTCCACCTGCTCGACGACCCCGCCGACTTGGGCGGTGACAACGTGGTGCCCCTCCTCGCGGCGCAGGGGGTGACCCGGCTCCACCTCGTACCGACGCTGGCACGCAGCTGGCTAGCAACGACGGCACAGACTCCGTTGCCCGCCCTGCGCAACGTCTTCTTCGCCGGCGAACCGCTGAGCGACACCCTCGTCACCCGCTTCCGCGAACACTTCCCGGGTGATTACGAAGTGCTGAACTTCTACGGCCCGTCGGAGACTACCCAGACCAAGATCTTCTTCCGCGTTCCGGAGGCCCCGGAGCCGGGGGTGCAGCCGATCGGACGCCCCCTCCCGCAGACGGCGATCACCCTCCTCAACGGGGCAGGTGTCCCGTGCGGGCTGGGTGAACCAGGCGAGATCGTCATCAGAACACCATTCGCCACTAATGGATACGCCAACGAGCCCGCCGCACAGGCGGAACGCTTCGTACCCGATCCGCTGGGAAGCAACCAGACGGCCTACCGATCCGGTGATCTCGGCCGGATGCGCCTCGATGGAGTGATCGAGATACTCGGGCGAGGCGACCGCCAAGTGAAGGTGCACGGCGTGGCCGTGGATCCCGCCGAGGTGGCCGACCTGCTGTCCGGCCTCCCTGGGGTAAGCCAGGCCGCGGTCCGCGCAGAGTCCTCAACCGACGCCGACCACTGCCTCGTCGCATGGTTCGTCGCCGACCGGCCATGGAGTTCGTTGCGCGAAGAGCTCGCCGACCGCCTCCCCGCCGCCCTTATACCCGAGCGCGCGATGGCCTGCGCCACGCTTCCCGTCCACCCGAACGGCAAGGTGGACCTCCGCGCTCTTCCCGCGCTCGCGGACGAGGTGTCGGTAACCGCTGAACCTCCGAAGGACGCTCTGGAGACCGCCGTCCTCGAAGCGTGGCGCACTACGCTCGGCCAGCCAGAGCTGGACATGAACGCGGACTTTTTCCTCCACGGCGGACATTCACTCAAAGCCCTCGAGCTCGCCGCCACGCTCAAGCGTGCGCTCGGACGCAACGTGCCCCTGACGGAGATTCTCCAATCCAGGACGCCACGAGAGCTGGCGAGCCGACGGCTCTCATCTGCGGACGAGTCCAGTGTGGCGGTGCCGGCGCTGGTCCACGCTCCGGACGACGCGTACGAGCCGTTCCCCATGACCCCGGTACAAGAGGCGTACTGGGTCGGGCGCCAAGACTTCCTGGAGCTCGGCGGCGCCGCAGCCCAGACGTACCGGGAGCTGCGCTGCGCCCCCGACCTGGATCTGCCCCGCCTGGAACGTGCGTTCCAGCTCCTCGTGGAACGGCATCCGTCTCTGCGCACCTTGGCGACCGAGGACGGCCGTCAGCACGTGCTTCGTCAGGCACCGCCGTTCCAGATCGTCGCCCAGGACCTGCGCGACGATCCCGATCCGGAGGCCAGGGTGCGCGCATGGCGGCGTGAGATGGGACACCGGGTCCGCCCGCTCGAAGAGTGGCCGCTCATCGAGGTCCGAGCGAGCATCCTGCCGCAGGAGGTCCGGCTGCACGTCGGGCTCGACGCCTGGGTGTGCGACGCGTGGTCACGAGTGCTTCTCATCGACGAGCTCAGGGAGCTCTACGACGAGCCCTCACGCGAACTAGCCCCGCTCGGACTCACCTTTCGTGACTACGTGCTGAGCGTCGAGGGAGCGCCGAAGGACGCCGACCTGGATTGGTGGCGTGCCGAACTCGACAACCTACCCACGGCCCCCCGGCTCCCGCTCGCGCAGCGCACGGGCGCCGGTTTCACGCGGCGTCACGGGCGATTGGACGCCGAGGAATGGTCAGTCTTCCAGCGCCACGCGGGTACCTCAGGTGTCACCCCTTCCGCCGCGCTGCTCGCCGCCTTCGGCTGGGTGCTCGCGCGATGGAGCGCCGAGGACAGGCTGGCACTGAACGTCACCGTCTTCCGCCGGCTGCCGATCCACCCCGACGTGGGGCATCTCCTGGGTGACTTCACATCTGTACTCCCGCACACTATGAACGCCCGGTGGGACAACTTCCACGGCCACGCGCGCGATGTTCAGGCACGGCTCTGGCAGGAGTTGGCGCACGGTTCGGTGTCGGGGGTACATCTCACCCGTGAGTTGGCGCGGCGAAATGGCCGACTCGACGCCGTCGGGCTACCCGTCGTATTCACCAGCGCACTCACGACCCCTGACCTCGGGCGCGAGTTCGACTGGTCGTGGCTCGGTGAGCTGGTACACGGAATCTCCCAGACACCTCAAGTATGGCTCGATCTGCAGGTCTACGAGCACCGGGGCGAACTGCACTACAACTGGGACGCTGTCGAGGAGATGTTCGAGCCAGGCGTACTCGACGCGCTCTTTGAAGCGTGGTGCGGCGTCCTTCGCGCCTTGGTGGAGGAACCATGGGAGGAATCCGCGCCCGACCTCCTGCCTGAGACACAGCGTCTCCTCCAGGACCGAACCAATGCCACCGATGCGCCGGTTGTCTCCGAGACGCTTGTTGACGGGGTGCTTACCGCGCTCGCGCGCACACCCGATGCCCCCGCCGTCATCGACGGGGACCGCATACTCAGCTTTGCGCAGCTCGTAGAGGAGGCGGAGGCGGTCGCCGCCGTTGTTCTCGACAAACAGGTGCCGCGCGGCGGGCTGGTGGCGATCGTCGTGCCGCACGGATGGCGACAAGCCGTCGCCGCACTAGGCGTCCTTCTCGCGGGCGCGGCGTACGTACCGGTTGAGGCATCTCAGCCCGCGGAGCGCATCCAGCGCATCCTTGCCGAGGCGGCTCCCGCGTGCGTGCTACAGGTGGGCGGCTCATGGCCCGATGGGATCGACCTCGAACACCTCTCCACTGCACGCCGACGTCGTCTGCCACGGGCGCATGACACGGCCTACGTCATCTACACCTCCGGGTCTACAGGACGGCCGAAGGGAGTCGTGATCCGCCACGAGGCGGCGGTTAACACGCTGGTCGACATCGGCCAGCGGATGGCCTTCGACTCCACGGACCGCGCCCTGGCGCTCTCTCACCTCGCGTTCGACCTATCAGTGTGGGACCTGTTCGGAACCTGGCGGGTGGGCGCCGCCGTGGTTTACCCCGCCGACCGCAACGACCCGGCGGCCTGGGCAAGTGCGGCCCACACCCACGAGGTGCGGGTCTGGAACTCCGTACCGGCACTCGCACAGATGCTTGCCGATGCTCTGGAGGCCGACCCCGACCTCCCAGTGCCCGAGCTGCGGACATTCATGCTCTCCGGGGACTGGATCCCGTTGCCGCTGCCCAAGCGCCTACGCGCCATCGCTCCAGAAGCAACGGTGTGGTCCCTCGGCGGTGCCACCGAGGCATCGATATGGTCGATCGCCTACCGGATCCGAGAGGTCGATGAGGGCTGGAAGAGCATCCCCTACGGACGTCCTCTCGCGAACCAGACGGTCGAGGTGCTCGACGACCGACTGCGCCCCTGTCCAGTCCACGTGACGGGTCGGCTGTTCATCGGCGGACGCGGCCTCGCGGACGGGTACTGGCGAGACACGGCACGTACCGCTGAACGATTCATGGACCGCGAGGGTGAGCGGTTGTATGACACCGGGGACCTTGGTCGATGGCTTCCCGACGGCAATATCGAGATCCTCGGCAGGGCCGACACCCAGGTGAAGATCCGAGGCTACCGAGTCGAGCTAGGAGAGATCGAGCACACACTGGAGGCCCTGCCCGGTGTCGAACGCGCGGCGGTCATCGTTACCGGCGACCCGCAGGGAGACCGGCGGCTGGTGGGCTTTGTCGTACCGTGCACAGACGGCGTGTCCGAGGAGGCGCTACGCCGTGACCTGTCCGAAAAGCTCCCTGATCACATGGTCCCGCACGCCTGGGCACTAGTGGACGCGCTGCCACTGTCGGCGAACGGCAAAGTCGATCGCGCCGCGCTCGAGACCCGCATCCCCGCGGCACCGCCGCTGTCGCCGCCGTCGCTCACCCCGGCCGACTCGCATGTGCTCGCCCAGGCATGGGCCGAAGTGCTCGGCGCCCCACCGGCTGGGCCGACCGCGAACTTCTTTGCCGCCGGCGGCGACTCGGTCACCTGGCTGCGGGTTTGCGCCCAGGTCTCGCGGACAGGGTGGCGGCTTCCGGCGGCCGCGATCGCGCAGGAAGCGACATTCGAGTCCCTGTGTACCCACCTGAGCCCACCCGCCATGCCCTCGCCTGTGGCCGAAGGACCCACGCCACCAGCGCCGATGCGTACCTGGCTAGAGTCCCGCGGGCTGCCTACCCACTTCAACCAAGGCGTGCTGTTGCGGCTACTCCGTCCTCTCGACACGGAGGCACTTGACAAGGCGCTCGCCGCGGTCGTCGAGTCGCACCCCACACTCGGCGCGACACTAGACGGCGGCCGTGGTGGCCATGTGCTGGAACACGGGGACGAGATCGAAACGGCGTGTCGGGGCTTCGACGCCGCCGGCGCGCTGTTCCGCGCAACCGTGCTACCTGGCCATCTCCTCCTGTGTGCGCACCACACTGTCGTAGACGCACAGTCCTGGCGGGTGATCGTCGGCGATATTGAGGAAGCCCTCGACGCCTTCGAGTCCGACCGCGAGCCTGCGCTAGCACCTGAGTCCACCGCCTACTCGACGTGGTGCCGCGCAGTTGCCGAACTTCCCGTCCCGGCAACGGTCCCCCCAATTCCCTCGGCGGCGGCAACCGGCACCGAGCGGGACACGCGTGTCACCAAGCAGGCCCTGGTCCCCGGAACCGAGCGTCTGCGGGCCGCGCTTGACAGGCTCCGATGCACCGAGGAAGAAATGCTCGTCGCCGCCGCCGCGTGGGCCAACGGCAGTGTCACCAATCGCTGGGACGTCGAAGTGGAGCGCCACGGGCGAATGCTCGGCGCGCTCGATCTCGGCCGTACGGTCGGCTGGCTCACAGCACTGATACCCCTAGCACTTGAAGCAGGTTCGCCCACGGACGTTCTGGTCCAAGTGAAGACGCACCTGCGTGACCTGCTTGAAGGAGGACTAGCACTGGCCGCGGCCTACGCCCGTACCGGCCATTCGGCAGCCCTGGTCATCAATCCACTCGGGGTCCTAGGCGACGAAGCGTCGTCCCGGTTCGAACTCGTCCGAGACCCCGAGCTCCAGCTGCGCGACCCTGGCTTCCCTCGTGCCAACGAGCGGCGCGTCACCCTCTACACCATCGCAGGCACGCTTCAGGCTGAGTTGAACCACCGCGACGACGCCAGTGAGTGGTTGAAGGCTCTCGAAACCGCTCTGGATGAATTCCTCGAAGCACCAGGAATTACCGCAGCCAGCGCGGTCGACTTCCCGCAAAGCGGGCTCCCCGATGACGAGCTCCGTGCGCTACTTGCTGATCTGGAGTCCACAGATGACTAAGGTCGAAGACGTTCATGGCCTCACGCCTCTGCAGCAGGCCATGCTGGTCCGGGCGGTACTCGAACCGGAGACCAGCGCCTACGTCGAGCAGTTGCGTATCGAGCTCGGCGCCTCCCCGGATCCTGCCGCCTTGCGCCAGGCATGGCTCGACCTCTGTACCCGCCACCCGGCGCTGAGGAGCTCCTTCCACCACGCTGGACTCTCCGAGCCTCAGCAAGTGGTCTACCGCGAGTGCGAGTTGCCTTGGCACGTGGAGGACTGGCGCGACCAGCCGGAGGTGGACATCGACGCGATTGCCCAGGCGGAGCGCGCCCAGGGCTTCGATCTCGGACGTCCGCCGCTGTTCCGGCTCGTGCTTGTCCTGCTGCCCGACTCCGCCGTACTCATCTGGACCTTTCACCATCTCCTGCTTGACGGCTGGAGCCTTGGCAGGGTGTTGGTGGAGATCGATCTCGGCTACCGTGCGGCCCGCGACGGGACCAACAGCACTCTGCCGCCGACTGCGCCGTTTCGCAACTTCGTTAGATGGCTGCGCGCCGTCGACCCCGCTCCCGCTCGCGAGTACTGGCAGGCGAGATTGGCCGGAACTGTCGCCACGCCGGTCAACGGAGAATCCGGCGGGACGGGCGGCGAATGCCAGGTCACCCTGGGCACCGCGGCAGCGGAACGGATCCACGCGGCCTGTCAATCCCGCGCAATCACTCTCGGAACCCTGGCTACGGCGGCTTGGGCCGCATGCCTCGCGGAGCCGGGCGGCGCCCAGGACGTCACGTTCACCTCGCTGTTCTCGGGTCGCCCCGCCGAGCTGCACGGAGTCGACGAGATGGTCGGCATGCTCGTCAATACCATCGCCACACGCGTCCGGTTCGAGCCGGGGGAGACCGTTCACGCGCTGCTCAAGCGTGTCCAGGAGGACCTGATCCTGGACCGTCGGCACGGCTGGTCGCCGCTCGACGAGGTGTCACGCGCAGCGGGCCTGTCTTCGCCAGACTCCGTACTCGTGGTTGAGAACTATCCCCTGGACCAGGCGGTAATCAGCGACTCCCCACTCAAGGTGAGATCCATCGAGGTCCACGAGCAGGCGGACGTTCCGCTCGTGGTCGCGATCGTTCCAACTGATGACATCGAACTACGGCTGGCGGCGCCGCCCGGGGGGCTTACCGCCTCCGCGCTGAACGGACTCGGAGAGCGGTTGGCGGGGTGGCTTCACGCGCTGGCAGAGGGGATGGACGAGGACGTTGCCGAACTCCTCGGACGCCGCGAACGCCGCGAACAAGAGCGCCTGCGCAATCGGTTCCCGCAATTCCTGCCACGTGCCAACAGCCTCGTGGAGGCTGTCCTGGCAGCAGGCCCCACCGTGATCGACGGTGACGAACGTTGGACCCCGGACCGGATCCTGGCCGAGGCCGAACGTTTCGCGTTCGCGGCTCACGGGACACCTCCCGGCCCGGTCGCACTCGTCGCGGACACCCAGGCGCGGACCATCGCACAGATGCTCGGATGCCTGCGGGCGGGGCGGACATACGTACCGCTCGAACGTTCCGATCCGCGCCATGTGGACCGTGTGGTGCACGCAGGTGCCCGGTCGGTCCAGGACGAGGCACCGCCGGCGAACGCGCTGCCCCCGCTGCCGGCGCCCGATACCACGGCCTATCTGCTGTATACCTCCGGCACCACCGGCACCCCGAAGGCTGTAGTGCAGACCCACGAAGGGGTCTACGCGCACGCTCTTCGGTTTGCGGCCTCCATCGGGCTCGAGCCCTCTGACCGGCTTTGCATGACCGCTTCGTTCGCTTTCGACGCGGCGGTGATGGATATCTACGCCACCTCGATCGTCGGGGCGACGCTCCTGATCGGTTCCCCCAAACGCCATGGGCTGCAGACTCTGCGCGATGATGTCCTCTCTCAGGCTACGGTCTTGCACACCACCCCCAGCCTGTTCCGTCTCCTCGCCTCCGAGGGTCTGCCCAGCCAACTACGAGCCGTAGTCCTAGGCGGGGAAGCCGCGCTTCCATCAGACCTTGAACTCTTCACGAAGACCGCGCCCACGGGCTGTGTGCTCATAAACGGCTTCGGGCCCAGCGAGAGCACGACGGGACTGCAGTGGTTCGCGGAGCGAGGCGGTCGACTTCCCAGCGTCCCAATCGGTCTACCGGTCGCAGAGACCGACGTGTGGCTATGCGACGACGACGGGGAGCGGGCCGACGGGCCGTGGTCACAGGGCGAAATCGTGCTCGCCAGCAACGCCGTCGCCCGCGGCTACCACGGGGACTCCGGCATCGACACACGTTTCGGGGAGGACGAAGGCCGCTGGTTCTACCGCACAGGCGATCTCGGCCGACGTCGGCCCTCCGGATGTATAGACATCGTTGGACGTGCGGACGACCAGGTGCAAATCGGAGGTGTCAGGGTCGAACCCGCAGAGGTCCGCGCCGTGCTCGCCGACCAACCTGGCGTGGTTGCCGCGGAAGTCCTTACTGCAAGGGAAGGCACCGACGTCCGCCTCCACGCCTGGGTGAGCCCCACAGGGCTCGACGCCGACGCGCTGCTCGGCGCCCTTGCCACCCGGCTCCCACCAGCGTTCGTTCCAAGCCGCCTTGAAATACTCGAACATCTGCCGCTCCTCGCGAACGGAAAGGTCGATCGCGCGACTCTGCGGGCAAGCGTGAGAGACCCGGCCCAATCTCTCGCCATACCGGGCTTCGACGACCTGTCCGATCCAGTACTCAAGACCGTTCTGGAAACCTTCGCAGAGGTCGTCGGCAAGGCCGTGGTCCCCGACCGCAGCCTGTTCGACTTCGGCGCGAACTCACTGGACGCGTTGCGGGTGGCCGGCCGCCTCGAGAAGCGGCTGTCCCGCCGTGTGCCGCTCCAGGTGCTCTTCGATCACCCCACCCCACGCGCACTGGTCACAGCCCTCACTACGACGCCCCGCAGCGAGCCCGTGGCTTCTGTCCCCCGCGCCAAGCGGCACTGGCAGGCGCGCGGTGCCTCCGCGCCAGCCGCCCGTTCCGACGGCGGGCTGCCGTCGCTCAGCCTGTTCTTCTTCTCCGGCCGAGGCGACGATCCCGCACAGAGCTACCAACTCCTCCTTGACGCGTCGCTCCGCGCGGACGAACTCGGGCTGGAGGCCGTCTGGACACCCGAGCGCCATTTCGATGACTTCGGCGGTCCCTACCCGAACCCGTCAGTCATCGCCTCGTACCTCGCTGGTCGAACAAAGAACCTCCGGCTCAGGGCAGGGAGCGTGGTCCTGCCCCTCCATACCCCGGTTCGTGTTGCCGAAGAGTGGGCCGCCGTAGACCAACTCTCGGGAGGCCGGGTGGACCTGGCCATCGCCTCCGGCTGGCACCGCCGTGACTTCGTGCTGGCCCGCGGCAGGTACGGCGACCGCAAAGCCCGGTTGCTTGAGCAGATCGAACTCCTGCGCAGACTTTGGGAGGGCGAGGCCGTCGAGTTCTCGGACGCCGAGGGGGAGAGCGCCGCCGTACGGACCTGGCCGCGCCCGGTCCAAGCGCAGCTGCCGCTGTGGTTGACCTCGCAGGCGCCTGAGACATTCGAGCTCGCGGGACACAGCGGATTCAACGTCCTCACAAATCTCAACTACAAGTCCATGGAGGAACTCTCCGAGCGGGTCGCCCGGTATCGACGCGCCCGTGGTACCCAACCGGGCGGGCGGGTCACGGTGATGACCCACGCGCTCGTCGGCAAGGACGAGGCCGAAACACGTGCGGCGGCCGTGGAGGCCTACGCCGAGTACGCCCTGAGTAACCTCGTCCTGCAGCAGGCTCACGCTCGTGGCGCGGACCAGGCGCTGCGGCCGTCGGAATCGGACGCCCGCGCGCTTGCCCTCCGGTCGGCCGAGCAGATGATCGAGGGCGGTGGTCTCGTCGGTGGGCTGGATCGGTGCCGTGATCGGCTTCTTGAGCTGCGCGCAGCCGGAGCCGACGAGGTAGCGTGCTTGATCGACTTCGGTGCGCCCACTGAGCGTGTGCTCGAAGGGGTGGAGCTGCTCGGGGAGCTCGCCGAGACGACCGTGCGTCGACAGGCGGCACGGGTAGCCATACTGCCCGCGGCACCGCTTCAGGCCCAGCTCTGGGTGCTCGACAACCTCACCGATGCGTCGGGCACATGGATGATCCCCACACTCGTCCGGCTGGAAGGCGCGCTCGACACGGCATTGCTGAAGTCCCGGCTCGCCGGACTGTGTGCACGGCACGAGGCGCTGCGCACATCCCTTGAAGAACAGGACGGGCGGGTCGTCCAGGTCGTGTGGGAAAACCGCACCGCTGACCTTGAGATACGGCCGGTCACGAGCGAGGCTGAAGCCCTTCGCCAGGCCCGTGAGGTGCTCGACGAGGGTCTCGACCTGCGGAAGGCTCCTCTGCTGCGTGCGGTGCTGTTCGCCGTGGACCCAACCCACCATGTATTGCTTCTCGCGTGCCACCACGCGATCGCCGACGGAAGCTCCACTGTCACCCTTGCCCGCGAGTTGTTCGACGGGGTTCCCAGCGATCGGCCACTCCAGCTTGGGGACTGGTCGGCATGGATGGAGAAGCGTGTACAGCGGGGGGACCTCGAAACGCAGGAACGCTGGTGGGACGACGCCCTGGCTGACCTGCCCCCGCGGCTGCGGCTCGGCAGCGGTGTCCCTGACGGGCGCCGCGCTGTCCACTCGATTCCGCTCGGCCAGGCCGTCGAGCCTGCGCTGCGCGCTACCTGCCAGACCTCCGGGACGACGCCCTTCGAAGTTGTACTGACAGCCTTCGCACAGGCTGTCGCCCGAGTAACTGGCAGCGATGACTTCCTCGTTGGACTCCACCACGCGAACCGCGACCGACCCGAACTGGAAGGCGTCGTCGGCCCCCTGGTGAACCTGCTCCCATTCCGGGTGCGCCTTCCCGCGGACGGTGTCCTCAGCAAGGTCCGAGACCAGGTGCGTGCAGCACTCGCGCACCACGAGGTGCCCTACGCCCGCCTTGTGGCCCGGCACGCCACCGAGCACCGAGCAGGCGCAGATCCGCTCATCGACGCGGCCCTGCTCTACCAGAACCTGCCCGATGTGGCCTCCGAGGAACCCGTCCGGTGGACGCGCCTCGAACTTGAGGGTGGCCAAGCACGCTTCCCGCTCACACTCATCGCGACCGAGCGCCGCGACCGTATTGAGCTGCAACTCGACCTCGACGAGGGCTTGTTCACGGCGGAAGAAGTGGTGCGGCTTGCGACTGCTGTGAGGGAGAGTCTGCACAACCTCACGGGTCTTGCGGCACAGGCCCCCGCACGCGTCGAACCTGAGCCGGCGGTGCGCTCGCTCGGCCCTCATCTGCTGGCCGCGTTCGTGGAGCACGCCGGGCAGCACCCGTCGGACACCGCCGTCGTGGGGCATGACGGGAGCCTCACCAGGTCCGAGCTCCTCAAGGCGGCGCGGCGGCTCGCCGGGGCGATCCGGGCGCGCGTCCCAGCCGGGACCCGCATCGGCGTACAGGTAGAGCCCGGCTGTGCCAGTCTCGTGGCGGTCTACGGCGTGCTGCTCGCCGACTGCACCGTAGTCCCGCTCGACGCACGCAATCCTGCGTCCCGACGTCGCCTCGAATTGCAACTGGCCGAGGTGGAACTTGCGATAGCCGACGTAGACCTGGAAGTGCCCCGGCTATCCCCGATGCAGACTGGCCCCGAGTGGTACGAGGAGCCCTCCGGAAAGAAGCTCGCCTACATCATCTTCACGTCAGGCTCCACAGGCATGCCCAAACCGGTCGCCGTTGGGCACGACAGCGTGCGCGCACTCATCGGGTGGGCGCGTACCGCGTTCTCCGAGGATGAACTCACAGGTGCCCTGCTGACGGCATCGATCCGCTTCGACATGTCTGTATTCGGACTGTATGTGCCTTTGGCTGGGCCGGGCTCCGTGGTGGTGGTCCGTGATCTGGCGGCACTCGTCGAAGCACCCCCTCCCGCGCCCGTCCATCTCATCTACACCGTTCCCTCCGCGCTGCGCACCGTGCTGAGCGCCGGGTCCCTCCCGAGTACCGTGCGCACGGTGAATCTCGGCGGCGAAGCCCTTCCCGCTGACCTGCTCGCGGCCCTCCTGAAGCAGGTAGGGCGAGTGTGCAACCTCTACGGCCCGACAGAAAGCACGTCGAACGCCTTCTTCGAGGAGTACACCGCGCCGACAGAGCCCACTATCGGCCGCCCCATCACGGGGACCGGGGCCTGGATCCGCAGGATCTCCGACGGGGCCTGCGCTGAGATCGGTGAGATCGGCGAACTGGTCCTCACCGGCGCTGGGCTGGCCCATGGCTACCTCGGCACCCCCGACGATCCTGCGTTCACCGCCGAGGGATACCAAACGGGAGACCGCGCTCGACTGCTGCCCGACGGGTGCTTCGACTATCTGGGGCGTCTGGACGACCAGGTCAAGGTTCGGGGGCATCGTGTGCAACTCGCCGAGATCGACGCACACCTGTCGTCGCTCACGGGCGTCAGCGCGGGCGCCTCACGCCTCGACCGTGACCTCATCGAGGCCTGGCTTGTGCCCACTGCCCAATGCCAGCGTGCTTCCCAGGCCGCAACCCGGCAGGCCGAAGAATGGGCGGCCGAACTCGCCCGTACTCTCCCGGCTTTCCTGTTGCCGTCACGATGGATCACCGTGCCGAGCCTGCCGCTCACCACGAACGGGAAGCTCGACAGGAAGGAACTCGGCGCGATCGAGTGGTCCGCGCTCCCGGAGGCGGCCATCGCCCACCCGGCACAGGCTGAACTAGCCGCTGTGTGGGAGGAGGTACTGGGCGTGCCTATACCAGGCGCTGACGCCGACTTCTTCGCCTTGGGCGGTCACTCACTCCTGGCGATCACCCTGTGCCGGCGGATCGAGGACCGGCTACAAGTGCACGTACCGCTGCGCACTCTCTTCGACAACTCTTCCGTCGCGGCGCTCGAGGTGGCGCTACGGGACGCCGAGCCCACCCGCCAGGACGCCGCCGTGCTTGTCGCGGACCCCACGGCGGCAGAGGAACCCTTCCCGCTCACCGAACTCCAACAGGCGTACTGGGTCGGCGGGCGCGACGACATGACTCTGGGCAGTGTCGGAACGCAGGGGTACGTGGAGTTCGAGACCACGATTCCGGTCGACCAGATGGCCAAGGCATTCCGTACGCTCGTTCAACGCCATGACATGCTCCGCGCGGTGTTCGACTCCGACGGCCGCCAACGGGTCCTGGCCGACCCGGGAGAGTTCCCGATCGTGGTCGAGGACCTCCGTGGTGCCCCCGAGTCCGAACTCGCGTCCCGCCGCGAGGAACGTTCCCATCACCGTCCGGACCCGGCGAGATGGCCACTGGTGCGCGTCTGGGTGTCGCGGTTGGCGGACCGCTCCAGGGTCCATGTGAGTATGCCGGCGCTCATCGCTGACGCGCACAGCGTGTACCTCCTCACCCGCGAGTTGACGGCGCTCATCGAAGGACGCGCGCTGCCGTCGGCAGGCCCGGCATATCGGGACTTGGCGCTAGCCCTGACTCAGCGTGACCGAACGCAGGACGATGCCGAGTTCGCCTCCCGTGCCCCGGCCTTCCCAGCCGGTCCCTTGCTGCCCTTGGCCGTCAATCCCGAACAGCTCGACTCCGTGCGCTTCAGCCGCCGCGAGGTGCGACTCGAGGCAGCGACGTGGCGCGCAGTGCGGGACGCAGGCGCGGCCCACGGCCTCACTCCAGCCGGCACGCTGCTCTCGGTGTTCGGGTGGGTGCTCGGGGCGTGGGCCGAGGACCCGAACTTTGCCCTCGGCGTCACGTTCTTCGACAGGCCTCCGCTGCACCCTGACGTGGATCGGGTGGTGGGCGACTTCACCAGCGCCCGGCTCGTCGAAATGGAACCCGCGGATGACCTCGGGCGCTTCGCGACCACCGTGCAGAGGCGATTGTGGGAGGCACTGGACGGTCACGCCTTCGACGCCGTGCGCTGCGTGCGCACTCTGCGCCGCCTAGGCCGACCACACTCCTTCCCCATCGTCTTCACCAGCACGCTCGGACTCCAGGCGCCGACCAGCAGCAGTCTGGGGGAGGTGGTGTACGCCCTGACCCAGACCTCGCAGGTGTGGCTCGACCACAAGGTTCGCGAGGAGGACGGCGCGCTGGTCAGCACTTGGGACTTCGTGGAAGGACTGTTCCGACCAGGCGTTGTCGAGGCCATGATGGAACGCTTCGAGGCCACATTGCGGGGACTTCCCCACGGCGGGTGGTCGGCGACAGCTCCCGGCCTCCCAGCCAAACAGCAGGAGGCACGGCGCGAATACTGCAACACCTCCTGGACCCAGTCAGGTCCCTCGCTGCTTCACAAGACGATCCTCGCGGACCCTGCGTCCGATGCGCTTGCTCTGATGACCCCTGAGGGCCAGCAGGTCACCCGACGCGAACTCGCTGCCGCTGCGGGTGCGGTGGCACACCGTCTGCTCGACGACGAGCTCCGCGTCGGAGACGTGGTGGCCGTCGAGTCGCACCACGGATGGCGACAAGCCGCAGCAGCACTCGGAGTGCTCGCAGCGGGCGGAGTATTCGTGCCGATCGATCCCGCCTGGCCGCAGCGCCGGATCGATGCTGTCCTCGACACCGCAGGGGCCCGTCGGGCAGTCGCGCCCGACGGCTGGGGAGCGGCCCTACGGCACATCCCGCTCTCAGACGATGACCGGGCCGCAGCCATCACGCCGCTGCCGATGCGTGCCCGCCCGGAGGACCTCGCGTACGTTCTATTCACCTCCGGTTCAACAGGCAGGCCCAAGGGCGTCGAGATCTCTCACGCCGCAGCCATGAACACCCTGGCGGACATCGCCGACCGCTTCGCGCTAAACGGGGATCGTGTTCTGGGCCTGGCAGGCCTGCATTTCGACCTCTCCATCTTCGACCTGTTCGGCAGCTGGCTGACCGGTGGCGCCGTCATCCACCCGGAGTTTCCCCGTGACCCGGCCAGCTGGGTGGAACGGATAACCAGCGATAGCGTCAGCGTATGGAACAGCGTTCCCGCCCTCGCGGAGATGCTCGTCGACCACCTGGAGGCCACCGGCCAGCCGCTGCCCGGGCTCCGGCTGGCATTGCTGTCGGGGGACTGGATCCCGGTGACACTCGCGGACCGGCTACGCGCGGTCGCCCCAGAGTGCCGAGTGGTGAGCCTCGGCGGCGCCACCGAGGGCTCAATCTGGTCCATCGCGCATGAGATCGAGGGGCATGACCCGGCCTGGCCGAGCGTGCCCTACGGGCGCCCACTCCGAAACCAGGGCATGCACGTGCTCGACGCCCACCGCAACCCACGCCCGGACTGGGCGACAGGCGAGATCCACATCTCAGGCCGTGGCGTCGCGCAGGGTTACCGGGGGGACCCCGCTCGCACGTCCGCCGCCTTCTGGAACGACCCGCGGACAGGAGAGCGTTTCTACGCGACAGGCGACCTCGGGCGGTTCCGACCGAACGGAACCATCGAGTTCCTTGGCCGTCGGGACGGTCAGGTCAAGGTCCGAGGCCACCGCATAGAACTCGGCGAGATCGAAGCCGCCACACTCGAGCACCCCGCCGTGCGCCAGGCGGTGGTCACAGCACCGAACGGACCGTCGGGGCAACGGCAACTCGTCGCATACGTGGTGGGAACACTCGACGAGGCTGCCGTCCTTTCCCATCTGACGGAGCGTCTGCCTGAGGCTCACATACCCCGGCAAATCCACATCGTGAACGCCATCGCCCTCACCGCGAACGGCAAGATCGACCGCGCTGCACTGGAGACCTCGCCGGCTGCCCCCGCCGCACCCGCCTCGGACGCGTTGCTCACCCTGTTCCGCGAAGTCCTAGAGCAACCGGATGCCGGATTCGACGACGACTTCTTCGCACTCGGCGGCGACAGCGTGCTGGCCATCCGGATGCTCTCGCTCGTCGAGGCGAGATTCGGTCAACGCCTCCCGGTCCGCCAGGTGTTCGCGAACCCCACTCCACGCGGCCTGTCGGCCCTTCTGGCAGCCGAACCCGCCGCACCCACAGCGACTTTGGATCCGGAGCTCCGGAACCAGGCGAAGGAACGGCAAGGAAAACGTGACCTCGACGGTCCGGCCCGAACTCTGCCGCCAGCCGCACCACCTGAGCCGTTGCGGTCTCGACGAAGCCATCGCGAATTCGCCTCCGAGCCGCTGGCCGTGGACGCGATCGAGCGGCTGCTGTCGCTCCTCATCACTCAAGACGGAAATCGTCTTCACCCGTCGGCCGGTGGAGCGCACGGGGTGCAGGCATATCTCCAAGTGGCGGATGGGAAAGCGGACGGACTTGACGGCAGCTGGTACCTCGATGGCCAGGCCGGGCGAGTCGTGCGCGTGTCTGACGCGCCCTGGGATCCCGCAACCGCGGATGTGCCCCCCAACCAGACACTTGCCCGCGGCGCCGCCTTCGCGGTGGTACTCGTGGCGGATCTCGACACTCTCGAACCCCTCTACGGAGACCGGGCCGAACATCTCGCCACGCTTGAGGCCGGATACATAGGCCAGCTGCTCGCTGGTGAGGCAGCGTCGTTCGACCTCGCACTCTGCCCAGTAGGAGCGGTCGACGAGGCGCGACTCGACGCGGCACTCGCGCTCGGCCCACGGCGACGGGTACTGCACGCGCTCCTCGGAGGGCGTCCGCTGACATCACGGGTCCGAGCCGACGCTGTCTGGTCGGGGACTCCCACCCAGCCTCGACCGGGACCGGTGCTCCTCACCGGCGCGACCGGTCACCTGGGTTCGGCGCTGCTCGCGGAGCTTGTCCGGCGGGGGCACGAGGTCCACTGTCTGCTTCGTGGCGACGCCGAGGCCCGCCTCGCCGCACTGCTGCAAGCGGGAGGCATCGAGCACTATGCGGACCGGGTCTTCGCCTGCGCCGGAGACCTCCACTCGGTCAGTCAGAATGGGAACAGGCATTTCGGCACAGTCGTCCACGCAGCCGCAGACGTGTCCTTCGTCAAGGACTACACCACGCTCGCGGCCACGAACGTCGAGGGCACCCGGCGGGTCCTGGACCTGTGCGCTGACGGCGCGGTGCTCCACTACATCTCCAGCCTTTCCGTCTTCAGCGAGTACGGCCGCGAATCGCTGCCCGAGCAGACACCGCTCCCGGCGAATCCCCCCGTCCGGGGCGGCTATGCCCAAAGCAAATGGGCCTCGGAGGAACTGGTGCGGTCGTTCGTCGCGCGCGGCGGCCAAGCCCACATCCACAGGCTCGCGCTCGTGCTCGATCCCCGCTCAGAGACGGAGGACTATGTCAGCGCGCTCGTCCGTGGATGCCGTGCGACCGGGGCCTTCCCGGACGTCGATGTCGACCTGCCCGTGATTCGGCGGAGCGTTGCCGCGGCCGCCATCGCCGCGTCCGTGGGAATGCCACCTCGCACCTGGCATCTGCAGGAGGACGTGGCGCCCACGATCCGGCAACTCGCAGCTGCGAACGGTGCCCTAGAGGCGCTACCCCCGGATCAGTGGCTGAGCCGCGTGGAGGTAGCAGTCGCCCGCGATCCCGCGCATCCACTGGCACCGTACGTCGACCTCCTCCGAGCATCCCGTAGCAACGGGGCGCTCGATCCGGCCGGCCCGCGCGGGGGCCGACTGGACGGGCTGGAGAGCTGGCGTCTTCTCGCGGAAGCCGGTGTCGAGCCCGGCACCGACCTTGCGGTACTACTCCGGGAGCTCATGTGAACTGGTTGTACGGCTGGGAAGAGGCGAGCGACGCGTTTCGTACGCTGGCGCAACGGCACGGCGAGATCGAACGGATCCCGCACGGAGGGCAAGGGCCTGCCGGGGAGAGGCTCAGCATCGACGTGGCCCTCCTCGGACCTGCTCAGGCCGAGCGATGCGTCATCGTGTCGTCGGGCCTCCACGGTGTCGAGGGAGTGGCTGGCTCCGCGATTCAGCGGGCGTGGCTCGAACAGGCCCACGACTCCTCCACACGAGTTGTCCTGATCCACCTACTCAACCCGTTCGGCTTCGCGTGGCAGCGCCGCGTCGATGAAGACAACATCGATCTAAACCGCAACTTCCTGCTCGCGGACGAGGCGTTCTCGGGGGCACCTCCGGGCTGGGCGGACGTCGTTCCATGGCTCGTTCCCCGCCGCCCAGCCAGCCGCTGGGATCCGCTGCTGCCGAAGGCCCTGTTCGCGTTGGCGCGGATGGGACGAAAGGCGCTCTTCCAGGCCATCAGCGGCGGCCAGTACGAGACCTCGCAAGGACTGTTCTACGGCGGCGCCGGTCCAGCCTCGCTCCAAGAGCAGCTCCGCGAGGGCCTGCCTCGGTGGACGAGGGGCGCGAGAGAGGTGCTCCACCTTGACATCCATACAGGTCTGGGTACGAGCGGTGAGCTGCAACTCCTTCTGCCGCGGCGGCAGGGCACGCCCGAAGCTGACGCGCTGGTGGAGCGGTTCGGCCCGGATGCCCGACCGGCGCTTGACACCGTGCGGCACTACCGGGTTCGGGGAGGGCTCGGCTCCTGGTGCGAGACCCTTCTGCCGGACCGTACCTACACACTCTGTGGGGCCGAGTTCGGCACCGTTTCCGCGCTTGAGGTGGTCGCGGCGCTCCACCAGGAGAACCGGGCGTGGTTCTGGGGGCAGCGCGACGATCCCCAGTCTGTGTGGGCACGGACCCGCCTCGCCCACGCGTTTGCTCCGACTGCTGAGGTGTGGCGTCGGCGCGTCCTCGACCGGGGTGTCCATCTCATCAATCAAGCAGCGGAGTCAGAATGACGATCGACGAACTACTACACGGAACGCGCGCCCGGATAGACGGCGAGCAGCAGGGGATCCCGACGTACTACGACAGACGGGTGCTCCGACAGGCAGAGGAGACTGACCCGGAATGGCGGGCTCGTCTGGAGCGACACATCGTTGCGCGGGAAGACGGGCGCTTCGTCCCATGGGCAGTGCGGGCGACTGTTGACGTGACTGGCCTGGATCGACACCGCAGGAGCGAGATCCCGGACGACGTTCTGATCATGAGCCAGGGAACGGGCGGACCGACACTATGGCGGGGGCGCGGCCTCTTCAAGAGCGTCTTTGATTTCGCTCTGGTCCCGATGCTGCTTGCGGAACTCCGCCCCGCGACCATCCTCGAGGTGGGCTCCGGCAATGGTGCGAGCGCCATGTGGATGGCCGACATCGCCGAGCTTTACGGGTTCGACTGCCGGACCTTGTCGGTCGACCATTGCCCTGTCTCAGCCGCACGATCATCGGTGGATTTCATCACCGGGGACGCGCGCGACCTCGCGGGGCTCCTGCCTTCCGGAGCGTTGGCGCAAGGTCCGCGCCTAGTCGTGGAGGACGCGCATGTCGGCGTTCGTGAGGTGCTCGAATACGTCCATGGCTGGCTGGAGGAAGGGGACTACATCGTCGTGGAGGACAGCGTCGGCAAAGCGTCGCATCTGGAGGAGTTCACCGACGCGCATCCAGGTGTCTATGCAGTGGATACGCGTTACACCGATTTCTTCGGCCGCAACGCGACAAGTTGTGTCGACTCGATTCTGCGGAGGATGGCATGACACTTCTCGATGCCATCTTCCCGGCCGGAATTGCTTTCCCCGCGGACGAGCCGGTGCGGGCCTCGATCCCAGAGCTTGAGCAGCTCCTCACCTGGGCCGACCTCGAACGCATCCTTGCCACTTCGTGCTTCGAAGGACCTGGCAGCGCCACAATCCAAAGGGACTTGGCCCTCCCGGACCCTGGCATGAGCCGCGTCTGTGTACTCACGAACGGTGAATCCATTTGGCGCGCCCCACGACGAACCGAGTCAGCCGAACTGCGACAACGCCTCGCCGGAGCCACACTCCGCGTCGAAGCCCTCGAAGAAGCCCACCCACCACTCGCCGAACTGGCTGCCACGCTCTCGCGTCCCGCAGCCCCCGTCTACATTAACGCGTACGCCGCCTGGGGCGACTCTCAAGGACTCGCACTCCACTACGACTACACCGACAACCTCGTACTCCAGTTGCAAGGACGCAAGCACTGGAAGATCTACCGCCCCACACGCCCTGCTGTACGTGGACCCGAATCCACCGCCTACAAGGAAGGAATCCAGGCAGCTGCCCGAGGCGATTCCACAGGAACACCGGATGAACTGCAACGAGTGCGTGCTGGACTGTTCTGGGAAGGTGAACTCACGGCCGGCGAGGCCCTTTACGTCCCGCCCGGCTGGTTCCACGAAGTCACCCCCGTAGGTGTCCCTACTCTCCACCTTGCCTGCGCCTTCTCGGCCGCCGCAGGAGAACCAAGCCTTGTACCGCCCGCTATCCACCTCCCCGACGAACTGCGAGCACCAGAACAATCGTGACCACGTCGACGCTCTTCGAGCCGCTGCTGCCCTCCTGCGTCCTAGTGGCGGAGATGGACCCGCGCGACGGTCTCATCTCCGCGCTCGCTCCCGCGGAGCGGGGCGCGATCGCCGACGCTGTACCCCATCGTCAGCGGGAGTTCGCCGCCGGCAGACAGCTTGCGCATCGCTTGATCGGGGAACTCGGACTGGCTTCGGGCGCCATCCTTTCGCATGCCGATCGATCACCGGCCTGGCCTGCTGGCATCGTCGGATCGATCACTCACTGCCCAAACCGAATAGCCGTGACGGTCGCCCGAGCAACCGACGTCGAGGGAATCGGGATCGATATCGAGCCAAGCACGCCACTTCCAGACGGTCTTGAGCCCCTGGTCCTCGCCACGGAGGAGTCACGAAGATTCACGGGATTGTCGGCTGAGGAGCGGGCACTTCGTAGTCGGTGGGTGTTCTCTGCGAAGGAGGCAACCTATAAAGCGATCTATCCGCTGACGGGAAAGGTCCTGGAATTCGCCGACCTCGTGGTGTCCTGGGAAGCCGGGGGCTTCGTGGCCGTTCTCCGGTGCGCAGCACCGCCGTTCCGGTTGGGAACGCGGTTCGTGGGGCGCTGCGCGGTGGAGGATGGGTACATCGCCACCGTCGTAGTTATCGAGCGGGGCCAAGGGGCGGCCGCAACTGTGCGAGGCGGCGCCACCTCCGCGCGTGCGCTTCTACACGGCTGAGGCCACGCCGAACTTCGGGTCGCTGACGAGCAGAGCACGCGATATCCAATGAGCGGTGTGCATCGTGAAGTCGCAGGTCGCGGGTCTGGTGTGAATGAGGAGTGGGGTACTCACGCCGGTCGGCGGCCGATGACCTTGGTGTAGATCATCGGGCGGGTCCGGTTCCGGCGGGATGCCGGGTTCGGCTGCGCCCGCGATCTGCTTCCGCCTACGCTCCGTCGGCAGGTCGGCACGCCACGAGAGCGCGGGAGGGCCCGGGATGCAGGAGCGGCAGTGGATCACCGCTCGCCGGAGTGAACTGGACGCCCTCGCCGAGGAGTTGACCAAGCAGCTTCAGGAGGTCCAGGTCGAGCGGGACGAACTGGCGATCGCGGAGCGGGTGTTGAACCGCCTGGCCGAGCAGGTTCAGGCCGACGCCGAGGCTGTCGCTCCGGCATCGGCGAAGGTGGCCGGGCGGGCAGTGCTGCTCATCCCGCACCGCAGCGACGCGGCCGACGAGGGGGCGCTACCCGGCGACTACCGCAAGATCCTGGCGATCGTGCGGGAGGCCGACGGCCCGGTGCAGGTCAGGGCGGTCGGCGAGCGGATGGGCCTGGACGCCTCGGTGCGCGGCAAGCTGGAGCCGCTGCGGGCGAAGATGACCAAGCTCGCCGACCGCGGCTGGTTGCACAAACGGGGCGACGGGCGGTTCACCGCACGGCCGTGACCGCGCGAGCGGACCGTAACTGGCGGGCCCCCGGCGGCAGTTGAGTTTGGTGTGAAGAAAAACAACGGTCTCGCCGAGGGCCCTGACGGCCTTGTTTACACCGCCCGCCTGCCGCTGTCGAGCGCGACCTTGAACTATCTCGCCGGCCTGATACGCGGCCACCTGAAGAAGATCGGCTCCCGGTGGCGGACGCTGCCCGCCGGGAAGATCGCCGGCATCGTGCTGGCGGTGCTGCGCTGTGACCAGCGGCCCGGCGATCTGGCCGGCGGGAACGGGGTGCACCGCACCACCGTGAGCCGGTGGGTGCGCGAGGTCGTCGGCCTGCTGGCCGTCCGCGCCCCGCGCCTGGACCGCGCGTTGAAGAAGATCGCCCGAAAGGGCGGTGGCGTGGTCCTGCTGGACGGCTCCCTGATACGCACCCGCCGGCGCACCGGGGCGGACAACCGGCCGAACTACTCGGGCAAGCACAAATGCCATGGCCTGCTCGTGATCGCGCTCACCGACGACCGGGGCCGACTGGTGTGGATCTCCGCGGTGCGGCCCGGACGCACATCCGAGATCACCGCCTGCCGCCACGACAAGCTCACCGCCCACCTGCGGGCCGCCGGGCTCGGTGCCATCGCCGACCTGGGGTTCGTCGGCCTCGACGACGGTCCTCCTGACGCCGACCCGGCGGTGATCTGCGGCTACAAGGCGGCCCGGAACCGGCCTCTGACCCGCGGCCAGAAGCTGTCCAACAAGGCACTGGCCGCGGTGCGGGCCCCGGTCGAGCACGGCTTCGCCCATCTCAAGAACTGGCGCGTCCTCACCAAGGTCCGCACCGACCCGAAGTGGGCGACCGCGCTGGTCAGGGCCCTGCTCGTGCTGACGAACCGGGAAGTCACCCGCTGACGGATGACCTTGTCGCTGGACTATCGCCCCGGACCTGCCCGGGCCGCCCGACGCCTACGCACACCAGACCTTCTGACGTGCAGCTTTCACGATGCACCGGGCTCAATGGGAAAGGCCAAGCGTGGTCGTAGGGTCGCGCTCCGAGCAAAAGCCCGGCGGCGCGACCCTACGACAAGATCAAACTCGGAGCACCCGCACGCTTACCTGCGCACCATCGGCAACCGTTCCAACGAGCGTTGGATCCGCCACCTCGGCGTAAGCCACGGATGTCGCCAGCACCTCACCAACCAAGAGGGCCTCATGCGGGCGCACGGCGTCGAGCACGGCATCCGGGGCGCCCAGGGTCAGGCTGATCCGCTCCGACAGCTCCAAGCCGGCCTCGCGGCGTGCCTGTTGCACGAGTCGGACCACGTCCTTCGCGAGCCCTTCGGCAGTGAGCTCCGGAGTCACCACAGTGTCCAAGACCACCAGGCCCGTGTTCCCCGGCAGCGCGGCGGTCTCGTCTGGATCGGTTGCGACCAGCCGCTCGGTGAACTCACCGGGCAGTAGCTCGATCCCGGCTGCGGTCACCCGACCGTCGGTGTCGACCTGATATTCCCCCGCCTTGACCGCGCGGATCACCTTTTGGGTGTCTGGGCCCAGGCGTGGGCCGCAGGCCGACGGATTGACCGCGATTTCGAACCTGCCGTGCGCGGTCACGTCGGTGGTCAGCTCGATTGCCTTGACGTTCACCTCGTCGCGCAGGATGTCGGTGAACGGCTTGAGCGACGCGGCGTCAGCGGTCGCCACGGTGAGTTTGGCCAGCGGCAGTCGGACTCGAAGTCCGCGTGCCTTGCGCAGCGACAGCGCAGCCGACGCCACCTGACGCACCCGGTCCATTGCAGCAACGAGCTCGGCGTCGTGCGGCAGGTCCCCAGACGACGGCCAGTCCGTCAGGTGCACCGAGCGCCCGCCGGTGAGTCCCTGCCAGATGCGCTCGGTCGTGAACGGCAGTAGCGGCGCGGCGATGCGGGTGGTTACTTCCAGCACGGTGTGGAGGGTGTCCATGGCATCGGCATCGCCGTCCCAGAACCGCCTCCGGGAGCGCCGGACGTACCAGTTGGTCAGCACCTCGGCGTGTTCCCGGATCCGCTCGCACGCCCCGGCGATGTCGAGTGCGTCCATTGCTGCCGTGACGTCATCGACGAGTGAGGCTGTCCGGGCCAGCATGTACCGGTCCAGCACGTGGCTGCTGTCGGTCCGCCAGACGCCGCGCCGACTTGCTGTGCCGGCGTAGAGCGACAGGAAGTACCAGGTGTTCCACAGTGGCAGGATCGCCTGCCGTACGCCTTCCCGGATGCCCTGCTCAGTGACGACGAGGTTCCCGCCGCGCAGGATCGGCGATACGAACAGGAACCAGCGCATCGCGTCGGAGCCGTCGCGTTCGAAGACCTCTTTGACATCAGGGTAGTTGCGCCGAGACTTCGACATCTTCTGGCCGTCGTCGCCGAGCACGATGCCGTGGACAAGGGCCGAGGAGAACGACGGTCGGTCGAAGAGCGCCGTGGCCAGCACGTGCAGTGTGTAGAACCAGCCGCGGGTCTGCCCGTTGTACTCGACGATGAAGTCGCCGGGGTAGTGGTGTTCGAACCACTCGGTGTTCTCGAAGGGGTAGTGCACCTGCGCGAACGGCATCGAGCCCGACTCGAACCAGCAGTCCAGTACCTCCGGGACCCGGCGCATGGTCGACTGCCCAGTAGGGTCGTCAGGGTTGGGCCGGGTGAGTTCGTCGACGTAGGGGCGATGCAGATCGGTGGGACGTGTGCCGAAGTCACGCTCCAGTTCGTCCAGCGAGCCGTAGACGTCGACCCGCGGGTAGCGCGGATCATCGGAGACCCACACTGGGATCGGCGAGCCCCAGTACCGGTTGCGAGAGATGTTCCAGTCGCGGGCGCCCTCCAGCCACTTGCCGAATTGACCGTCCCCGATGTTGGAGGGGACCCAGTTGATCTCCCGGTTGAGCTCGACCATCCGATCTCGGAATGCTGTGACCCGCACAAACCAGGAATCGACGGCACGCTGGATGAGCGGGTTATTGCAGCGCCAGCAGTGCGGATAGGGGTGGTCATACGTCTCGTGTCGGAGCAGCACTCCAGACACGTATGACGCCCCATCACGCAAATCCCTGATGATGGCCCGATTCGCGTCGAACACCTGCACCCCGGCGTACGGCGGCACCTCGGCGGTGAACTCGCCGCGCCCATCCACCGGTACCACGACCTCGATCCCGGCAGCGTCGGTTACGGCCTTGTCCTCCTCACCGAACGCCGGCGCGAGGTGCACCATCCCGGTGCCGTCTTCGACGGTCACGTAATCGGCTGCCAGTACCCGGTGTGAGTTCTCCCGGCCGACGAAGAAGTTGAACGGCGGGGTATAGGACAGCCCGAGCAGCTCAGCCCCCTTTAGACGGCGCAGTACCGTCGGCTCCTCGCCCAGTTCACGGGCATAGTGAGGGACGCGAGCCTCAGCGATGACATACCGCTCACTGCCGTGATCAGCATCGGTTTCCAGCAGCACGTAGTCGATATCCGGGTGCACTGCGACCGCCAGGTTCGACGGCAGCGTCCAGGGGGTGGTCGTCCAGACAAGGGCGAGGGCCCCGTCGAGGTCTCCGCGAGGGCCGACCTCCGGATCCTTGCTCAGCTCACCGGCACCCGCAGCGGAGAGCCGCAGACCGACCGTGACCGCCGGGTCCTGCCGGTCAAGATAGACATCGTCCATCTTGGTCTCGGTGCTCGACAGTGGCGTCTCGCAGCGCCAGCAGTACCAGAGGACCCGGAATCCGGAGTAGATCAGGCCCTTGTCCCAAAGCTGCTTGAACGCCCAGATGACCGACTCCATGAAGGAGAGGTCCGAGGTCATGTAGCCGTTGTCGAAGTCCACCCAGCGCGCCTGCCGGGTGACGTAGTCGCGCCACTCTGACGTGTAGCGCAGAACGGAGGCGCGACAGGCCTCGTTGAAGGCCTCGATGCCCATGTCCTCGATCTCGGACTTGTGCCCGATCCCGAGTTGCCGCTCAGCCTCGAACTCTGCGGGCAGGCCGTGGGTGTCCCAGCCGAACTGACGCTCGACGCGTTTGCCGCGCATCGTCTGGTAGCGCGGAACGGCGTCTTTGACATATCCAGTCAGCAGGTGCCCGTAGTGCGGCAGCCCGTTGGCGAACGGCGGGCCATCGTAAACGACGTATTCGTTGCTGCCCTTGTCCCCGGCCGGGCGCTCTTCGACCGACGCGGTGAACGTGCTGTCGGCCTTCCAGAAGTCCAGCACTTCATGCTCGAGCGCCGGGAAGGACGGTTGGGCTGGGATGGTTGGGTAGGCGGCTGTGTCGGGCTTGTCAGCCATCGTGGTACTCCTCGTGCGGCGGGATACACCTCAGCTTGCACGGGGACGACAGCCCGCATTCCCCGGGCGCCGCGGTACCACCCCGCTTGCCGCCCGCACGCGGACGACCTCTCGTCGGACGGCTGTGACGGGCCGCTCCCGTCCGGTTCTACTCCGGACGCCGCGAAGGCGGCAGCCCGTTTCTTCCGGAGGCTCCCCGGTGATGGCCGGATCAGTGCCTTGTAGCGTGAGGTTACCGCAAGGAGGCTGCTGGGCGTGCAATATTTCCAGCAGGGCAGGACACCTGCACCGCGGTGAAGATCTCCAGCCAATCGATGCTGGGAAGTGCGCGGTTGGGCGATCTTCTGACTGCCCGGTGGAGGCGGGCACCTGCCATGCTGGGCTCACTCCGGCGGGCTGCGCCGAGTGCGCGGTGCACGTGCGGCCGGTGACCGCGGGTCAGCTCCGGGGCGCTCGCTCGGTCTGATAACCTACGGAACCACGGTGATTGAGGGCCTATAGCTCAGCTGGTTAGAGTGCTTCCCTGATAAGGAAGAGGTCAGTGGTTCGACTCCACTTAGGCCCACATTTCCCCCCGCAGTGCGCAGACGCGGTCCCGATAATAGTAGGGCGACTTGCCGCTTGGGGTGCCGATTCGGGGTGCACGCTTGATGCTGCCTAACTAGATGGGTGGCCAGCGACGGCGGCTTTCCGCTTGCGTAGTGCATCGGATTTCTAACTGGTATCCAACCCGCAGGGCCTTTCCTGTATTCGGTTTGCCTCGTGCTCTTCAAAGGCTCCGAACCATGCGGATGTTAGGCAACTTTCCTCTCCAAAGCTCCCGCTCGCCTGTGGCCTTGAAGCCATATCGAGCGTAGAAGCGGATGGCCCGCAAGTTGTAGTCCGTCACCCACAGCCGCATCGGTGTATCTCCTGCCCATGGGAGGAACTCGCTCATGAGCTGACTTCCGATGCCCTGGCCTTTGGCGTCGTCCAGGAGGTACATGGGCCCGAGGGCCACCAGCTCGGCTCGACGGCCGCACAAGAAGCCGACGATACCTGTGTCGGCGTGGACGACGCGGCAGAAGACCTGGTTCGGCTGCTGCCCGGCCTCCTCGATGACGTCTTGCCATTTAGCAATGCCCTCAGCTGTGGCTACGGAGCCGACGTTCTCTGTGATCCAGGCCTCGTCGATCCCCGCGTACTTGTTCGGATAGGTCTGGAGCCAGGCCGCCAGATGCGTCTGGCTGACCGCCGCAGCATCATCGCCACGGGGAGTATTTATGATCCTGCCATGGTTATGCATTCTCATAATGCCATCAGCCTTCCGCGCCAGCGGAGCCAGACGTTCTTGACAAGGCATCTCGCCGATAGAGACCCGAGCCCCCAATCCCGACCTATCAGCCGTACCATAATTTTAGCTCTGCCTTGAATATCTCTCAAGTCGACAAATAGTCGTGCGACATTCCGAAGCTTACAGTCGAATGAGTCGCATTCCCCGACGAGAAGTTTCAGGAGCTCAATTGGCGGTCGACTGGCTACGGGACCCTGAGCAAGCCGACTCGCTTTTCGGTCGGCCGGCCACGCCGAAATTGCTCGGGCATCGGCGTGGGGAGGGGCGGCAGGAAGCAAGCCTTCCCCACGCCTCGCTATCGCCCTGCGGATTCACTTGCCCAAACCGCGCCGGATGGCGCGCTCCACCGGCGAGTAGACGCCATCCGTGCGTTCGAGCCGATACGGCTCGGCCGGGTACAGCGGTGGCTGCGCCAGGAACCGCGGGGACGTCCCGCGGTGAGGCTGAGCAGCGTGCACCAGGAACGGATGGCACAGATAGACATCCCCTGCCTGCCCCGTCGCCAGTACCTGCGGCAGGCGAGCAGTCGTCTCGAAAAGCCCGCTTGCTGCCAGATCACCTGTGTTCATCCCGTCCTCGCCGGCAGCCTCCAGACGTGAGAGGGCGGTATGTGACGTGAT
>NZ_JAENRY010000092.1 GCF_016612545.1 Streptomyces sp. MBT65 | reverse complement strand
CCCGGCGCCGATCATCGACCCCAGCCCGATCACCACGGCGTCGGACAGGCCCAGCCGCCGCTTCAACCCACCCGTGCCCGTCAGGGCTCTCTCCGCGTTCATCGCTCACTCCTCCTTGTACGGGGCGCACGGTAGCCGAGGAGGGGAGGGCTGCCGCCGGAGCGTCGGTGTCCGGCGGTAGCGGTGCGCGGATTCGTTTTTCAACGGTTGGCGTCAGCGGGGCGGCAATTCATCGTGCCTTTTTGTGCGGTGCCGTGCGTTAGCTCGTCTTGCGCCCCCAGCTCGGTCCCACGAGGTTCCATTCCGTGCCCCAGGAGTCGATACGGCGCTGGTCCAGCCGGTACCGTGCGACGGCCCCGGTGCCGAACGCCAGGCCGGCGAGGGCGAGCGCGGCGGTCAGGCCCAGGAAGGCGGATTCGAGAGTCGCCTCGGTCCGACTCGGCGGTTCGATGGTGAGATTGCCCGCGGCGTCGACCCAGACCACAACCTTGGATCCGGCTTTCTGCCCCGCCTCCACCAGCGTGCTGCCCGTACGGCGGGTGCCGTCGGCGGTCGTCCAGCGGATCTTCGCCCGGATCTGGTCGGGGGCCCCGTCGGCCGTCGAGGTGGAGGGCGGGGTGTCGGTGAGGAGCACCGCCCGCACGGAGTACCGCTCGGCACGCTGCGCGGCGAACACCTCGTCGCCGGCGTGGTACGTCACCAGGCAGGCGAGCGCGCCGCCCACCGCGACGACCGCCCACACGACGAGGACGATCCAGGCTTCGACGATGTCGTCGTGCCGACGCAACGGGTTGCTCCGCAACCGCCACAGCCGCTTCTTCAGACGCCTGTTCCTGCCCATGAGTCCGCACCTCCTTGTCGTGGTCTTCATGACGAAGGTGTCAGCCCGGAATCCGGGGTCGTATGGGCCGAACAGGGCCTGGCAGGTGCCCGATCGGCACCGCCTCCCGGGCCTGGACGGGCCGTTCAGCCCGCTGTGGCGGAGGCGTCGCCGGACTCTGGCTTGGAGGCCAAGGCGTTCGACAGCCGTGCGTGGATCTCGAAGACATCGCTGAGCCGGGCGTGGCGCACGATCCGCAGGAAACCCGTCTTGCCCGTGACGAACCGGAGCCGTCCGCCCCGGGCCGCGATCCGGTTCTGCGCCCGGCACAGGACACCCAGCCCGGCACAGTCGATGAACGACAGGGCGCGCAGGTCCAGTACGAGATCGGGGCAGGAGACGGCGGTCAGCATGTCCAGGCGCGCCGACAGTGGCTGCCCCGTGAGCAGGTCGATCTCGCCGTGCAGCTCCATGACGGTCGTCCCGGCGATCACGCGTTCCGAGGAGCGCAGTGCGGTGGCGGGGGTGTGGATCTCGGTCATGGTGCGAGCCAATCGGCCAGTTGGTCCCGCCCGGAAGGGCCGACCGGACCTGTCCAACTGTTCGACCTGGGCCGTTCGGCCCACCCGGTGGCCGCTTGGTCGGGACGACCCCGTTCGTCCGGCCGATGAGGGCCGACCGGCCCAAGCCAGGACCGACGGACCCGGACACGCTGGACACGCGGGGGCAGCCGACCGAGTGGGGAAGGAACGTCATGAAGGGTCTCGTCTTCCACGGACCGGGACAGTCCTCCTGGGACACCGTCCCGGATCCCGGCATCAAGGACGCCACCGACGTGATCGTGCGCGTCGACGCCGTCACCATCTGCGGAACCGACCTGCACATCCTCAAGGGCGACGTGCCCGAGGTGCGTCCCGGCACGATCCTCGGCCACGAGGCGGTCGGCGAGGTCGTGGAAGCGGGCTCCGACGTGCGGACCGTACGGCCCGGGGACCGGGTCCTGGTCTCCTGCATCACCGCCTGCGGGCGCTGCGCCTACTGCCGCAGGGCCATGTACGGCCAGTGCCGCGGAGGCGGGGGCTGGATCCTCGGCCATCTCATCGACGGCACCCAGGCCGAGTACGTCCGCGTCCCGCACGCCGACCTCTCCGTCCACCCGCTGCCCAGCACCCTGGACGCCAGGGACGCCGTGCTGCTGGCGGACATCTTCCCCACCGGATACGAGGTGGGCGTGCTCAACGGGCAGGTGCGCCCCGGAGACACCGTCGCCGTCGTCGGCGCCGGCCCGGTCGGACTGGCCGCCATCGCCACCGCCCGGCTGTTCTCGCCCGAGCGCGTCGTCGCCGTGGACCTGGCCGCCGCCCGGCTGGACGCCGCGAAGCGGTTCGGTGCCGACGCCGTCGTGGACGCCCGCGAAACCCCCGAGCAGCTCATCGCCGATCTCACCGACGGCATGGGGGCCGACGTCGTCATCGAGGCGGTCGGCGTACCGGAGACCTTCGAGCTGTGCACCCGCATGGTGCGCCCCGGTGGGCACGTCGCCAACGTCGGCGTCCACGGCAAGCCCGCGACCCTGCACCTCGAAGACCTGTGGATCAAGAACATCACCATCACCACCGGCCTGGTCGACACCCACTCCACACCCACCCTGCTGCGCATGGCCGCGGCCGGCCGACTGCCCACCGGCGCACTGGTCACCCACACCTTCCCGCTGGACCGCATGGAGGAGGCGTACGACGTCTTCGCCAAGGCCGCCGACACCGGCGCCCTCAAAGTGGTGCTCGGCGGGACCCGGCACGAGGAAGTCGCCGTCCAGGCGACAGGACGAAAGGACGTGACCAGCCATGCCTGACCCGTTCCCGCTGAACGTGACGGAGGGTTCACCCACGGGTGACCTCGGACGCCGGATCGCCGTACGGCGCACGGCACTTGACCTCTCCCGGGAGGAGGCGGCCGCCCAGGCGGGCGTGGCGGCGAGCTACCTCCAGTACCTGGAGGAGGTCCCCGGTGCCGCTCCGGGCCGGAGCGTTCTGCTCCGGCTCGCCGAGGTTCTGGACACCACCGTGACCGACCTCGCCGGAGGCGACAGCGACCGGACGCCCGGCCAGGGGCGAGCCGGCTCCGACCCGACGTTCACCGAACTGACCGTCCAGGAGTGCCGCGAGCTGCTGTCGACGCACGGGGTGGGCAGGGTCGCGATACCCACTGTCTCGGGACCCGTCATCGTGCCCGTCAACTACAGCGTGGTCGACGGCGCGATCGTCTACAGGACCGCTCCCGGCGCGATGCCGTCCCGGGCTGCGGGCTGCCAGGTGACCTTCGAGATCGACCGTATCGACGACGCGTTCAGCGAAGGCTGGAGCGTGCTGGCAATCGGCCGGGCGCGGACCGTGACCGACGCGGACGACGTACAGCGCCTGACGGAGCACGCGTTCAGCACGCCGTGGGCCGGCGGCTCACGCGAGGAGTGGGTCCGTATCGACGCGCTGAGCCTCACCGGACGTCGGATCACCACGCGCCAAGGGACGTTCTCCGAAGCGAGCGGGACTGATGGCCCCTCACCCGCCGATCCTGCACGGCGAAACATGGAGTGACACCCACAGACCCGCAGACCTGCGCACAGGGCGAGAGATGGACTGGCTGATGTATTCCAACGACGGATTCCGCGAACTGGAACGACACGAGTGCCTGCGCCGACTGGGGCAGGCACGCGTTGGCCGCATCGTGCACACCCGCCAGGCCCTGCCCGCCGTACTGCCGGTGAACTTCTGTCTGGACCACGACGGGGCGGTGCTGCTGCGTACCTCCGCGGCCTCGGAGCTGGTGCGCGCGATCAGCGGCTCGGTCGTCGCCTTCGAGGCCGACGAGGTCGACGCCGTCGCGCACTCCGGCTGGAGCGTCGTCGTCACCGGGTCGGCCACTGTGGTGACCGACCCGGCCGAGCACGAACGCCTGGTCCGAACCGGCCCGAGTTCCTGGGTTCCCTCGTCCCAGGAGGTGTTCGTCCGAGTCGAGCCCGAGCTGGTGACGGGACGTGAACTCGTGGGCGGGCGCTCGATGTACGGGGTGGACCTCACTGGTGCGACCTGATGACGGCCCGAGCGATCCGCCCCGAACGCCCTGCTGTGAGCTTCCTGTCCGTAAACCCTTAGCACCGGCGACGGGCGCTTGGCACAATCCGACGTGTGGGAACGGCACAACAAATATCGCGGCAGCACCTTGTCTCCCAGGTCCTGCTCAGGCAGTTCACCGTGCCCGGGCCGAAAGGCAGCGGGCGGCAACTACTCCCGTTCGACCTGCGCAACCCGAGGCGCCGGCACAAGCTGAAAGGCACACGAGCCTGCGGCTGGGCCGAGAACTTCGTCGCGTTTGACTCGGTCTCCGCCGAAGAGCTGTGGTGCGCGGTGGAGCAGCGCGTCCCGGCAGCGTTGTCCGCCGTGCACGCAGGCACCCCCTTCGTCGACCCGCTTCATGCGGCTGCCCTTCATGATCTGGTCGTGCTCCACTACGTCCGGTCGTACCACTACCGCCGCGTGCACATCGACGCCTTCGCTCGGGCACGCGTGGGTCTGGTCGGCCAACTCGTCAGGAACTACCCGGCGCAGTCGGGCCGCGAGGCGCTGCGCGAGACAGGGCTGCACCTGACCGGCTCGGACTCGCTGGGCGCCTTCGCCGAGCGTCTCATCGACCGGTCCGCGGTCGTCCGTGACCATGCGAGCGGGAAGATCTTCCGCACCAGCATCGAGGACACGTTCTACAAGGTGCGGGCCATGGCGTCGACTTGGCGGCTGGAAGTGCTCATGCCCGAGACCGGCCAGTTCCTGATCGGGGACAACCCAGCGGTGACCCTGTGCCGGGACGGGACGAACACTTCGTACGGTATGGCCTTCGGCGACGCCAACACCCTGGTCCTGCCCATCGGTCCAGGGCATCTGCTGGCGCTGGGGCCGGAGAACGTCATGGGCACCGTGCCCCGTTCCGTCGTCGACGAGCTCAACACCGTGCAGGTCCACGCGGCCGACCGCTACGTGTACATGCACCCGAGGAGCGGCCTGGAGGCGTTCGCCCGAGCCGTGGCAGAGCAGCAGGACAAGGAACGTCTGTGAGCGAGCAACGACACGGTGCCTGGTGGACGCCCGAATCACCGATGGAACCGACGTTCCTTGGCAAGTCAGTGTGTTGAACCAGGGGAGGTGACCGGGAGCTCACAGCGCGGCCCGCCGAGCGGGCCGCGCACCAACAGGTCGGCACTGAGCACCTTCCAACCTGCCCGGGGTGACTCGGAGTTGGATGGGCCTGCGGAACGTAGAAGCTCCTGGTAGACGAGTTGTCGACCAAGATCAGCCGTCGTTCCAGGAGCTCCGTGTGCTTGTCTATCCGTCGGCCATCAATCTGTCCACCGTGCACCTCCGTCACCTGAGTCGGGTGCTGGCGGCGCGATGTCGGGAGATAGGCAGTCGGTGGCGGAGACTGACTCCTCGACGCCAGGCTCTGCTCGCCCTGGCCCATCTGCGGTGTGGCGACATGTATGCGCAGCTCGCGGCCGGGTTCGGCATCGGGATTGCCACTGTGTACCGCTACGTTCGCGAGGCGATCGACGTTCTGGCCGCGCTTGTGCCACGCTCAACGAGGCAATGGTGATGGCCCGTTCGAAGGCGTGCGTGATCCTGGGCGGCACCGTGATGCCGATCAACCGGATCGCCGCCGACCGGCCCTACTACTCCGGTAAGAAGCGGCATCACGGTATGAACGTTCAGGTGCTGACCGATCCGTTCGGACGGCTGCTGTGAGCGTCGCCCGCACTGCCCGGCGCGACACATGACCTGACGGCGGCACGCGAGCACGGAATCATTGACGCCCTTGCGGAGGCCGGCCTCAAGTGCTGGGCCGATAAGGCGTATCAGGGCGCGGTTGGGAACGTTCGAGTCCCGTTCAAGGGTCGACGCCTCAAGCGGTGGCAACGACGCCACAACACCACTCACGCCAAGATCCGCTGCGTCGGTGAGCAGGCCATGGTCATGCTCAAGAACTGGCGTCTGCTGCGGAAGTTGCGCTGCAGCACCAACCGCATCACTGCGATCGTCAAGGCCGTGCTCACTCTGCACCTCGCAGCCGCGTCAGGATGAAAACATCTCACTGCACGCTGATTGGTTAGTGACCGAGCTTTGTGATGCGCACCGCGTTAGCCTCGCCACCGTCTGAGACCTTGTCTGCCTTGAGCTCGCCATGAACTATGCCTGACCGGACATCCTCTACATGAACGGCCACCGCTCGGCCTTGGATTTCCTGGATGGTGAGCTGCCCTGTCACCACAGGTGTACCGGTCGAGTCGCGGTTTTCCCCGCGGAATGTGATCCGTTGGCCGATCACATCCTCGATCGCGTCCCTCAGATCCTGCGTCGCGCGCAGCACGTCGAGGTTGCCGTCGGGTGGCGTCTCGTACCCCTGCGCGTAGTCTTCGAGCTGCCGGCGCAAGTCCTTGAGCACATCTGCCAGTTCCTCGGCTGCGTTCGGATCGATGCGGATGGGTTGCAGCTGTCCCTCAATAACGTTAGGGGTTTGCACCGGCACCAGCTCCGCTCGTGTCTCCTCGCCACGGGTCGCTGCTTGCCTGTTCTCGGCGCGACGCTTCAGGATCGCGTCTGCCTGTCCGTAGAGGAACTTGATGCCGTCGGTGAGTGCAACGCCGGTAAGCACGGCAATACTCAGTGGCTCAACCATCGAATCGTCCCTTTTCGTGTGCGAGGATGTCCAACCACCGGGCCGAGCTGATTTCGACTACCATTGCCGGGTCGGCCACTATCAATGCCGCAAGGGCTCTCGCCATGCAGGCCGTGTTTCCCATGGTGGCCGCCGCGAGCTGTGACAGAGAGCCCAGATGAACGGGCGGGCGATGGCACAGCGAACTCGTCTCGATGTGGTCAGCGGCCCAGGCCGCCGCCAGCGCCCGGTTGCGGACCTGCTTGAGGAACGAGTTCAGGATGTCTGCCGCTCCGCATTCCGCGGCGGCGCGCAGGGCCATTTTGCTCCGCATGTCAAGATCGGCCGCGGAGCCGTAAAGAAGATCGACAAGTCGATCACGGTCGGCTGCTATTGCCAGGGCCATATCGCGGGCTGGCCCTGTTTCGCCAGCAGCGGCCAGGGCTGCGGCGAGCTCACGGTCGGCGTCCAGCATGTTGTAAGCGACGCTTTCCTCGAATGCCTCGTAGTCGGGAGCCTCGAACCTGTCGTTGTAGTACGGATTTCCGCCGAGGGGAATCCCCCCGATTCGATACCACTCGACGGACTGGTCGTAGCCGCAGACTGCTGCCTCCTGCCATCGCAGGGCCTCCTCTGTCCGGCCTGAGCGCGCTAGGGCTAGGGCCAGTTGATAATCAAAGGGATATCGGTCCCGCGGAGAGCGATACTGATCGTGATTCCGCAGACTGGCCTTTGCCGCTTCGATTTCGTGGTCGATCTCTTCGTGGATCACTTCACGTCCGTCAGCCACCATGTCGATGGCGTACGCGAGGAGCAGGGACCGTGGAATTGAGGAGTCTGTGAGGGTGCGGCATATCTCTACGACGGCCGTCGCCGCAATTGGATATTCCAGCGCACGGAGCTGGAGGCAGGCCGTCGACAGGGTTTCCGGGTCATCGTCGAGGAGTGCGCTCAGCCGAGCGACGCCCATGTGATCGTCACGGTCTGCCAGATAGTCACGCAGATAGGTGATGTAGTCGCGCAGCCCGCTGGGCTCGCGGTCTCGGAGCAGGTTAGCGACGGGTGATGCCTCGTCACTGAGAGCCAGGTACCGGAATAATGTGAGATCTATGTAGTCCTCTGCACCAGCGAGTTGCCGCGTCGCCTCGGCGCGGCTGATGCTCAAACATTGATCTCTCACTCCGGTGTCACCGGAGCGCTCGAAGGCGTACGCCAGGGCGGACGCGAGGACGGCCCTAGCCTTGCCCCTCTCCGAGGTCTGTGTAGTCTGCTCAGCGGCGCATAAGCCCCGCAGACGCTTTTCCATGATGCTCTGGAGGTTCGGTTGGGGCCCGATCAGCGCGGAGAAGCCGCGAGCCGCCTGGAAGGCGGCCAGATCGGCCGCCGGACGAGGCAGATTCCGGTCTGCTAGAGCGAAGAACAGCTTGATGCTGTTGGTGATCTCGCTTTCTGCCACTGCCCGCACCTGCATCTGATGTACCAGATGCAGGAATGCGGTGACGCCGTCCTCTGCTGCGAACTCGAGCAGACTGACCGCGAGGCGCCTGCTGCGCTCGAAGTCACCGAGCGTGGCCAGCTCCAGAGAGCACTCCAACACCAGGCCTTGCAAACAGGGGCCATGGACGACGTCGCGGTGAACCGGGGCGACGAAGCGGCCGTCTGGCTCTCCCGCGAGGTCCGGCATTCGGTCGGTAACGCTGTTGAGGAGGCGATGCGCTTGATCGGCATGGCCATGCCTTCGCCAGGCAATTGCGCAATACAAATCCCACCACAGACCGGTCTCCCCGGTCTCGGTGTCGAGCCGGCAGCTTTCCATCTCTGCGATCGCCGCCTCCCGGTGCGGCGCATCGCCAGCCACTTCGGGTCGGCCGACACTGCTCAGTACCGCGGCACGGTAAAGGGGTGTCCTCGCCGTGCGGCGCAGAATGCCAGACAGGTCTCCGGCACTGGTCCGAGGAATCCACGGGAGCGCCGCCGCGGTCGCAACATCTTCGAAGGCGTTTCGCCCGCCCCAGCGATCCTCTCTCACATAGGCAAGGTGCGCCGCGGCGGCAGCATCGGCGCTGCGGCGACGGCGCTCCGATATCGTGATGGCGTACTTCATGAGCCCGAACCGGTACCGCTCGGAATCGGTGTCCAGCGCATCAGTCACAACTGGCACGACTGCACCTCGGTCGATGCGGAAACGCTGCATGAACGCTAGCCCGCGGTGGTCGAGGATGCTGTCCGCGAGCTCCCGGGCCAGATGGTGCAGTGCATCGGCCTCGTGCAGGTCGGCGAGTAGCGCCGCGACCTCGTACTGCAAGGTCTGCTGAACGATGTACCGGCACCGAGAGATCATGTGGTTCAGCCGCTCCACCGCGCGGTAACGGGTCGACGGTCGCAGCGCATCGAGGCATGCCAAGGCCAGGTTTCGGATCACATCGTCGTCGTAATCCCCGAGGTCACCGAACGCGTTAGTGGGAAGTGACTCCCCCGCCTCGGTGTCGGGCGCCCCGCCGGTCTTCGACCCTGCAGACGGTTGCAGCCGCCGGGCGAGCAGCCCCGCCATCCGTCGGTGGTCCGCGAGCTCAAGGGCAGACTTACAGGCTGTCTGCCAGATGCTCTGGGTCTGAGATACAGGCAGGGCGCGCAGCAGGCCGTGGACGCCCTCGGCGTGCAGCACATAGTCGCACAGGCTCGCATGCAACCCAGCGCGGTTGAGATGATGCGCAAAGTGCGCACGCAGGTACTGGGACGCGTGCTGCGGATCTTCCAGGAAGCGATGGCCCAGACCAACGTGTGCCTCCTCTGCACTGATCTTCAGCGGTGCCCAGCTGTGCAGAAAACTACGGAACGATTCGTGGAAGATCCGCCAGCATCCGGTCGCCTCGTCGAGCCTTAAAAATTCCTGCAGATCAGCGATGACGTCGCCGACGACCGATCGGGGAAGGGCGAGCACGTCCGCTACATCATCGGAGGAGATCCCCGGCTCGCGGGCCACCGAGATGACCGCGAGGGCGGGACGTACCTCCTCGCGCCAGCGCCGACTACGCAGATCGTGTGCGACCCGGCGCTGGAGAAATGTCTCGTACAAACGGTCCAGGCCAGCTGGCAGGCTGCTCGCCTCCATGGGCACGCCCGGCTCGTTCAGCAGGCTGACCGCGTAACGGGAGTACAAGTAGTTGCCGCGCGCCTTGCCGCTCAGTTTCCAGGCCAGCTTTTCGGCGCCCCCGACCGTCGAAGCAAGCCGCGCTTGGCAGTAGGCGTGCATGTCCTCGCCGGGGTTGGGTTCATCCCGGTCGAGGTCCAGTGTCCGGTTGGCCACGCGTTCCAGGACCGCGTGCTCACCGGTCCGGCAGGTGAGCACGAATCGGACGTCAAGCCGCGACTGTCGTAGGCCCTCGACCGCATGGACGACGAAGTCCACGAACTCTGCCGCGAGACCGGGTGAGTTCGCCTCGTCGAGGCCGTCGATCAACACCACGAGAGCCGGTGGTGCGTCAACCTCCTCGAGCGGGCCACGCACGTACCGAATCAGCGCGGAACGCGCCGACTCGCCAGCCAGTGACAGGGAGTCGATGGACACGCCGCTGACCTGTGACCCGCAAGCATTCTCGACCGTGACGCGCGAGACCAGGGTCATCGGCACGCCAGCTCGTCGGCTGAGGGCCGCTACGTAGTCGGGCGACGCAGCACTCAACACCTGGATCAGCCGCGTCACCAACTGCCAAGGAACCAGAGTGCTGTCGTCATTCGCACGGCACTCATGCCACACGGTGACGACCCCTTCGCTCGGCTGAGCGGTGACCTCATCCAGGACGCGCCGTGCAAGTCGCGACTTTCCGGCGCCTGGCTGACCCGTGATCAATATTGCCCCGGAGGGCGTGCTCACGCTCTGTAAGACGATGTTAAGAGCCCATCGGCGACCGACGAAGTCGTCCACCTGCTCCATCTACCCTCCACCCCCGTGCATCCCGTGACAAAACGCTAGCCCAGAACCGATCGATGAACTGGGTAATTTAGTCTTTTGTCCTTGCGTGGAGGGGAATGATGGTTGGTGTCGACAGCTGTAGCCCTTGGCGCAGTGTTTCATCCTTGGCAGTGAGCAGAGTGAGGTCGCGGACGAGCGCGGGGACGTCCTCACGCAGGCGGGCAAGCTCGGCGTTCTTGTTCGTGATGGTCTCTTTCAGTTTCACGATCGTTGAGCGCAGTCGGGCTTCTACGTCGGGGACAGCGCCGCGCTCCTTCACGTCGAACTGTCGGAGATCACGTTCACGGGCCATGAACGGCGGAGGGTCCGCGACGCGGTTAAGTTCACGGAAGTGACTCTGGAACAACGCTTGCTCGCTCTTGCCGAGGACGTCTGCGCTTGGCTCTTTGCCGGCGCCGTCCCCCCTGGGCTTCGTCACCGCACGCATCCGCAATGTGCTCAGCCAAGGGTTCGCTGCATCCGACGGCGTCCATGAAGAACCTGGCGCGCTCGCCGGAGCACTTCCCACGACGGAGGCGCTGATCACACTGCGTCTTCTCACCGAGGCTGGCCTTCCTTCCGGCGCAGATCTGCTGACCTGGCTCGACCGACACTGCGGCCTGCGCTCGCTCTCGAAGCAGACGGTCGCCGACTGGTACGTGCTGGCACACCGGATCAATCCCGAGCAGTGGGCGCTGCCCGACCGTTGTCCTCAGTCCGTTGTCGGTGATGCTGAAGTCCCCGAACAAAGAACGGACCCGACAACTCCGGTGTCGCCCGCGTAGCGCCGCGGAGTTCAGGTTCCTCTGCCTTCGCATCGGACGATGCCTGGACCGTACGGCCCTCAAGAATGGGCCGTACGGCGTGTCAGCAGGTTCCTGCGGCCCCTGACTCCGCGCATCCGCGGAGGACGAGCATCGTCGCCGGAGCCGTTGTGCGCCTTGGCGGCCCCTTCCCGCCGAACAGCGTGAGCACACAACAGTCAGAAGGGAAACGGGACATGACTATCCATCATGTAGTCGTCGGAGTGGACGGTTCGCTGATCTCCGTGCGGGCGCTGGACTGCGCCGCGGACGAGGCCGCGCGGCGTGGCGTCGAACTGACCGTCGTGTACGCCGTGCCCGACAGCGACGAGGCCGGACCGGTCCTGGCGTCCGCCGTGACGCGCGTCGGAGCACGCCACCCCGAGTTGACGGTGGTGACCAGGGACGCCGTCGGCGGCCCGGTGCGCACGCTCGTGCGCGAGAGCGAGGGCGCTGACCTCACCGTCGTAGGAACCCGGGGCATGGGCGGCATCGCCGGCCTGCTGTTCGGCTCGGTGAGCCTGCGGCTGGCCGCGCAGGTGCACAGCCCGTTGCTCGTCGTCCGCGGCGACCATCCGTGCGACGACGGACGGCCCGTGCTGCTCGGCTTGGAGGGCGACTGCGACCAGGACACGGCGCTCTACGCCTTCCAGGAGGCCGAGCGGCGCGGTGTCCCGCTGCACGTCCTGCACTCCTGGACCCACCGGCACATCACCCCCGAACTGCCCTCACTGGTCCCGGCGACGAGCCCCGGTCAGGAGCAACTCGCCCAGCAGGGACGGGCGGAGGACTCCGTTCCGCGCTTCGTCCTGTCCCGGCTGAGCGAACAGCACCCCGGTGTTCAGGTCGAGAGCCGCACGGTCCGCACCGGGCCGGCGCACGCCCTGCTGGAGGCCACGCGCGACTGTGCCGTCGTGGTCGTCGGCACGCACCACCGAACCCATCGGTTCGGCCCGCGGCTGAGTTCGGTGGCGCACACCCTGCTGCACCGCTCCCACAGCCCGGTGATCGTGCTGCCCACCGCCAACTGACCTTGCAGACAGGGACGTTCGGCCCATCGCTCCGGGCCTTGCAGCCCCTCTGCCGTCGCGGTCTACCGCGAGACATTGAGGGCGCAACGAGAGTCCTCTAATCCAACGCATCGTTCCCTCGAAAGGGATGAGCATCATGGCAGTCCATAACCAACCGCAGCACCACACGCGATTCCGCTTCCCGTCCCTGCACCGGACCGGGACGGCACAGGCCGCCACCGACACGACGGCGGCGACCACCACGGTGAGCGCGTACGCGTTCGCGTCCTTGCGTCTGCTCACGGGTTTCGTCTTCCTGTGGGCGTTCTTGGACAAGACGTTCGGGTTCGGTTACGCGACCCCGTCCGGGAAGGGCTGGGTCGATGGTGGTTCGCCGACGAAGGGTTTCCTGAGCAGTGTGGCGGCGGGTCCGATGGAGTCGACGTTCCATGACTGGGCGGGTGCGGGCTGGGCGAACTGGCTGTTCATGCTCGGTCTGCTGGGCATCGGTGTCGCGCTGATCGCGGGTGTGGCGCTGCGGCTGGCCGCGGTGGCGGGCACGGTGATGATGGCGCTGATGTGGGTCGCGGAGTGGCCGCCGGCGAAGCACCTGTCCGACGGGTCGCTGAGCATGTCGTCGAACCCGTTCGCCGACTACCACCTGATCTACGCCGTCGTGATCATCGCCCTCGCGGCGGCCGGCGCCGGAGCGACCTGGGGCTTGGGCAAGGTGTGGGCCAAGATTCCGATCGTCCGCGACAACAACTGGCTGAAGTAACAGCCAAAAGCACGTCGTGACCGGGATACCGCCGCACAACAGCGGTGGTACCCCGGTCAGTTGCGTGAGTTCGACCGAACCTCAACAGGGCTGGTCGGCGGAGACGAGCAGTAGTCCGGTCACCAGGTCCGGGTGGATGCGCACCACGTAGTCCATCGCCTGCAGTACCCAGGGCCGCAACAGCTTTTGGTACCGGGCCAGTTCGCCGGTGTCGGTAACCAAGTGGGCGTAGCCCGTGACCACCACACTCCAGCCGAGGTGGGTGTCCGGGTCGATGTCGTCGGCTTCGTACGCCACGACGACTCCTGAACCGTCGGCCTGGAGGGTGCGCGAGGTCATGGCCGCACCCTCGTGGGTCCCGATGACGATGACCCCGTCGACGACGATGTGGTTGACCGGACGGATGGTCGGCAGCGCGTGCTGAGTGAAGGCGATCCTTCCCAGGGAGACGCTGCCCAGCAGCCGCAAGGCCTCTTCTGCGGTCGTGGGCAGCCTCCGTACGGGTTCATCACTCACTGCGTAGGGTCTCCGGATGACGGCCCACCGGGGATGCAGCCGATGGACATGGTGTGTAGGGGCTTGATCAGCCAATGGAACGACGCCGGGGGCAGGATCCGATAGGGCCGATCGGCCTCTCGCCGTCGGCCGACCGGCCCGTTGGCCCATCGCCCAGCACGCGGGTGGCGGGTGCCGTCGACACGGAGGACGAGCTTGGTCTGCCGCGCCGACGACGCCCTACGGCCGTTACGACACCACGACAGCGCCTACGTCGTAGGTTCGGCCTCGTCCTGTTCCTGATGATCGCCTGGGCCGCCGCGCCACGGAGGCGGGGTCGCGGACCGGCGGCCCGTGTCCGTGTGGTGTACGACGCGCTCCATGCGGCTGCGCAGCCGATCCTGCAACCGGTCCGCGAGTTCGTGTGCGCTCGCTTCCCTGGCCTGGACGACCAGGAGGTCGCTCCCCACCCGGATCTCGGCTGTGGCCGACCAGGGCTGCTCGACGTGATGCGCGGTGGCCTTGGCGATCCGCACCTCGCCGCCGCTGCCGACAATTTCCGGCCGGTCGAACAGCACGGCCAGCTTGGCCCGGAGGTAGGCGACGGATTCGTCGTCGACCTCGCCCTCGGTCCGCACCTGCACGACGGTTGTCGCGGGGGCGTGGCCGCCGGTGTCTCTTGGAGTCATCTGCTCCACTCCTTTGATCGTTTGCCAGCAACTCCAGACTGGCCCCACCATCGGGTCCGGCCCAGTGCCACCCGGCCCGCGACCGGGGCCAGGGGTCCCCTTCCGGCGCCGCTGGCGGAGTGTTCGGGGACACGCGTGCGACACCGCGATCCCCTTTCGGGTCCTTCTCCTGGCCGACGAAGCTGTGCGGGGCGTGGTGTCAGCGTTCGTCGGGGTTCGGACGTCCCGGGCTGCTGGTGGTGTGGGATCGCTGGGAGACTCGCGTGGTGAGCGATGTGAAGGAGACCACTCGTCAGGCCCTGCTGCGCCGGGGCTTCGTGCTGGAGTACGTGACCTTGGGCTGGAACGTGGTCGGCATCGTGGTGCTGGCCGTCGCGGCGGTTGCGGCGCGGTCGGTGGCGCTGGCCGGGTTCGGTCTGGATTCCCTGATCGAGATCGGCGCCTCGACGGTGGTGATCTGGGAGCTGTCGGGCACCGGTGAGGACCGGCAGCGGCGGGCACTGCGGCTGATCGGTGTCGGCTTCGCTCTGCTCGCGGCATATCTGCTGGTGCAGTCGACGTGGGTGCTGGCCAGTGGCTTCCGGCCGCGTCACTCCCCGCTGGGCATGGTGTGGACGGCGGGGACCGCAGTGGTGATGTTCGCCCTGGCCTTCGGCAAGGCCCGCACCGGCGCCGCCCTGGACAACCCGGTGCTGAGGACGGAGGGCAGGGCCACCCTGATCGACGGTCTGCTGGCCGTGGCGGTGCTGGCGGGGCTGGGCCTCAATGCTCTGGCCGGGCTGTGGTGGGCGGACCCGATCGCCGGCTATGTGCTGGTGTACTACGCACTCCGCGAGGTGAGGGAGATCTTTTCCAGCGGTCACTGAGTCCCGCCGACCGGTGCACGAGGTGCGCGCCAGGGGAGCCGGCGCCGGATGCGCGGGCTTGGACTGTGCTGGTGGCCGCGGTGGCGCATAGGGTGGTGACAGCTCATCCCGCTCAGGGCTGGGTGGTGTGCCGGGAAGTCTGGTCGGCGACGGATCCGTCGCGCCCGGAAGGCTTCCCGTGCAGCTCAGACCCCTCCCCGCCATCCTGACCGGACCATCGTCCGGCTCCGGGGAGAGGTCGCCTCCCGCCGGGCCCCCAGCGTCGTGGTGGAAGTAGACCTCGGCAAGGTCACCTATCTTGCCCCCGAGGTGCGCGGACTGCTGCTGGCCGCCGCAGCCACCGCTCGCCGCTCCGGGGCGTGTTTCGTCATCACCCGCGCCTCGCCCCCCAGCCTGCGCGGGCTGGAGGAGCTGGGCATGCAGCGCTGACGGACGCGCCCCTTCCTCCCGGCCCGTAGCTGTGCAACGAGACAAGAGTCCGGCGATGCCATCCCCCAACACCCCCTCCGTCCCGCCTCCGCTCACCCCGCAGGAGCGCGCCGTCCAGGACGTCCTGACCTGCTTCGACGCCTATGCCCGCGTCCGCGCGGCGCGCGACAGCGTCCTGTCCTCCTCCCGCGCCGGACCGTGGGAGGAAGAACGCGCCTTCGACGATCTGCAGCGGGCCGTCGCCCGGCTCCGCACCGCGTCCCGGCCCCGTTAGTGACCTGTTCCTGATCTGTCCATGCCAGGTGTCTGGACAGAGGCCTGCGGTGCGGACCGGTTTGTTCATGTGGGTGTGTCAGCCTGGCGGCAGCGTTGCGGGTAGAGGTGACGGCAGAAGGAGATCGGCGATGCGGGACGCGTACCACGAGGAACTGGACGCGATCAGTGACGGGCTGGTGTCGATGGCTGAGCTGGTGGGCTCGGCAGTCGGCCGGGCGACCGCGGCTCTGCTCGATGCGGATCTGAAGCTCGCGGAGAGCGTGATCGAGGCGGACGCGAAGGTCGACGACCTCCAGCGGGAGCTGGAGGAGCGGGCGATCTCCCTGCTGGCCCGTCAGCAGCCCGTCGCCACCGACCTGCGGGTCGTGGTGACCTCGCTGCGGATGAGCGCCGATCTGGAACGTTCGGGTGACCTCGCGCAGCACATCGCCAAGCTGACCCGGCTGCGTTTCCCGGACCATGCGGTGCCGCGTGACCTGCACCGTACGGTCCTGGAGATGGGGCAGCTCGCGCAGCGGCTGATGGCCCAGGCCGCGGAGGTCGTCATCACCAAGGATGTCGATGACGCCCTGAAGCTGGAGAGCGACGACGACCGCATGGACGAACTGCACCGCATGCTGTTCCAGCACCTACTGGACGAACGGTGGAAGCACGGTGTGGAGACCGCCGTCGACGTCACCTTGGTCGGCCGCTACTACGAACGCTTCGCCGACCACGCCGTCTCCATCGCCAGGCGGGTCGTCTACCTCGTCACCGGCGAATACGCCGACACCGCCGCCTCCTCGGAGACGCCCGTCTGAGAGGGCGTTTGATCTAGGCGGATTGCCCTTTCTGCCCTAGTAGGTTCCTCGCCAGGTTGGTGTGGCCTCGCCCGTTATGCGCTTGGTGAGGTTGTCGATCGAAGCGAGGTGGATCATGGCCTCGGAGCTGGCGGGAAGGGTCTCGTAATCGCGAGAAAGGCGCCGATGCAACATAAGCCAACCCGTTGGGTCTGCCGCGCGGCGAGGTGCCTGCCGTAGCAGGCCCTTTTCCGCATGGCCTCCCGAATCGGACATGACGGTTTCCTGGTCATCCGGAGAATGATGTGGTTGACCCGGCCTTCGACGGGGCCGGAGTTCCAGCATGTACCCAGGCCCTTGAGCACGGCATCCCGGTCCTTCTCCAGACCGGTGGCGAAGGCATGCAATCGGGGCGGGTCCTCGGTGCGGACGGCGATGATCCAGCCTTTGAGGTGCTGACCGGAGCGGGTTTGAAGGATCTCTGCGAAGCCGCGGACGTGCTCGTGGAGGGCCTTCAGCTCAGGGCAGTGGGCAGGCAGGGCGACGACCTGTTGGCGTTCTCCGTCGGTCAGCTGCTCGGGGTGCCGCATCATCCAGCCGGTGATCCGGCGGATTCCTGGTGGTGCGGATGCGTCGGCGGCGCCTCGGTCGAAGATAGTCGCTGATGATCTGATAGCTCCCGCGGTAGCCCAGGATCTGGCGCTCGGCAAGCAGCTGGATGGCGTTGGTGTGTCCTTCGGCCCAGCGTTTGTCCAGGTGGGACTTGTAGGGGTCGAGCTGGGTGGCCCGGGACTGGCGCCTTCCGGTCAGCAGCTGTTCGGGGACTGACGCACGGGCGTTCCGGGGGACGGTGTTACCACCCATGTGCAGTTCCCTGGCGATCTCCCTGATCCCGGGCCCCTGGGCCAGCAGGGCATGGATGGTCGCGTGCCGCTCTCGGATACGAGCTTCGATCGGCGACATCGTCTTCGTCGCATCCGCGTTGTCGTCATCGCTCGTAGGGTCATCTGAGCTGGTGAAAGCCGTGTTGAGGCACGTGCTGTGGAGTCTGACGGTGGCTTCGACGGCGGTGCCGAGGTTCTGGCAGAGGGTACTGGTGGGCCGTCGGCGAGGTGCCTGCTGGGCAGGTCCTTTTCCCACGACCCCCAGCCCAAACGACGCATACGACTTTCACCGCACGTCGCTTTCCGGTGACTACTCCGTGAGTGCTGCGACGGGCTTCTTGCCGTGGATGTCCGCATGACAACTTCCGCTTACCACAAGGGTCTTGCCTTGCGCGGGTGGACGTTCGGCAGCCGGGATGCGATTCCTGCGGTTCGGCTTGACCGGGGGCACTGCGACGGAAGCTGCCGGAGTCCGTGGACCCGTAGCGGTTGATCCAAATGGGCCGTTCGTCGGCGACCGAGGGCCGAACGGCCCTGTTTTTCTCCCCCGCGACGACGAGACCGTGGCGATGCACACCCTGGCCGTGTCGGCGCAGACCGGCGGGCATCGCGGAGGTAATGACCATGATTCATGGGCGCGCACGTGTCGTGGCTTTGGCGGCGCGGGCCGTGACGGGAGCCGAGACCCTGGGAATGGGTGGCGGGAACGGTAGCGCCGTCACGACGACCGCTCGTCCCCCGACCGTCACTGTCGGCCGCACTGCCATGGGCCGCAACGCCACTCCTGGCACCACGCCCGCCGCAGCAGGCCCGACCAGTGGGTGGGGATCTGATGTGTGGAGCGGAGCGTGGGGCTCCGCCATGATGGGCAACGGTCATATGGGCAACTGGTGGTTGGCTGGCAATGGCACCCGGGCGCAAACCCTTGACCAGGTCCGGAAGCAGACCACGGCGTTTCCCGACCGGCTCGCACTGCGGGCCGGGGAGGTCATGCAGTTCTCCCGGAACCTCCACGCCGTACTGCAGAGCGGCTGCGGCGCCGCGGTCAGCGAGATCCTGGTCCGCCCGACGGAACCGTGCAGATCGAGTACGGGCCGACGATGATGTGGAACACGGACTACAGCAGCAGCAGCAGCAGCCGGGTCCTGGGCCGGCAGGCAAAGAACATCGCCCTGACGTGGCTTCGCGCCCGTGATATCGAGCCGGCCCCAGGCGACCCGGAAGTCCTACCCCGGCACCTACACCCTGCGCACCGGCAAGATCACCGGCATGCTGTCGGTCAACGCCGCCACCAGCCAGGTCTGGAACCACACCTGGCACGGCACCTACTTCTCCACCAGCCGACGGTAGGCAGGACGCGACGAAGGCATGGCCCCTCACTGTGACTCGGGCACCACAGGCGAGCCGCCTTCCGAACTCAGGTCCCGGTCGATTCCGGGATGGCCGAGGCCAGTACGCGTGTGGTCGGGGTACCGAACGCCGATCTACCGAAGCCTTCGCGTGCCCACAAGGCTCCGCGAGATCCCACATCCATACCTCTGTACGTGCGGTTTCCGAACCGGACAGGAGACACAGTGCTTGTTTCACGGAAAGCGGCGGGAACTCTGGTCCTGGGTGGTGCACTTGCTGCCACGCTCGGGTCGTTTCTTTATCCCGCCATGATCGGCGTCCAGAAAGTCAGCAGCGCGCCCGAACGAGTCATCGCCACCCCGGAGACCGGGCCGCTGACGGAAGCCGACCGGGACTTCGTGGTCGAGGTGCGCGCTGCCGGGCTGTGGGAGTACCCCGTCGGTCAGACGGCCCTGCGGAAAGGTACGACGAAGGCGGTCAGGACCGCCGGGGAGCACATGGTCGACGGACATGCCTCACTGGACGCCGCGTGCCGCAACGTCGCCGGACAGCTGGACATCACACTGCCCAATCAGCCGTCGCCCCAACAGCAGGGCTTCGTGGCCACGTTGAACGCGGACAGCGGCAAACAGTTCGACACCGACATGGCCACCATCGTGCGCGCGGCGGACGGCCGGCTCCTCTCCACGATCGCCAGCGTCCGCACCACCACGAGGAACTCGCTGGTTCGTTCTCTCGCGGACCAGGCCAACGGCACTGTCCTGGACCACATCGCGGTCCTTGAGAAGACCGGAGTGGTCGACTTCGGCCAGGTCCTCGTCCAGGAGACCACCGCACCCACACTCCCGGCCCAGGACCTGACCCCGCCGCCCCCGATCGCCGGCCAGCCACAGGTCGTCCTCACCTCACCGGTGACCAGCACGCTCTCGCCGAGTCCCTCGGCGGGGTGACGAGCAGGCCGAACTTCCGGCGTCGGCGGGGCCGTTGTCGCCGACCTGAGCCCTTCGCGGCACGCTGCTGATCAGCGCCTCTCCCGGTGGCACCTCCACCACCGCACGCAATAGGCTGACCGCACACCGTCGTCCGTCCTGCCGTGTGGAGTTCGGCAGCCCGGCCTCGGAGGACTTCCACCGATCAGTGCCTCCCACCTGAAGTTCGTCCGCCTCCAGCGGTTTGCGACGCGGGGCATACGGCTTTGATCGCAATCCGCGGTGTGAAGGGTCCCGGGCGTGGAGGAAGGCTCAGGCATCCCACGGCGTCCCGTACGAGGGCTGCGACCGCGCGGCGGTCGACCGCCGCGCCCAACCGCGGGCCGCAGGCGATGGTGAGCAGCCCGCGGTGTCCAGGTGTCAGAGCCAGGACGATCAGCAGCAGGCCGAGTACGGCGACCGCGCCGGAGCCGCCGATGACAGCGGGCTCGCCGGGGGCGTGCTCCGCCGCCCAGTGGAGGGTCCCGGTGCGCCAGGCGGCGGCCGGTCGGTGCGCGGTGTGGACCATGACCATGTCGACGGTCAGCGCGCCGGCGGCCACGGTTGCCGCCAGCGTGAGCAGTGTCATCGGGAGCCGCCGTTGCGACCACTAACGCCAGGGTGTGCGGGTGCCGCTTGTCGCTGCCGTGGGTGTGTGGGCTGGCGTCTCCTTCTGTTCTGTGGCCGTGCTGTCGGCCGGCGGCGGGGTCAGGGCGGTGACTCCTACCCGCGGCCGGGTTACATCGAGGCCGGTCAACTGCCGGGTGCGGGAACCGACATGCTCCTGGAGCCGACGTACCGTCTCGGCGCGCGGGGCCGGATAGGGCAGGGCCACATCGACGGCCACGTCTGCCCCCAGCCCGCGCACGCCTGCGCTGCCTTTCGCGATGCCGCGCACGGCCGTGGCTCCTCGGTCGGCCAGCGCTTCGACGGCCGCCCGTTCGGCGATCTTGCGGACGGCCTTGTCCGAGACGGTTGTTGTGCCGCGCTGTGCTGCCGTGGTCATCGACGGCTCCGCTCATAGGCGTCCCGCAGGTCCTGCATCCGTCCGCCACCGTCGAACCAGTGGCCCACTGCCCACCCCAGCGACCCCAGGGCGGCCACGAGGAGGAATGCCCCGAAGCCCCCGAAGGATCCGGCGAAGGCCAACGCCATCCCGGCGGCCATCCCCACGACCGGTCTGCTCACCACGTGCACCTTTCTCTGCGGCTGTCGGGCCTGCTGCCAGTGGGAACGATCACTCCACTCGGGAGTCCGTGGTCGGGCTCTCGGCGTCGTCCTCGGGCAGGTGCACGTCGTTGACGGTGACGTTGACCTCCACCACCTCCAGGCCGGTGACGCGTTCCACGGCGGAGATGACGTTCTCCCGCACGTCACGCGCGACGTCCGTGATCGGGACGCCGTATTACACGATGAGGTCCAGGTCGACGGCCGTCTGACGCTCGCCGACCTCGACCTTCACACCGCGCCCGACGTTCGGTCGGCCGCCGGGTACCCGGTCACGGACGGCGCCGATGGTCCGCGACAGGCCGCCGCCCATGTCGTACACGCCCGGGATCTCCCGTGCCGCGATGCCCGCGACCTTCACCACGACGACATCGGCGATCGAGGTACGGCCGCGGTTCGCGGTCGGCTGGTCGGCCCCGGTGACACCGCCGGACACGTCCGTCGTGCTCTGTGCGGGTCTGCGGGGTGGACACGTTCTGGGAAGTCGGTGCGGTCTGCGTGGTCATGGCAGGTCCTATCTGCTTCGTTCAACCGTTGCTCTCGTACCGTCAGACCCGACCTGGCGACGTCTGTGACGCGGATTTCCGGAGAAGCTCAGCCCAGCCGCCCCCGCTCACGCCGGGTGCCACGGGCCAGCGCGCAACTGCCCCGTGGCGGTGTGCGCGTCTTCAGCGCCTGTGGCTGCCCGTCCTGATCGGAAACCCGTGCGGTGGTATCCCGTCAAGCGGGCGGGAACTGAGGCTCCTGCCGGGGCAACGGGCGGGTCTCGGCGATCGGCGCTCACTTCGCGGGATTCGGCGTGCGCGGTGCAGTTCCGTGGGAACAGGGTGAGATGCCTGGGCAGGAGTGGTTACTCCGGGGCGCCACTCGCGTCTGCCGACGTGCTCTCGCCTTGATGGTGAGGAGAGCCGGGCAGGGGGAGTGAGAACCACACGGTTTTGCCTTCTTCGGCGAGCAGGGTTCCCCAGGTGGAGGCGAGTTGGTCGAGCAGGGCCAGTCCGCGGCCCGACTCCTCGTCGGGGCCCGCGGTCCTGGCACGGGGCAGGACCGGGCTGCCGTCGCAGACTTCGATGTGGAGTTCGTCCCTGGTGCGTCGCAGGCGCAGCCGCAGGGGATCGCAGGCGTGGCGTACCGAGTTGGACAGCAGCTCGGAGGCCAGCAGGCAGGCGGTGTCGGTGAGGGGTTCGCAGTGCCAGTCCTGCAGGGTGCGGCGCAGGAACTGGCGTCCTTCCCGCACGCTGATGGGCTGTGCTGGAAGGAGCGCGGACACGGCGGTCACCGGGGCGGGCGGGATGCGGGCCAGGAGCAGGGTCACGTCGTCGCTGTAGTCCTGGGGGTCGGGCAGCAGGGCGGTGAGAACCGAGTCGGCGGCCCGCTCCAGGCAGATGGTGTCGGCGATGGCCTTTTCCAGGGCGATTGCGAGGGCGTCGATCTGCAGTTCGATGTCGCTGGTGGGGGTTTCCACCAGGCCGTCGGTGTAGAGGGCCAGCACCGAGGCCGGCGACACGGTGATTCGGGTCTCCTGGTGGGGCACGTCGCCGACGCCCAGCGGCACACTGACATCGACCGGGAGCCTGCGGACCTGGCCGGTGGGATCCACCACCAGCACCGGCAGATGACCGGCCGAGCACACCGTCAGGGCGCTCTCGTCGGGGTCCAGGACCAGGTAGCAGCAGGTGACGAGCTGGTCGGGCAGTTCGCTGACGACGGCGTCCAGGGCCCGCATCAGCTGCCAGGGCGGCATCCCGGTCTTGGCCAGGGCATGGGAGGCCGAGCGGAGTTGGCCCATGACGGCGGCGGCCTCCAGGCCGCGGCCCATGACGTCGCCGATCAGGACGCCCATGCGTCCGCCGCCGAGGGCGATCAGGTCGAACCAGTCCCCGCCCACGCCGGGTCCCTGGCCTGCGGGGAAGTAGCGGCTGGAGGTGTCCATGCCGGGCAGTGGGGCAGGCGAGCCCATCAGGCTGCGCTGCAGGGTCAGGGCGACATGGCGCTGCTGTTCGTAGAGTTCGGCGAGCTGGGCCTCTGCCTTCTTGCGTTCGGTGACATCGCGGATGGCGGCGGAGACCAGTGTGCCGTCCGGGGTCTCCAGCGGGCTGAGGCTGATCTCTACCGGGAACTCGACCCCGTCGCGGCGTAGTCCGTACAGTTCCAGTCCGGCGCCCATGGGTCGCACCCGCCGGTTGTCGACGTAGCCGTGGCGGTGGGCGGGGTGGTGATGGTGGAACCGCTGGGGGACCAGGATTTCCACCTGCTGTCCCAGGAGTTCTTCCCGCCGGTAGCCGAAGAGGGCTTCGGTCTGTGCGTTGACCAGCTGGATGGTGCCGGTGTCGTCCACGATGACGATGGCGTCCGGGGCGGCTTCCAGCAGGGCGCGGAAGCGTGCTTCGGCTGCCTTGCGTTCGCTGACGTCCCGCACGGCGGCGGAGATCAGCAGTCCGTCGGGTGTCTGCAGCGGGCTGAGGCTGATCTCGACCGGGAACTCGGCCCCGTCGCGGCGCAGCCCGTACAGGTCCAGGTTGGCGCCCATCGGACGGACCTGCTGGTTGGTGGAGTATCCCAGGCGGTGACCGGGGTGCTGGGCGCGGAAGCGTTCCGGGACCAGCATCTCGATGGGGCGGCCGAGCAGTTCGTTGCGGGAATGGCCGAACAGGGCTTCGGTCTGGGCATTGACCAGGCGGATGACGCCGGAGTCGTCCACGATCACCATCGCGTCGGGAGCCGCTTCCAGCAGAGCGCGGAACGGCTCTTCGGCCACCGGGATCATGTTGGGGCGTGTCTGGCCCATGCCTGATTCCATGGCATATCTCAGCATCAACCACACCGAGGGCGGGTGTCTTGCCGCGAAGTGTTCTTTCGTGACATTTCCTGGCCGGAACGGAGGCGCGGTTTCCGGGCGGGGAAGCGGCGAGCCGAGGAGGCTGTCGACGGTCGGCCGGACCGCCCTCGCACTCTGCCGCGCTCATTCCCTGCGCGTGCAGGTGAAGGCGCCTTAAGCCGGCCCGGTATTCAGTTGCGGCTGCGTCCACAACCGGAACCTCCGGTTACCGATGGTGGTGCGGACACCGGAGTCTGGTGCCGGTGGCCTCTGTGCCTTGGTGTCTCACCATGGCCGTCGTGTGGTCAGCGTTCGAGACGGAAGCCGGTCACGATCTCGGACGCGATGGAGATGAGGTGGTCCATTTCCTTGTCGATCCAGGGGGTGAGCAGTTTCTGATAGCGGGATATGTCGAGGGGCGCCGTGATGCGGCTGGCGCGTCCGGTCACCATGACGCTCCACCCGGTGTGGGCGAGGAGATCCAGGTCGTCGGCTTCGTACACGACTACCTCGGCGACGCTGGAGCTGCCGGTCAGGGCTGAGCCGGTGTGGGTGCGGATGATGATCGTGTCGCCGTCGACGAGGTGGTTGACCGGGCGGATCACAGGCAGTGCCCGGTGGGTGAACCCGACGCGGCCCAAGGGGATGCCTGCCAGCAGTGACAGGGACTCCTCCCGGCTTAGTTCGGTCATCCTTGCGGTGGATATCCCTGGAGGCCAGCTGGTCATGATGGCTCCCGGCAGGGCGCCGCCGGGTGACCTCGGGTGCCGGGCGGCGGGAGGACGTCCACGTCCAGGCCGTGGCTTCGGGCGAAGGCGACCAGGTGGGCGGTGGCATCCTGGCTGTTGGTGGGTGAGCCGTCCCAGACGGCCAGTACCCGGGTGCAGGTACCGAGCAGGTGTTCCTCCGCGCGTATGCAGGAGTCGCGGCGGGCGGGATCGTAGTCGAGCAGATGCACTTGCTCGGACAGCAGCAGCAGTTCGCCGGCCGCTATGCGGTCGGACTCGCGCAGTTGGGCGGGGACGCCGTTCTTCGAGGGCAGCACGGTCACAAGGCGCAGTCCTGCCCTGCGTGCCGCACGTCCGGCAGCCAGCGGCAGACCGTGCCCGGCGCGCACGAGTACGGCGCTGCCGGTCCGGGCGAATTCGGCCAGTGGGGAGACGAGGCGTTCCTCCAGGGCCGTGAGCACCGGTGCGGCGAGGCCGCCGGGCCCGACGACAGTGATCATCCGCGGCAGTCCTTCCTTCTCTTCCGTACGTCGGGGCAGGGCGTCGGCCGCTGCAGGGTGGCGCAGAAGTGATGTTGATCTCCTTCGCCCTCCCAGGATGGACTGCCGCCGCGGTGGTGCACAGGGCCGGTCGGCCCCGGGGATGGTCCGAACGGCCCGCCCCGGGCAACATGTCGATGAGGGACGGTGCCGCGCTGCTGGGCCGGCGGATCGCCTCGGAGTTGCTTGACCAGTACGTGGCGGGCCAACGCCTCGCGGAGATCCGGCTTCGGCCCGAGACCCTCGCGAACGTCCTCGGGTCCCACCGAGTGCTGCGGCTCGCGGTGCCCGTCCTGGGGTCGGGTCCGGTACAGCCGTTGACCACCGGATGGCCGCCCGCGCTGCGCGAGAGCTTGCGCACCGCGCACATCGCCCGGATCACCGAGGCCCCCACGACCTCTGCCGGGCCGCGCTGGAGGCACTGGACGTGAAGTCCTGGCCCGATCGTGCCGGGTGGTTCCGGACGCCGACTCGGTGTCCGGAATTGTCGGATCAGGGCAGGTACTGCTCCGTGCTCGGTCCATACCGTGGGGCCCGTGCCGCCTCGTCCGCTCACGCATCGCTCACGCACGGCGAGTCGTCGAGCAGCGGCTTCGTACGTCCGCGGGTGCCCGTGGTGCGGCTCAAGGGCCGATCGGGCGGAGGTGTGGGCACGCGGTTGAGGCGGAGGGCCATCACCGGGCAGGCGGCGACCGCGCGTCGGGCGTGGGGGAGCAGTTCGGGCGGGACCGTGGGGCTGTGGAGCACGGGGTAGCCCCATTCGTCCAGGCCGACCAGTTCGGGGAGTAGTTCGGCGCAGAGGCCGTGTCCGTCGCAGGCGGTGAAATCGAAGGCCAGCACGTGGGCCTGGGCTTCGGCTTGGGCGCGGGTCATCGCCATTCCTCCTCCTTGGGGGGCCGGGCTGCGGGCACGGGCAGGACGAGGGGGGCGTACGCGGCGCGGCACGGTCCTGTGTGTACGTGCCGGTGGACATCGTCGGCGAAGACCCGCAGCGCGGAGGCGGCCAGCCGTGCTCCGCCGTCGGGATGGCTGCACGCGCCGCGTCCCGGGAGCAGTCCGAGGCGGTGGTGGAGCCGTTCGATCCGCTGGGCGTCGGCGCCGCCCCGTGCGAGTGCGGCGAAGTCCTCGGCGACGGCCGGCAGCCCGAACCGGCACGGCCCGCACTGCCGGGCGCTCTGCGTGGCGAGGTACTCCAGCGCGGCTGCCGTCTCGGTGAGACCGCAGGTGCCTTCGGGCAGCGCCACCAGGACACCCGCACCCCGTTCGAGGGCCGTGGTGCTCAGCGGCACCGGCAGCCAGGTGCCGAAGAAGCCTCCCGCGAGCACGGCACCGAGCCGCCCCAGCGGGCCACCGGCCCGGTCCAGCGCAGTGGGTACCGGACTGCCCGCCGGGATCTCGTAGACCCCTGGCTGAACGACGGCGCCCGAGACCGTGACCAGCGTGGTGCCCGGTACCCGGGGACTGCCGCTCTCGCGGAACCAGGCGGAGCCGCAGCGGGCGATCAGCGCCAGGTGGGCCAGGGTCTCCACGTTGCCGATCAGGGTGGGTCGTTTGCCGACACCCTTCTCGAACGGGCGCGGTGGGGTGGCCAGGGGGCGGGCGTCCCCGCCGTTCAGCCAGCTCACCAGGGACGTCTCCTCACTGGAGACGAAGTGGTGGGGCAGCGTGTGGACCTTCACGGGTACCGGGTCGAGCCGGGCGTGCCGCCGCTCGGCGACCGCCGCGGTGAGCTGGTCGGCCTGCGTCGCCCGGGTACGGGGCACGCACAGGTGCACCACGTTCGCTCCGACCGCGACGGCGGCCAGTACCGCACCGTCCAGGACGAGGTGCGGGGCGAGGGAGAGCAGCACCTCGTCCTTGTGGCTGGCGGGCTCGCTCTCCATGCCGTTGGCGACGACCACGGCAGGGCCCCCCGCCCCGGCGACCGAGCGGAGTTTGCGGCCGGTGGGGAAACCCCCGCCGCCCCGGCCGGTGAGCCCGGCCTCCTCCACGGCGCGTACCAGCGGCATGGCCGCCCCGCGACTGCGAGCCGAGGACAGCGGGAGCGGGCCGTACCGGCCGAGGTGTTCCGTCAGGTCGGCGGTCCGGCCGGTGTCGTACCACCCATGGAGCAGGCGTTCGCCGTAGGGCCCGCAGGGGGCCGCCGCATGTTCTCCGGCGAGCACGGTCCCGGTCCTGGTGTCGGAGTTCATTCGGCGTCGTCTCCCTCGTGTTCGGCTTGCTGGTCGGACTGCTGCGGTGGGGTCGGCGACTGATGGGGAACCGCCGGGGCGGTGGACTGTGCCGGCGCCTGTGCCGTACCGCCGCCCGCGCGGTGCGCCCAGCCGGGCCGCAACGGGCCGGCGGCCAGGAACGAGACCAGCGCCACGGGCACCAGCACCAGGGCCGCCGTCGCCCACCGGCGGACCCGGAGCGCACGCGGTCCGGCCACCCGGAGCAGCCGCCACCACACGGAGGCCACGACGGTCAGTAGACAGCCCGCGTACAGCACCAGTTGCGGGCCCAGGCGGGTGTCCGTGCCGGTGCCGGCCGCGTGGAAGAGCGCCACCGGCCAGGACGCGTACGCCAGCCAGTGCACCGCCTTCCATCGGCGCAGTCCCAGGCGTCCGCGGACCGCGCTGGTGACCGCGACCGCCAGCAGGAGGTCCAGGGCGACCGCGCCCAGGCCCACCCACAGTGGACGGTAGGAGGCCATGAACGGCACGAAGGCCGTCGGCCAGGTGAGGTGGGCGTAGCTGTCGGCGATGGCGGTGACGATGTGCATCGCCAGGAAGGCCAGGGTGAGCAGTGACAGGTTGCGGTGCAGGGCGGACACCTCGAACCGGCCCAGGCGCACCGGCGCGTACCGTCCCGCCGTGGCGATGCCGAGCGCGACCGTCGCGGTCAGCAGGACCAGTGAGACGGTGCCGCCGGCCCGGGTGGCGTACCAGAGCGGGCTGGGGCCGGAGGTTCCCGCGGCGAGTAGGACGGCGCCGTTCATCGAGGGCCTCCCTCGGCGGGCCAGGCACCCAGGCGCAGCACGCTGCCGTCGACGCGGACCAACCGGGCCGGCAGGCCGGTGCCGCGCAGCCAGTCGGGGGCGCGTTCGCCGAGGACCAGGGCGGCGGTGGTCGCGGTGTTGGCGTCCACGCAGCTGCCCGCGGCGACGCTGACGGTGCGCCAGACGGGCGGCGGGACGTCGCCGGTGGCCGGGTCGACGATGTGGTGGAGCGTCCGGCCGCCGCGCCGCCAGGTCCGTACGGTCGTACCGGACGTGGCGAGGCCGCCGTCGCGGATCGAGACGACCGGGTGTCGGGGGGCGGCGTTCGAGGCCGCATGGTGGTCGGTGATCGTGGGCTGCGGGCCGGCGCGCAGGGCTGTGCGGCGATCGGCGGTCGCGGCTTGCGCACCGGCGTTCGGAGCTGTGGGGTCGTCCGTGATTCCGGCCTGCCCGCTGCCTTCCCGGGCCGCGTGGCCGTCTGCGATCCCGGCTCGCCAACCGCCCTCCGGGCCCGCATGGTTGTCGGCGATGGCGACGCGCCAGCCGCCGGCCGGCGGTTCGCCCGCCGCCGACAGGTCGCCGCCGAGGTTGACCAGGACTCCGCAGCCCACCGCCGCGGCGGCTCGGCGGGCCGCCCGGTCGGCGGCCAGGGCCTTGGCCGTGGCGCCGAGGTCGAGCGTCGTACCGGCGGGAAGGCGCAGCAACCGCATGGTTGGGTCCCAGCGGACGGACCGCCAGCCGGCGGCGGGCCGTGGCGCGGTCGCCGGCTCGGTGTTCTCGGGCCGCCGCGCGGCCACCTCGGCGAAGGTTCGGTCGTAGCCGAGCGCTACGACCGCCGGGCCCACCATGGGGTCGACGGCGCCGTCGGTGAGTTCGGCGGCGCGCAGGGCCACCTCGACGGCCTCGGCGAGCAGGGCGCTCACCGGTACGGGCCCGTTGCCCGCGGCGGTGTTGGCGCGGGACAGCTCGGAGTCGGGGCGGAACCGGCTGCACGCCGCGTCGATGGCGGCCAGCTCGGCGCGCAGGATCAGCAGCGCGTCGTCGGCGAGGGCCGGGTCCGCGGTGAGCAGCACGGCGGTGGTGCCCAGTGCGGAGAAGACCGCGGTGGCGGGCTCCGGGTACGCCGAGCGTGTGGCGGCTGTGCGGGCGGTCGCGGCCGGCAGTGCGGTGCTCACGACGCACCCGACTGGGTCTGCGGTGCCTGCGAGGTCGGCGCGGGCGCCTGCCCGGCGGGCTGGAGGCCACCGCCCGTGCCCGTACTGGTACCGCTGTTGTGCTGGGCGGATCCGGCCGGCAGGGCGATGCCGGGGAGCGCGTGCGCGTACCCGGCGCCCAGTACCGCGGTCCCCGCGACAGCCGCGACCGCCGCCCAGCGGGTCGTGGTGCCCACCCGTCGCAGACCTCGTTCGCGGCGCCGGACGGCATCGCGCACGGATCGGTCGGCGGCTGCGGGCTGCTCAGGAAGAGGCATGGATGAACTCCTCGTTAGGAGGCGGTTTGTCCCACCACCCAGGCTGCCCGGTGGGCCGTCGGAAACCGGTTCAGGAGTTCTTCAGAAGCGGTTAAGATCTCGCCCGAGCAGCGGTCAGGACCCCGCCCGCCGGCCGCGCGGGGGACCTTGGGAGGGCGGCGCGGGAAGTTCCAGTACGACGGTCAGTCCCCCGCCGGCCGTGTCCTGAAGCCTTACGGTGCCGCCGTTGGCGGTGACCAGCCGGTGCACGATGGCCAGCCCCAGGCCGCTGCCGGACGCCTCCGGGTTGCCGAACCGCCGGAAGGCCGCCTCGCGTGCCGCCGCGCTCATCCCGGGGCCGTCGTCCACCACCCGCAGCAGCACCCCGTCGCGCGTCGCCTTCCCCTCGACGCGTACGGCCGCACCCTCGCCCACCGCGTCCAGGGCGTTGGCGACCAAGTTGTCGATCACCTGCTCCAGATCCCCCGCACCCAGGTACGCCGTGAGCCCGGCGCCGCAGCGGCCGACGAGCGACACCCGACGCTCCCGTGCCACCGGCTCCCAGGCCGTGACCCGCTCGTCGACCACTTGGCCGACCCGGACCGGAACCGGCCTGGGCACCGCGGTCTCCGCGCGGGCCACCGCGAGCAGCCCGTCCACCAGCCGGGACAGCCGGGCGATCTCCTCCTGCGCACCGGCGAACTCCGCCGCCGTCGCCTCGTCCGCGCCCGCCGCCAGCAGGTCGAGCCGCAGCCGCAGCGCGGTCAACGGCGTCCGCAACTGGTGCGAGACATCGGCAACGACTGCCCGATGGCCGTGGATGAGGGCCTCCATCCGTGCCGCCATGGTGTTGAAGGTCGAGGCGAGCCTGCGCACCTCCTGCGGGCCGCGCCCGCCCGGCGCCCGTACGTCGAGTGCGCCTTCGCCCAGCCGCAGCGCGGCGGCGTCCACGGCCCGCAGCGGGCGCCCGACCCACCGGGCCAGCGCCACCGACAACAGCACGCCCGCCACCAGACCACCGGCGCCGATCAGCGCCAGCCGCCCCCACATCGCGCTGATCCGGTCGTTCGTGTCCTCTGCCGACCGGGACAGTACAGCCACCCCGACCGGACGCGTGGTGTCGCCGATCGGCACGGCGACGACCAGCCGGTCGTCCCGCTCACGGGTGGCCGTCTCCGGGTGGGCGAGCACCTGGTTCGCCAGGTCGCCCCAGCTGTCGGCGGCCTCGTCCTCCGTGTCGTCGTCGCCTGTCCGCCCGGGGCACTCGGTGGCCGCCACGACCTGTCCCGCCGCGTCGAAGACGGCGGCGCAGTCACCGGCCCGCCCGGCCTGTTGCAGGAGCTGTCGCATGGAGGCGGAGGAACGGTGGTCCGACAGGTGTTCTTCGGCCGCGGCGGCGATCGTCCGGTCCACCGCCTCGGTCGTGTCCCGGAAAGAGGTGCGCTCGCGCTGTGACAGGGACAGTCCCAGCGGCACCACGGCCAGGACCAGCAGCGTGACGATCAGCGCGATGAAGGCCAGTGCGATACGCCGGGTCATCGCGCACCGGCGTCCGGGTCCTGGCCGGGCTCGGGCGTGCCGAGGCGGAATCCCCGGCCGTACACGGTCTCCACCAGCCCGGGTACGCCGAGCTTGCGGCGCAGCGCCGCGATGTGCACGTCCAGCACCTTGGTGGGGCCGTACCAGTGCGCGTCCCAGGCGCGTTCCAGGACCTCCTGCCGGGTGACCACCCGCCCGGGGTCGGCGGCCAGGCACTCCAGGATGTCGAACTCCTTCGGTGTGAGGGCGACTTCGCGGCCGTCGACGGTCACTTTGCGGGTCCGCAGGTCCACGGCGAGGGGTCCGTGCTGCAGCAGTTCGGAGTCGGACGGCTGGACGCGGCGCAGCACGGCGCGGATCCCGCGCCAGCAGCTCCGCCAGGCCGAAGGGCTTGACCAGGTAGTCGTCGGCGCCCTCGTCGAGGGCCGCGACGCGGTCGGCCTCCTCCCCGCGCGCCGTGACCACGATGATCGCCGCGTGGGAACGGCTCCGCAGCCTGCGGCAGACCTCGACACCGTCCAGGTCCGGCAGCCCCAGGTCCAGCAGCACGACATCGGGTTCGGGGTTCGCGGCCAGCGCTTCCCGCCCGGTGCCGACGCTGCGCGCCCGGTACCCGGCCCGCTCCAGCCCCAGCACCAGGGAGGCAGCGATCCCCGGGTCGTCCTCGACCACCAGCACACGCACCCCGACATCCTACGATTGCACCGCCCCTGCCCGGATTGGCCGACCGGCCCGTCGTTGTGGACCGTTCGGCCCTGCCGTCCGTCGCCGGGTGCGCGGTTGCATGGAAACCCGGGGATGCCGCCGCGCCCGGTGGCGTGCATGCCCGGAGAAAGCCGGAGGGCCACTGCCGTGTCACAGCTGGGAGCCACCGGAGACGACGGGCGGGGGAGGCAGGCCCGGAGTGTCCGTGGACTGCTCGAACCGGCCCTGCTGGTCGTGACGGCGACCGCCCTTCTCAGCGGCGGAATCGCCTGGGCGGCCGGGAGCCGGAACGTCGCCGACGCCTGCTGGGCGGCGGGCACGGTGGTGGCCGCCGTTCCCGCCGTGGCCTGGGTCCTGGCCGCGGTACGGAAGGGACGGGCCGGCGTCGACCTGATCGCGGTGCTCGCCCTGGCCGGGACCCTCGCGGTGGGCGAGTACCTGGCGGGTGCCCTGATCGCGCTGATGCTGGCGACCGGCCGGGCGCTGGATGCCGCCGCCGAGCGCCGGGCCTCGCGCGACCTGCGGGCCCTGCTGGAGCACGCCCCCCGCTCGGCCCGCCGCCGGACCGGCCGGGAGGTGGCCGTGGTTCCGCTCGCGGACGTCGTCGTCGGCGACGTACTCGTGGTCGGCCCGGGAGACGTAGTCCCCGTCGACGGCAACATCCTGGACGGTACGGCGGAACTCGACGAGTCCGTGCTGACCGGCGAGTCCGCCCAGGTCGAGCGCGGCGCCGGCGAGGCCGTACGCAGCGGCGTCGTCAACGCGGGCGGCGTCTTCGAACTCCGGGCGACCGCCACCGCGCAGGACAGCACGTACGCGGAGATCGTACGGCTGGCTCAGCACGCGGTCGCGGAACGGGCACCCACCGTGCGGTTGGCGGAGCGTTACGCGGCCTGGTTCCTGCCGCTGTCGCTGGGGTTGGCCGGTGTCGCCTGGCTGCTGAGCGGGTCCGCTGTCCGCGCGGTCGCCGTCCTTGTCGTGGCGACGCCCTGCCCACTCCTGCTCGCCGCACCGGTCGCCATCGTCTCGGGACTGTCGCGTGCGGCCCGCCGCGGTGTCATCGTCCGGGACGGTGGAGCGCTGGAGCGCCTGGGGCGGGCCCGCACCTTGGTGATCGACAAGACCGGCACCCTGACGGTCGGCCGACCGCACGTCCTGGCGGTCGCCGCCGCCCCCGGCCGGTCGCCGTCCGAGGTGCTGCGGCTGACCGCCTCGCTCGACCAGGTCTCCGCGCATGTGCTGGCCGACGCGATCGTCCGCGAAGCACGGGCCCGGGGCCTCGCGCTGTCCATGCCCGTCGACGCCACCGAGGAACCAGGACGCGGCCCCTCGGGCACAGTGGACGGACTGCATCTCGGTGTCGGCAAGTCCGGTGTTCCGCATGCGGCCCTCCCCGACTGGGCCCATGCCGTGGACAACCGGGCCGTTCTCGACGGGGCCGCCATCGCCTGGCTCACCGTCGACGACGCGCCCGCCGGCGCCGTCCTGCTCCAGGACCCGCTGCGCCACGACGCCCCACGCACGGTCCGCCGGCTGCGGTCGGCGGGGCTGACCCGGCTGCTCATGCTCACCGGTGACCGCGCCGAACCCGCCCGCGAAGTGGGAGCCGTCCTGGGCCTCGACGACGTCCGGGCCGGTCAGCTCCCCGCCGACAAGGTCGCGGCAGTACAGGAGGAACGCGCGCGGGCCGTCACCGTCATGGTGGGCGACGGCGTCAACGACGCACCCGCCCTGGCCGCCGCCGACATCGGCGTGGCCATGGGCGCCCGCGGCTCCACCGCGACCTCCGAAGCCGCCGACATCATCCTCACGACCGACCGGGTCGACCGCCTCGCCGACGCCATGGAGATCGCCGTACGGGCCCGCCGGATCGCGGTCCAGAGCGCCGCGGGCGGAATGGCGATGTCACTGCTCGCCATGATCGCGGCCCTCCTCGGCTGGCTGCCGCCCGCCGTCGGCGCCCTTCTCCAGGAAGGCATCGACGTCGCCGTCATCCTCAACGCCCTGCGCGCACTGCTGCCGGCCCATGGCGCCCGGACCGCTCTCGAACCGGACGCCGAGGACCTCATCCACCGCTTCGCCGCCGAACACGACGACCTCCGGGACGCCCTGGACGCCATCCGCGAAGCCGCCGGCCTGCTCTCCGCGCAGGACGGTCCCCGGTCACTGGCCGCCGTGCGCCACGTCGACCAGCTGCTCACCACCCGGCTGCTCCCCCACGAATACGCGGAGGAACACCAGCTCTACCCGGCCCTGAACAGACAACTGGGGGGCCCGGAGACCACCGAAACCATGAGCCGGGCCCACACCGAGATCGCCCGCCTGTCCCGCCGCATCACCACCCACCTCCGCATGGCCGACGAGACGGGCGCGCTGAAGCCGGAACAGATCGACGACCTGCGAGCCTGCCTGTACGGGCTCCACTCCGTCCTCCGCCTGCACTTCAGTCAGGAGGAGGAGAGCTACTTCTCACTCGCTCCCTGAGCCGGCTCACCCGGCACCCATGTGGTCAATGAGCCTGACGGGACTCAGAGGCAACTGAGAGTTCCCTGTGAAAAATTGAGCCGCGGTACCCCCAACACCCCCTGGAGAAAGCCCACATGAGTCTCACTGTCGTCAATGGACTGCCCGCACATGTCCTGTTCGTGCACTTCGTCATCGTGCTTGTACCCTTGAGCGCCCTGGCACTCGTGGTGTGTGCGGCTTGGCCTGCTGCTGCCGATCCTCGCGCTCGTGACGTTGGCCAGTGTTCCGGTGGCCACCCATGCGGGGGAGTGGCTGGAACAGCATGTCGGCAGCGACCCGTTGGTGCGCAAGCACGCCGAACTCGGCGACGGTCTGCTCCCGTGGGCTCTGGGCCTCTTCGTGATCTCGATCATCGTCTGGTGGACGGCCCGCCGCTCATCACCCGACAAGGAGGGCGTGCCGAGTGCTTCATGGTCGCCCTCGGTACTGGTTCGGGGCGTGGTCGTGACCCTTTCCCTCGCTGTCGCGGTCGGCGCCGTGGTGGACGTCTACCGGATCGGCGACTCGGGCGCCAAGGCCGCCTGGAAAGACAACTACTCCAAGACGGCCACACAGAACGGCGGCTGACAGGACGGGGCCGACGGTGCGCCCCGAATCCTCCGGACCTGCAGTGGTGCTGCTGTCGAGGTGAACTCGGGCGGGATCCGGTCCGGCACGGCCTTGCCCGCCGCGCGCCTGTCAGTCGGGCGACGGCGTGCTCGTCGACAAAGAGGCGTTCCCTAGCGGTGGTTGGGGGTTCGCCCGGATGCCGACGGCGGCGGCCGATCTTCGGCAGTGCGGGCAGGGCGAGGAAGCCCTCGGCGCGGGCGGCGGCGAACACGATGCGGGGCGCCGGAGGCCACGCCTGATGCCAGGATCAGCTCCAGGACGGAACCGGCGTAGAGCAGCGGGACCAGAACCGGGGTCCACGCCGGTAGCCGCCGCCACGGCAGAAGGAAGGCTCCGGCACACACGAGCAGGAGCGCGATGCTCGACCAGTACTCCGGCCAGGACTGCACGTCACCGTCCGGTACCAGGACACTGACCGTGGCCATCACGGCGACCAGCCCGAACGGCACGGCCCTCGACACCAGGCCGGGCTGCTGGAACTGCCAACCGACGGTGTCGCCGTCGGTATCGGTCAGGGCTCGCCAGGGATCGGTCTGAGAATCCACAGCACACTCCCCGGGGAGCTGCAACACTCGAAGGCCGTGCCGTCAGGCACGTGCGACCGTGCGCATCGTATCGACGTAGACCTACGACCTATAGAGAGCAGTCGACCTCGAAACCGCTGCGCTTCGACTTGGGTCATGAACCAACACGCCGGGCCACTGACCAGTGCGGATACATGGGTCAGGACGGTTGCGGCCAGGCACTTCGCCCCAGAGTCGGCTCCGTTGATAGAAGGCTGGTCAAAATTGCCGACCAGGGCACCACAGGGGCTTGATCCCATGTCCTGACCGGCCTCCGACCGATACCGTGGCACAAGACCAGATAGGTCGACCTGCGGTGTGGTTAGGCGATCTGGAGGATCACCGGTGGCGAGCGTTGAGGAGTCCCGGGAAGCCCGTATACGGCTGCCGCAGTTGAAGCTGGACGAGCTGCTGGAGGAGCTCCAGGCGCGGTTGGACGCGGCACGGGGTACTCGCGACCGGGTGCACAGTCTGCTGGAGGCGGTGCTCTCCGTCGGTAGGGAGCTGGAGCTGGAGCAGGCCCTGCACAGCATCGTCGAGGCCGCCGCGGTGCTGGTCGACGCCGAGTACGCGGCGCTCGGCGTGATCACCCCGGACGGAAAGGCACTGTCGGCCTTCCACACGGTCGGCGTCTCCGAGGAGCAGATCGCCCGCATCGGCCCGTACCCGGAGGGCCACGGCATCCTCGGCGAGCTGATCCGGCATCCCGAACCCCTGCGTCTCGTGAAGATCTCCGAGCACCCGGCCTCGTACGGCTTCCCGCCCAACCACCCGCCGATGAACACCTTTCTTGGCGTACCGATCCGGGTGCGCGACCAGGTCTTCGGCAACCTCTATCTGACCGAGAAGCGAGCCGGAGCGCAGTTCGACGACGAGGACGAGTCCGTCCTGTCCACTCTGGCGGTGGCGGCCGGTGTCGCGATCGACAACGCCCGTCTGTACGAGGAGTCCCGGCTGCGGGAACGCTGGCTGCGGGCGAACGCGGAGATCACCCACACCCTGATGTCCGGCGACGCCCACACCAAGGTTCTCGCCCTGATCGCCGAGCGGGCCGGTGAGATCACCGGCTCCGCGCTCGCGGCGGTCGCCTTGCCGATGGAGGACACCGAGACGCTCGCCGTGGAGATCGCCGTTGGTATGGACGCCGAGGCGCACCAGGGGCTGATCTTGCCCATGGACCGCAGCCTGATGGGGTTGGCCTTCTCCGGTGCCGCTCCCGTCACCAGCGCGGACGCGAGTCACGACGGTCGTATCTCCTTGGAACCAAGGCGCTTCGAGGGGCTTGGCCCTGCGGTGGCCGTGCCCATCGGTGCCGGCGAGGCCGGTGTGCGCGGCGTGGTCCTGCTGGCGCGAGAAGCCGGGCGGCAGCCCTTCTCGGAGACAGAGACCGAGACCCTGCAGGCCTTCGCCGCGCAGGCGGCCGTAGCGATGGAGCTGGCCGAACGTCGCCGGGACGCCGAGAAGGTCGCGGTGCTCCAGGACCGCGACCGTATCGCCCGTGACCTGCACGACCTCGCCATCCAAAGGTTGTTCGCCACCGGTATGACCCTCCAGAGCGCGGGCCGCTTCATCGACCACACCGGGGCCGCCGAGCGCGTGGCGCGGGCAGTCGACGACCTCGACGAGACCATCAAGATCATCAGGTCGACGATCTTCGGCCTGCGGGCCCGTGACGGCGGTGCCGGGACGGGCCTCCGAGCCCGTGTCGTCCGCGCGGTCGGCGAAGCCGCCCCTGTGCTCGGCTTCGCCCCCAGCGTGCGCATGGAGGGTCTCGTCGACACCGACGTGCCGCGGGAAATCGCCGACCATGTGATCGCCGTGCTGACCGAGGCGCTGACCAACATCGCCCGACACGCGCAGGCCGGCCGTGCCGACGTCGCGCTGGAGACCGACGGCCGTGAGGTGCGTCTGACCGTGACCGACAACGGCGTGGGCATTCCGGCCGACGGCCGCCGCAGCGGGCTGCGCAATATCCGGGAGCGAGCTGAGAACCTCGGCGGAGACCTGGAGCTGAGCCGTCCGGAGGGCGGCGGCAGCACGCTGGTGTGGCGGGTTCCGGTGGCGGAGCAGTAGGGGAGTCTCCCACCGCGCCGAACCGTACGCCAACGAGCCGTGCGGTCCGTCGACCACGGCCGGGTGGCCCATGGCTCCGCCGTGCTCCCGGTCTCCGGCCACAACCTCCTGCCGGGACCCGAGAGACCCTGTCACCAGGGCCGTTCGGCCTCTGCAGTTCGTCCCGTCGTACGGCTGAGGTGGATGTGACGGACCCGGCGAACGGCACCTGGGATGTGCGATGGACGCTTCCACCACCTCGGCGACAGCTCTGCGCGCGGCACACGAACGGTTCGTGACGGCGCCCGGAGCGGTGTCGCACGTACGTGACCTGGTCGCCGCGTCGTGGCGGCGCTGCGAGAGGTACGGCGTCCGTCCCGACGGCAGCCGGTTGCCGCTCCTGCACACGGCATCCGGGGAACTGGCCGCATACCGGCGCACCCATCCGCTGGCCACGGCTCTTCCCCTGTTCCGGGAGCTGCTGGGGGCCGGTGCCGCCGACGACGGGCACATCTTCGCCGTCGCCGATGCCGACGGCACCCTGCTCTGGGTCGAGGGTGACCTCGCGACCATGGAGCGGGGTGAGCGGATGCACTTCGCAGAGGGCGCCGACTGGTCCGAGAAGCGGGCCGGGACCAACGCCCCTGGCACCGCACTGGAGTTGGGCCACCCCGTCCAGATCGTGACCGGCGAGCACTACAGCTCCGCCGTGCACGCCTGGTCGTGCGCCGCCGCCCCGATCCGCGATCCCGCCACCGGACGCGTCCTCGGGGTGGTCGACCTCTCCGGCGGCGCCACCATCGCCACACCTCCGGCCCTGGCCGCCGTACGAGGAGCGGCCCTCGCCGCAGAGGCACATCTCGCCCGGACGTTGACCACACCGGTGAGGATGCCGGACCCGGTCGGATACGACGACGTACGGCTGAAGGTTCTCGGCCGGGACTGCGCCCTACTGGAATCCGGTGGACGATTCCTGCGGCTGAGCCCGCGCCACAGCGAGATCGCGCTGGCGCTCGCCCTGGCCGGTCAAGGAGTGACGGGCGACCGGCTCGCCGTTGAACTGTCGGACCGGGAGGTTCCGCCCTCGACGCTGCGGGCCGAGATGACCCGGCTGCGTGCCGTCCTCGGCCCCACCCTGCTCGGCTCGCGGCCGTACGCGCTGCTGCGCCCGGTGCGGACCGACCTCGGCGAGATCTCCGACCTCCTCGCCGAAGGGCGGGTGGCGCAGGCCCTCGCCCGCTACCCCGGGCCGTTGCTGCCGCGCTCCGACGCGCCGGTCGTGGTGGAGCAACGGCGTTGTCTGGAGCAGCAGTTGCGTGGTGCCGTGCTCGGCAGCGGCGATTCCGAATTGTTGCGTCGCTGGATCGCCGCGGACTGGGGTGCCGACGACATCCCCGCATGGTCCGCCCTCGCTCACGTCCTGCCGTGCGGATCGCCGCAGCGCGCAGCCGCGGCGGCCCGCGCCCACGCGCTGGACGCCGAGAGCGCCGTCCCGCCGCAGGTCGTACGGCATGCAGCGGTGTTGCAGCGTTCGCGTTCCTAGCGTGTTGAGCATCACCACGAACGTCGTGATGAGAAACCCGAGGGAACCCGAGGAAAGGGGACGGTCATGAAGTACCAGCCTCCGGGCAGGCCGGGCAGCCCCGTGGACGTCGCGCCCCGCTACGAGAACTTCATCGGCGGCAAGTGGCAGGCACCCACCACCGGCCAGTACTCGCCCGACCTGTGTCCCGCCACCGCCGAGCCGATCTGCGAGGTCCCGAAGTCCGGGCCCGAGGACATCGAACTCGCCCTGGACGCCGCGCACTCCGCACAGCCCAAGTGGGGTGAGGCGTCCGCCACTCAGCGCGCCGCCGCCCTCAACGCGGTCGCCGACGCGATCGACGCCCATCGCGAGGAACTGGCGATCGCCGAGAGCTGGGAGAACGGCAAGCCGGTCCGCGAGACCCTCGCGGCCGACATCCCCCTCGCGGCCGACCACTTCCGCTACTTCGCGGCCGCGATCCGTGCCGAGGAGAGCTCGATCACCGAGATCGACAAGGACACGGTGGCCTACCACTTCCACGAGCCGCTGGGAGTGGTCGGCCAGATCATCCCGTTCAACTTCCCGCTGCTGATGGCCGCGTGGAAGCTGGCCCCGGCGCTCGCCGCCGGCAACGCCACGGTGATCAAGCCCGCCTCCCCGACCCCGTGGTCCATCCTCAAGCTGATGGAGGTCGTCGGCGACCACCTGCCGCCCGGTGTCCTCAACGTCGTCAACGGCCCCGGCGCGGAGATCGGCAAGGCGCTGGCCACCAACAAGCGCATCGCCAAGGTCGCCTTCACCGGCGAGACCACCACCGGCCGCCTGATCATGCAGTACGCGGCCCAGAACATCATCCCGGTCACGCTGGAGCTGGGCGGCAAGTCGCCGAACATCTTCTTCAACGACGTGGCCGTGAAGGACGACGACTTCCTCAACAAGGCCGTCGAGGGACTCGTCCTGTACGCGTTCAACAAGGGCGAGGTCTGCACCTGCCCCTCGCGCGCCCTCATCCAGGAGGACATCTACGAGGAGTTTATGGGCCGCTGCATCGAGCGCATCCGCGCCATCAAGCAGGGCGACCCGCTCGACACCGCGACCATGATCGGCCCTCAGGTCTCCAGGCAGCAGGTCGAGAAGATCGCGTCGTACGTCGAGATCGGTCTGAAGGAGGGCGCGGAACTGCTCGTCGGCGGCCACCGGCCCACCATGGAAGGGGAGTTCGCGAACGGCTACTTCTACGAGCCGACCGTCCTCAAGGGCCACAACAGGATGCGCGTCTTCCAGGAGGAGATCTTCGGACCCGTCCTCGCCGTCACCACCTTCAAGGACGAGGCCGAGGCCCTGGAGATCGCCAACGACACGCTCTACGGCCTCGGGGCCGGCGTGTGGAGCCGCGACACCGCGCTCACCTACAGGATGGGCCGCGCCATCAAGGCCGGCCGGGTCTGGACGAACTGCTACCACCAGTACCCCGCGGGTGCCGCGTTCGGTGGCTACAAGGTCTCCGGCATCGGCCGCGAGAACCACAAGATGATGCTCGACCACTACAGCCAGACCAAGAACCTCCTGGTCAGCTACAGCGACAAGCCCCTCGGCCTGTTCTAGAGGAGCGCAGCGACATGCCCGGAACAGTCGAGTACGGCACCGTCGGGCGCGTCACCGCAACGCGTGCGGCGCGCAAGGCCATCGCGGCCCTGCGCGCCGCCCACGGCCGGCCCGTGATGTTCGTCCAGTCGGGCGGCTGCTGCGACGGCAGCGACCCGATGTGCTTCCCGGGCGGCGAATTCGCCCTGGGTGACGGCGACATGCTCGTCGGCGTGGTGGAGGGCTGCACCTTCCACGTGAACGCCGACCAGTACGAGGCGCACGGCCGCCCCTTCTACGTCCTGGACGTGGAACCGGGCACACCGGGCGGCTTCTCCCTCGCAGCCGGAGAAGGGCTGCATTTCGTGACCCGGGTCAAGGCGGCCCGGTGCACGACGACTTGAGGAGCAGATCATGAAGGCAGCAGTCGTCACCGACTTCGGTAAGCCACTGGAGATCCAGGACCTTCCCGTCCCCGAGCCCGGCCCCGGCCAGGTGCTCGTGAAGATGGAGGCCTCCGGCCTCTGCCACACCGACATCCACGCGGCCCACGGCGACTGGCCGGTCAAGCCGCGGCCACCCTTCATCCCCGGCCACGAAGGCGTCGGCCCCGTACAGGCCGTCGGCGCGGGCGTGTCCCACGACCTGATCGGCAAGCGGGTCGCGATCCCGTGGCTCGGCTCGTCCTGCGGCACCTGCCGCTACTGCGTCTCCGGCTGGGAGACCCTCTGCGAGAGCCAGGTCAACTCCGGCTATTCCGTGGACGGTTGCTACGCCGAATACGCCGTCGCCGACGCGGGCGCGATCGTCCGGGTCCCCGACGGAGTGTCGTCCTTCGACGCGGCACCGCTGACCTGCGCGGGCGTCACCACGTACAAGGCGATCAAGGTCGCCCGGGTGACCCCGGCCGAGCGGGTCGCCGTCTTCGGCATCGGCGGCCTCGGCCACCTGGCGCTCCAGTACGCGCGCCTCGTCGGCGGGTTCGTCACCGCCGTCGACCTCGAACCCGACAAGCTCGGCCTCGCCCACCAGCTCGGCGCCGACCTGACCGTCAACGCCCGCACGCATGACCCGGTCGAGGAGATCAAGAAGGCCGGTGGCGCCGACGTGGCCGTCGTGCTGGCCGCCGCGCCCCAGGCGTTCGAGCAGGCGTACCGGTCGCTCAACCGCGGCGGACGCCTCGTCATGGTCGCCCTGCCCGCCGACGACGCCGCGATCAACGTGCCGATCTTCGAGACCGTGCTCGGCGGGATCTCCGTCATCGGCTCCATCGTCGGCACCCGTCAGGACCTGTCCGAGGTGTTCGCGCTGCACGCGGCCGGCCGCACCAAGGTCATCGCCGAACCGCGGCGTCTGGACGAGGTCAACGACTCCTTCGACGAGGTCCTCGGCGGACGGGCCGAAGCACGGCTCGTCTTCGAGTTCTGAGCGGGTCCGGCGACCCCGGGCCACAGAGAGAGGCAGCAGATCATGGGAACCGTCACCGTAGGAGCCGTACGGGAGAGGGCCCCCGGTGAACGCCGGGTCGCGCTCGTCCCCGAGGCCGTAACCCTCCTGCGCCGGGCCGGAATCGACGTCCTCGTCGAGGCCGGTGCCGGGTCCGGCGCCTGGTTCGCCGACGCCGAGTACACCGAGGCCGGCGCGACCGTCGTATCCGTGGAGGAGTTGTACGCACGCGCGGACGCCGTGCTGTGCGTCGGACCGCCGGACCCGGAGAGCGCCGAGGCGCTGCGCACCGGGCAGACCCTGATCGGCCTGCTCGAACCGCTGCGCCATCCCGCCCTCGTCGACGAACTGACCGCGCGCGGGGTCCGCACGGTCAGCCTCGACCTGCTGCCCCGCACCCTCAGCCGCGCCCAGTCCATGGACGCGCTGACCTCGCAGGCCAACGTCGCCGGCTACAAGGCGGCGGTCCTCGCCGCCGACTCGTACGACCGGTTCTTCCCGATGCTGACCACCGCGGCGGGCACCATGCGCCCGGCGCAGGTCCTCGTCCTCGGCGCCGGAGTGGCCGGGCTGCAGGCGATCGCCACCGCCCGCCGCCTGGGCGCCGTCGTCTCGGCGTACGACGTACGCCCCGCGTCCCGAGGGGAGGTGGAGTCGCTCGGCGCCCGGTTCCTCGACATCCAGACCGTCCAGGCACCAGAACCGGGCGCCGAACAGACCGGCTACGCAGGGGAGTTGACCGAAGAAGAACAGCAGGCTCAGCGAGCCGCGCTGGACGAGCACATCGCCCGCTCCGACATCGTCATCACCACCGCCCAAGTGCCCGGCCGCAAACCGCCGTTGCTCGTGACCGCCGAGGTCGTAGGGCGGATGAAGCCCGGCTCGATCGTCGTCGACCTGGCGGCGAGCGAGTTCGGCGGCAACGTCGAGGGCACCGAGGCCGACAAGACCACCGTCCTGGACAACGGCGTCACCCTGATCGGCGCCGGCCGGCTGCCGTCCGCCATGGCGACCGCCGCGTCCACCGCCTACGCCCGCAACCTCGTCGCCGTGCTGCGTCATCTGGCGCCCGACGGCGAACTCGTCCTCGACCCGACCGACGAGATCACGGCCGCCCTGACCGGTGGAGCGTCCCAGACAGGAGGTGCATCCTCATGAACAACCTCGACCTCCTCACCGCGATCACCGTTTTCGTGCTGAGCGTCCTGGTCGGCATCGAGGTCATCAGCAAGGTCCCGGCTACCCTGCACACCCCGCTCATGTCCGGCTCGAACTCCGTGCACGGCATCGTCGTGATCGGCGCGATGCTCATCGCCGCCGGGTCGCACACCTGGCTCGGCTACGTCCTCGCCTTCGTGGCCATGGTGTTCGGCGCGATGAACGTGGTCGGCGGATACGTCGTCACCGACCGGATGCTGGAGATGTTCAAGGCCCGGCCCACCGCCGGCACCCGGGACAAGGAGGTGTGACCGCCATGGACACCGTCTCCAACGCCGTCCACTACGTCTTCCTGATCGCCGCCGCCTGCTTCGTGCTCGGCCTGCACCTGATGAACCACCCGCGCACGGCCCGCCGCGGCAACACGCTCTCCGCCGGGGCGATGGCCGTCGCGATCGGCGCCACGGTGTGGCTCGTCGTGCACGAGAACCGGATCACCGGCACCGGCTGGCTCGTCCTCGTCAGCGGTGGCCTCGTCGGCGCCGCACTCGGCCTGTGGGCCGCGCGCGAGGTCAAGATGACCGCGATGCCCCAACTGGTCAGCATCTTCAACGCTGTTGGCGGTGGTGCTGCTGCCCTCATCGCGGTCAACGACCTCCTCCAGGCCGACCGTCCGGCCGCGCTGGGCGCCCGCGTCTCGCTCCCGGGCGCCCTGAGCATCGTCATCGGCGCGGTCACCTTCTCCGGCTCGCTCGTCGCGGCGGGCAAGCTGCAGGGCCTCGTGTCCGGCTCGCCGGTGGTGTTCCCGGGGGCACGCCTGCTCAACGTGCTGCTGCCGGCGTCCTTCGCCGTCGGCACGGTCTGGCTGGTGCTGGCCCCGGACTCCGCAACAGCCCTGTACGGACTGGTCGTTGTCGCCCTTCTCTTCGGCGTGACCATGGTCCTGCCGATCGGTGGCGCCGACATGCCGGTGGTCATCGCCCTGCTGAACGCCTTCACGGGCTCGGCGGTCGCGATGGCCGGTTTCGTCCTCGACGAGACAGCCCTCATCATCGCGGGCATGCTCGTCAGCTCCTCGGGCGGCATCCTCACCAAACTGATGGCCGACGCCATGAACCGCTCCATCATGAACATCGTGATCGGCGGCTTCGGCACCGGCGACAGCCCCCCGGCGCCGACCGGATCCGGTGCTCCGGCCCAGGTACGCGCGCTCTCCGTCGACGACGTGGCGATCCAGCTCGCCTACGCGAGCAAGGTCGTCTTCGTCCCCGGGTACGGCCTCGCCGCAGCCCAGGCGCAGCACGAACTCGGCGACCTGGCCAAGCTGTTGACCGAGCACGGCGTCGATGTCAGCTACGCCGTCCACCCGGTGGCCGGCCGGATGCCGGGACACATGAACGTGCTCCTGGCCGAGGCCAACGTGCCGTACACACAGCTCAAGGAGATGGACGAGGTCAACCCCGAATTCCCGCAGGCGGACGTGGCGTTGGTGATCGGCGCCAACGACGTCACCAACCCGATCGCCCGCCGCCCCGGCAACGCGATCTCCGGTATGCCGATCCTCGACGTCGACAAGGCGAAGAGCGTTGTCGTCATCAAGCGCTCGATGGGCCACGGCTACGCGGGCGTCGACAACGAGCTGTACACCGACCCGAAGACCGGCATGTTCTTCACCGACGCGAAGAAGGGACTGACCGAACTCAAGGCGGCCGTCGGCGAGTTCGTCAGTTGAGCGGCAGAGATGAGTGAGGCCCACGCGGCCGGCGTGTGGGCCTCACTCATGTGTGGTGGTGCTTCACTCGTGCGGGACGATCGCGACCGGGCAGCGGACGTGGTGCATCACCGCGTGGTCGACCTGTCCGGTGTGCGCGCCGATCCTGGCCGGGCGGTTGCGGCGGCCGACGACCAGCAGGCCGGCGTCCGCGGTCGCGCTCTTGATCAGGTGCGCCGCATGGTCGTTCGCCACGAGTTCGTGGACCTCCACCGTCGGATACTTCTCGCGCCACGGCCCGAGGACCCTGGCCAGCTCCCGCTCGGCGTCGTCTTGCGCGCTCGTGTTCTTCGCGCCGGGCCCGGGCGAGATCGACTGCTGCCACGCGAGCACCACACGCAGCGGTGCGGACCGCAGGGCAGCGCTCTCGAAGGCGAACGCGAGCACGTCCTCGCACGGACGCGCCGTGTCGACACCCACCACGACTTCGCGGTACGGCGCACGGGCCGACGGCTTGCCGTCGGAGGCGGGGGTCTCGTCGGCCCGGACCAGCACGACCGGCCGCGTCACGTGAGCCACGGTGGCCAGCGCCACGGAACCGGCCAGGAACCCGCCGAATCCGCTGAACGCGCGGCTGCCCAGCACCAGCAACTCGGACTCCGCGCAGGCCGCCACAAGCGTGTCGGCCGGGGGCCGGGCGATCTGCTCGGCACTCAGATAGACCTGCGGATAACGCTCGTTGATCTGGTCCATGGCTTCGCGGAGAATCCGCCGCGTCCAGTACCGGGGCGCTTCCAACTCGGGCAGCGTCGACGGTTCGGGCGACGCTCCCTGCCACGCGTGCACCATGCGCAGCGGCGCACCGCGGCGCACCGCGGCGCACCGCGGCGCAGCGCCTCCCGCGCCGCCCAGTCGGCGGCGGCGAGGCTCTCGCGTGAACCGTCCAGTCCTACGACAACGGGACGCAGCACGGTCAACACCTCCCTGGATCGGTGGCCGCGGGCCGGTCCGCGGACCTCGTACTACCAGCGTCTCCGCGACGGCACCGTCGTAGGAGAGCCCATTGGGGTCCAGGTGGGGACCACTCGGCTCATGCGTCCTGTGCTGCCGTCGCCGAGGCTGGAGGTGTTCCGTGAGACCACCGGAGGACACCATGCATGGCATCCCGCACATCGTCTGCGACGTCATGACCCGCACCGTCGTTGCCCTCGGCCGCGATGCCGGGTTCAAAGAGATCGTCAAGACCATGCAGGAGTGGAAGGTCAGCGCCCTTCCCGTCCTGGACGACGAAGAACGCGTGATCGGAGTGGTCTCCGAGGCCGATCTGCTGCCCAAGGAGGCGTTCCACGACGGCGACCCGGACCGGTACTCCGAACTGCGCCGTCTGTCCGACCTGACGAAGGCCGGAGCCGTCACCGCGGCCGAGCTGATGACCGCACCGGCCCTCACCGTCCACGCCGACGCCACCCTCGCGCGGGCCGCGCGCACCATGGCTCAGACGCGGACCAAACGGCTCCCCGTGGTCGACGACCAGGGCCGGCTGAAGGGCATCGTCAGCCGCTCCGACCTGCTGAAGGTGTTTCTCCGGAGCGACGAGGACATCGCGGACGAGATCCGCCACGAGGTCGTCGCCCGCCTGTTCCCGGACTCGGTCGAACCGATCCGTGTGGAGGTGCGCGATGGTGTCGCGACCCTCGAAGGCCGCGTCCCCGACACCACCTTCGTGCCCGTCATCACGCGCCTGGTGCGGGCGGTGGAGGGAGTGGTGGACGTGGACTGCGTGCTCGTGGGGCCGCCGCGCCGTGCGGACCTCGAACCGCTCTGACCCCCGAAGTGATCGGCTGCCAGGGCCGACCGGGTCGAGCACGGGCCCGGTCGGCCCACGCGTGCGCCGCCCGAGCGCGGGACGCTGGAAGTGGCCAAGAAGAGGAGGGAGAACATGAACGGCATGATCGAGCGGCTGCCTGGCTGGCCGACGCTCCCCGACCTGTTCGGCTGGGTCGAGACCGGATTCCCGGGCGCGCACACGGTCCCAGGACTGCACACCATCCGGATCGAGGAGCACCTGACCGACGGGGCGTACGTGCTGCGGGCCGAGCTTCCCGGCATCGACCCCGCGAAGGACGTCGAGATCACGGTGACGGAAGGCGTTCTGACCCTGCGGTCCGAGCGCAGTGAGGAGACCACGCAGAAGCACCACACGGAGTTCCGCTACGGGAGCTTCGCCCGCTCCGTCCGGCTGCCCGCCGGCGCAAAGGGCGACGAGGCCACCGCCGCGTACAAGGACGGTGTCCTGACGATCACGGTCCCGGTGCCCGAGACGAAGACAGGCACCCGGACCATCCCGGTGCAGCACGGCTGAGCGCGCGCACGCGCCGTGCCGCATCACGTGGGCGCGGCCGGGACAGGGCCATCGGCCGCGCCCACGATCGAACCCCGCTCCTTCGACGAGGAGGCCGTCATGACCGTCAAAGAAGCACCACTGCAGGCACGCCCGGCCGAAGCACACACCAGACCCGCACTGCTCACCTTTCTGGGCGGCGTCGGAACGGTCACCGGCAGCAAGTTCCTCGTCGAGAGCGACCACGCGCGCGTGCTCGTCGACTGCGGCCTCTTCCAGGGCCTCGCCGATCTGCGCCGGATGAACTGGCGGCGGCTGTCCTGCGACGCCGGCGACATCGAGGCGGTCGTCGTCACCCACGCCCACCTCGACCACTGCGGATACCTGCCCAGACTGGTCCGCCACGGCTTCCACGGCCGCGTCGTGACGACCGAATACAGCGCCCGCCTCATCGAGATCGTGCTCCGGGACAGCGCCAAGCTCCAGATGGAAGCCGCCCAGCACGCCAACGACCACGGCTGGTCCGAACACCGGCCCGCACAGCCGCTCTACGACGACTCGGACGTCGACCGCACCCTCAAGCTCATCGACCCGGTACCGACCGGCGAGACCACCGAACTCGCCCCGCACACCCGCCTCACGCTGCACCCGGCCGGCCACATCCTCGGCTCGGCCTGGGCGCTGCTCACCCTGGAGGACGGACACACCCTCGCGGTCAGCGGTGACCTCGGGCGCCCTGGGCATCCCCTGCTACGGCCCCCGGAGCCGTTCTCCGGGGCGGACGTCCTGCTGATGGAGTCGACGTACGGGAATCGCCGCCACGAGGAGGACTCCGGGCGGGCCCACTTCGCCGACGTCCTGACCCGCACCCTGAGGAGGGGCGGCACGGTCGTCATCCCCGCGTTCGCCCTCGACCGCACCGAGGTCCTCCTGCACGAACTCGCCGAACTCCGCCGCCGGGGTGTGCTGCCCGCCGCCGTACCGGTGTACGTCGACAGCCCTATGGCGCTCGCCGCGCTGGACGTCTACCGGGACGCCGTCCTCGCCAAAGCCGCCGAACTGCGGCCCGAGGTCACGGCCGTAGGCACGGACGCGCTGAGCCCCGAGCCGTTCCTCGCGGCACGGACCGTCCAGGAGTCCATCGAGATCGGCCGTACCACCGGACCCGCCGTCATCGTCTCGGCGTCCGGCATGGCCACCGGCGGTCGCGTCCTGCACCACCTGGAACGCCTGCTGCCCGACCCGCGCAACACCGTCATGGTGGTGGGCTTCGCGGCGCAGGGCACCCGGGCACGCGACCTCGTCGACGGAGCCAAGGCGCTCAAGATGTTCGGCGAATACGTCCCGGTGCGCGCACAGGTTGCGGATGTACCGCACTTCTCGGCCCACGCGGACGCGGCTCAGATCCTCGACTGGCTGCAGGGCGCCGAGTCGGCCCCGCACACCACCTATCTGGTGCACGGCGAACCCGAGGCGGCCGAGGCGTTGCGGGACCGCATCGACCGGGCGCTGGGCTGGACGGCCGTGGTGCCGCGGTCGGGGGAGCGGGTCCTCGTGCGGTGACGGCTCAGTGAGCGTTTCAGTGGCCACTCTGAAACTGCTCACTGACCGACACCGCCGGCACCCTCCGAGACGAGGTCAGCCCCAAGACCGCCGCCGCGTTGCGGGCGGCAATGGCCCGACTCTCCGAAGGACGTTCTCAGCGCACGGACGGCCGCCTCACGAAGGAGAACTCCTACGAAGAAGCCCAGATCAGCCGCGCGACGATGAACCGCTATCGCTGCCCTACACCACGACAACGAAGCACACCGGCAGCAGCTCAAACGGGACGTCTCAGCCTCCGTCACGTCCATCCGCTCCCGCGGCCCCCGGCAGGGCCGCTGAATCCATCGCTTGTGTCCCCAAACTGCATCCAGCATTTACACTCCGGTCCCGGCGTCCGCTCACTCGGAACGTCGAGGACCGGGGGAAGCCGAGCAACTGATCAAGTCGAACCCGCCGTCCCCTGTCTGCAGATTCCGGCGTCGCTATCCACCCGGGCGTGATCGGCGCACGTGACGGGCGCTCGCTGCATGTGTGCACGTCGATAGGTGATGCCCCAATATTTCGAACAGAGCATCTTGCGAGTCGCATGAGCGGCATGATGATGGGCTATGGCAGACCAACGAAGCATTCATCGACGGGTCCCTGTTGGAGTCCAGTATCTCCTGTGGTCGGCACTCGGAGCCTTCGGAGCATTAATTTTGGCCTGGTACTACGAACTGGATACTGCCAGCACAGCGGCTGCATTTTCTCCCAGTCTCGGCGCATCCTATCTGGCGTGGAAATCCTTCGAACAGGACCGTCCCTCGGCTAAGACGGCCAGCGAAGTCGTAGACGATCTTGCGAAGGTGATGGAGAAACAAGCAGATACCGAAATGCAAATCCGAAGAGTCTATGACCAGCGCCCGTTGTGCATTACCTGGCGAGCGGTCCGCGATGGCCTGGTCGAACGCTGGTCAAGCATTGTATATCTGGCTTGCTCCCGACCAGGTTTTACCGAGGATGATGCGCGCGATTGGCCGATGGATGCTGCAGGATTAGAGGATGCAGACGGTCAGATCGGCGAGGTATTCATTCGAAAATTGCCTACTCAGCGCCTGGTGGTACTAGGGGGAGCCGGTGCGGGAAAAACAGTACTTTTGATCCGGCTCTTACAGCATCTGATCAAAAAGCGGTCTACTGGTGGGCCGGTGCCGATATTGTTTACCCTCGCTACTTGGGTGCCGAAGGGTGATCAGCTGACACTGGAATCCTGGCTCGTCGATCAGCTTCGATTTTCCTATCCGGCCCTGCGAACTGCAGCATCAAGGAATGCGACTCTCGGGATTGATGTAGCTCCCGTAGGGCGAGGTGACCTAGCCCAAGCCCTCTGGAATGAAGGGTACATTATCCCGATCTTCGACGGCTTCGACGAGATGCCTCCCAGATTGCACAGACTGGCTCTCGCCGAGATCAATCGCACCCTGCCATCGACGCGTGCTTTGGTCTTGGCTAGCCGTACTGATGCTTACCGCGATGCTGTGGTCGGAAATGGTGATACGCCTCGTGGTAATCCACTCAGGGGAGCAGCCGGAATCGAGCTTCTTCCAGTCCCTTCCTCTGAAGCACTCGAATATCTCGATCCCGATTGGGAGAATTCGGTTACACCCGGATATGGGTCCTGGGACTCGGTGATTGCGACCGCGGGCACCGGAACGCCGGTCGGTCAAGCCCTTAGTACGCCGTTAGGGCTGTTTCTGGCCCGTACTGTGTATAATTTCAGCCCTTCCGGCAGGTCAAATGGAGTGTCAATTCTGCGTGAATTATTGGACTTGCAATCTACCTCTCGCGGTGCCGTTAACATGTACCTCCTCCAAGGGTTCCTTCCTGCCGCCTATTCCCGTCTCCAACCCAACCCGCCGCAGTGGTCCCTAGCTCAAGCGCAACGTACTCTGATTGTTCTCGCAAAATACTTGAAAACCTGCGAATCTGGGCGGCCTGATCTGATGTGGTGGCGCCTCCGTGGAGTACTACCTGATCGCAGTAGCAGCCCTATTTGGAGACTTCTCTTCGCGGCGATTTTTGGAGTCTCTAACGGGATTGCACTTACTGTAACATTAGCGGCATCTCTGAGCCTTCAGCTAATTTCAATTATTGGGGTGGATGAGGGGTTGGAGAATGGGGCTAGTCTTGCACTCAAGGTGGGAGTCCTATTCGGATTTCTGGCGGGTTTCACAACTGGAGTCCTGGGAATGGTCTCGGCCATGCTAATGGGTAGAGGCATTCCTGGATCCGATGCTCCAAGCGTCCCCGGTGTGCGGATGCGATGGTCACCTCACTGGATGATGAAATACTTCACCGTCGCCTGGCTCGCTATTGTTATCGTGCTCTACTTTACCCTTAGGGTAGCCCTGCCGCCCTTTTTTATGCTGTTGCTTATGTTCACTCTTGTGCTTGGGCGAACCATCGAGGTGCCCGACTTGATTGCTATTGGGCCAAACCAGCTGTACAAAATGAATCGCCGATTGTCGCTTAGGGTTGGTCTTCAGGTGGGCTTCACGTACGGGGGGATCTCTGGGGCCGCAGCTGGGATCTTATACGGGCACCTGCTTGGTCTGCAATATGGAATTGTTGCGGGATTGACATTCGGCATGGGTACCGTGATCGTGGTTTCTTTTCTTGCGGTACAGGTGGCTGGATACGCGCCGACGGGTACTCGGCGGGGTAGCAGGCCAGCATGGATCGATTTCTTTCTCACGAGGGCCTATCTTGCAATTCGCTGGAAGGTGCCATGGAACATGATGCGGTTCCTAGAAGATGCTCACAAAAATCGCGGCGTTCTGAGGCAGGTTGGGGCTTCATATCAGTTCCGCCATGTCGACCTGCAGCACTACCTTGCCGACCTGTCTCTAGATTAGACGGCTCAAATACTTTGTTCCGCACTCGCCTTGCCCAAAGGAGGGTTGGGGATCTGATTCCGATACATTCGCATTCAGTCGCCTTGCTCAGGTTGACTCGTCTGGTCGATGGTTTCCGGAGTGCCGAAACAGTAAGCCTCTTTCATCCTGAATAGTCGCAGGTCATGAGTGTGCGGATGGCTTGGACGGTGCGGCTGATACGGTGGGTGAAGCAGCGTGCTCTGTGAGTGGTGCGCCAGGACTGGAGTCGGACAAAGGCGCGTTCGCTGGGGCTCGGAGCCGGGCGTGGTCGCGGTTGAACTGCTGGTAGTGCTCGGGCTGTTCGCTGTGGTGGCAGTACGGGTTGCGGAATGTGGCGCCGGCGCCCTGGTAGGCGCGATCCGCCAGCACGAGGATCTGCCGGGTCAGACAGGCCTGGACGATGCCGTGGGCGCGGGCTGAGGTCGTCACGTCGTACGTGCGGGTGTCGCGTGGGAGAACCACAGCGGTGTGCCGTCAGGGCGGGCGATGACCTGCACGTTCATGCCGTGCTTCGTGTGTTTCTGCGAGTAGCGCGGCTGATTGGCGCGGACGCGGTCGATCAGCGTGCCGTCAACGATGACGTGGTCGCCCGCACAAGGCCGGTGAGGGCTTCATGGAGACATGAGGCCCAGGAAGCCAGCACCTCCAGGGGTTCGTACACGTAGCGCCAGGCGGTGGCCTGCAATATCGCGAACCTGGCGCCGGGCTGAGTGAACGCCTCGTTCTTGCGCAGGTGGACCAGCATGAGCAGTGCCTGGCGGGGCTGCTCCAGGGTGAGGGCGTCTGCAGGAGTTGACGACACTCGATTCGTGCTGCACAGGCTCTCGGACGATGCGCCAGGACCTCGGACGGGCCTCGCCTGCCCCGCTTTACCGGAGCTCGCGGTGAGGAGTGCTCGCGGTTGACCATGCGCCCGGCCGGTGATCTTGACAGTGTCTCAGTTGGCGACCGCTGTGCCGCGAACTTCCGTCAGGGAGCCGCGAGGAGCGTCATTGATGGCCATTGGAAGAGCGGCCAGGTGCCGCTTGGCGGCGTTCTGGGCATGACTGACCTCGGGGCGGCGGTAGCGCGTTTGGGGACAGCGCGGCTGCTACGGCGGAGGACCCGGGGGCGGTCGATGACGGTCGAGGAGCTCGTGGCGGCAGTGGTCGCTTTGGCGATCGTCTCTGCGAAGAGGCTGGGTGCCGGTCTGGCGAATCGTGCGATTGAGGGTGTGGAGCAGTCGGTAGCCGACCGGCTGGGGCGGCTGTACCGGTGGGTCGCCGGACGGCTGCCCGGTGAGGAGGGAGCGGCTCTGATCGATGAGGCGGGTCGTTCTCCGGCTGCACAGGCTCTGTTGCGACGGCGGCTGGTACTGGCTCTGGGTGAGGATTCCGCAGGCGTTGAAGAGCTGAGGGTGCTGCTGTCGCAGCACGCGCCGGTCTGCGCTCATGGCGATTTCGTCCTTCCGGAATCGTCCGGCATCCCGCGTGAGCTGCCGCTGGCGGTAGCGGATTTCACCGGTCGCGACCAGGAGCTGGCGCGGTTGGTGGAGGCTGCTGAGCGTGCGGGCGGGGGCAGGGTGTGCCTGGTGCACGGTCCGGGCGGGATCGGCAAGACGGCTGTCGTGGTGCAGGTCGCTCATCGACTGCTGCCGTCTTTCCCCGACGGCCAGCTCTTCGTCGACCTAAACGGGGTAGAGGAACGTCCTGCTGCTGTGGGCGAGGTCCTGGCTGACTTCCTGGTGGCTCTGGGAGTACCACGCGGACGAATCCCTGATGACGAGGCCGGACGGACACGGCAGTTCCGTACGGAGTCGGCCGACCGGCGTGTCCTGATCGTCCTGGACAACGCGGCCAGTGAACAGCAGGTGAGTGCGCTGATGCCGGGTGGGTCTTCGTGCGCTGTCCTGATCACCAGCCGCCAGAGCCTTGCCACGCTGGCCGTGGACGAGCGCGTCGCACTGCCGGGGCTCGACGAGGGCACCGCCTGGGACCTGTTGAGACGGATCGGCGGCGGAGACCGAGTGGACGAGGACCCCGAAGCAGGTCGTGACGTAGTCCGTCTGTGCGGCGGGCTGCCGCTGGCCCTGCGCATCGCGGGAGCGCGGCTGGCCACGTTTCCCGCCCGGACTGTGGGCTCCTTCGCCCGCGATCTCGCTGACGACTACCGGCGGCTGGATGTGCTGAGCCTGGGTGAGCGCAGCGTGCGCGCGGTCTTCCGCGCCGGTTATCAGGCGCTCCCGTCGTTGCAGCAGCGTGCGTTCAGGCTTGTCTCGGCCCTGGACACTCCCGACCTGCCGGCCTGGGCGCTGTCGCCTTTGCTGGAGGTGGACGCAGATGCGGCCGACGCGTGCCTGGAGGGACTGCTGCTGGCACATCTCGTGCAGGCCCGCCGTGGCGCGGCCGACAGCCAGCGCATCGTGCTGCACGATCTCGCGCGCGGGTTCTCCAAGGAGCGAGCGGCCGAGCAGCTGACGGACGAGACCGACAGCGCCGTGCGGCGTCTGTTGGGTGCCCTCCTCAGCGCGGCCGACGCAGCCGACGCGCAGTTACGGCCGGCCGGTGCCCGACACAGCGGCCGTGGCGGAGCGGTCCGTCGTCCGCCGGCGGACGACGCTGTGGCGGGTGATGTGTGGGAGGCCGTCGAGTGGTTCGAAGCCGAGCGTGTGGTGCTGGTGGCAGCGGTCGCCCATGCTCATGCTCGCGGTTGGTGGGAGCTGTGCTGGGAGATCACCGATGCGATGAGTATCGCTCTTGAGCATCAGTGGCGCTGGGACATCAGCAGCCAGGTCCATGAGCTTGCTCTGGACGCGGCCGACCGTCTGGGCGATGGCGGGGCCCGTGCCGCGCTGCTGCGCAACCTCGGCGAAGCCTTGCGCGACGGCGGCAGTGACGTGGGCAGAGCCGCAGAGTGCTTCAGCGAATCGATCGCACTCTTCCACAGCTCGGGCGACGCACACGGCGAAAGCGACGCCCTGGGCAACCTGGGAATCCTGCAACGCCAGCAGGGCGAGCTGCGGGAAGCGGCGCGAACGCTCACCGCGGCCGAAAGTCTCTTCAGGGCCCTGCCCCTTGACCGCGGACTGGCCTGGACCCTGCGGGAAAGGGCAGTGATCAGCCGACACCACGCTCACTACACCGAAGCCCTCGCCCAACTCGACGAAGCGCAGGCCCTGTTCACCGCCAACGAGGAAACCCGCGGTGTCGGCTGGATCCTGCGCACCCGCGCCGACACCGAGAAGGAGAGCACGGTGGGCGGCTGCCCGCTCCCTCGCCGCTGGTACACGGGTCCCTGGCCCGGGTGCTACGTCACAAGCCGTCCCGCACAGGATCCGCGGTGGGCCGCGGCCCGCACCCACTACGAGCATGCCGCCCAGACCCTGCAAGCCGTCCGTGACCACCGCGGGCACACCTGGGCCACCCTGGGGCTGGCCGACATGGCGCTCTACGAGGGCGACCCGACCGCCACCGAACTAATCAGCCGCGTGCTTCAGGAGACCGACGCCTGCGGCGACCATCGAGGCCACAGCAGAGCACTGAGTGTGCAGGCCCTGCTGCACGCCGAGGCAAACTGCCTCAGCGACGCCATCACACTGGCAGAACAAGCCCTCTCCGGCCCCCGCGACCACGTCGGTGCCGCGCAGGCCAGCTTCCGCCTTGCCCGTCTCTACGGCGCTGCCGGTCGGCATCACGACGTCCTCCACACCCTCCAGCAGTCCCGAACCCACTACCACGCCGCCGGCATGCCCTTCCCTGATCTTGCCGACACCGAGCTCTGCAGGACACTCAACCGTCCTGTGCCCCGCGCCAGTCATTTCCGCCGCTATCAGTGATTCCTGCGGCATGACAGATCGCATTCGGAATCAGTGCCCTATCAACAAGGGAGGCGGCGTCCAGACGGGGTCCGCAGTTCGAGCGGCGCCGGCCGGCGCGGGATCGAGAGGCGCTTGGTCTCCTGTATGCGCTTCATGACCGCCGCCTCCTGGATTTCCATGGGCCGGGTGTCTCTCACCCGGCCACCGCGTATCCCTGAGCCTCGTCCGCTGTCGCTCGTACGACGATGGGGCCTCCGACCCCCTTGCGTGGGCCACAGCGACCACGCGCCAGAGCCAACCGGCCCCACCCCGTCTTGCCCGTACGGCATACCCCGCACCGCTCCGGCGCGAGAACCGGCTCGGACCCCAGGTGTCCGAGCCGGTCGGTTGTTCCCGATGGCGCTACGACGCGCCACTCCTGGCCAGCGAAGGCGAATCGACGGCTTCCTGCGGTTCCCGGGACGGTTCCGCGACGGGCACGGTCACCACCGGAACCGTCGAGTGTCGTAGGCATTCACGGCCCACCGGGCCGACCGAGGGCAGTCCGAAGTTCCCGTGCGCCTTGCGACCCAGGGCCAACAGCAGGGCGCCGCGCGCCTGTTGGAGCAGCACGCGGGAGGGTGGCCCCTCCACCACGACGCGCCGCACGGCACCGCTGGTCCGGGGATCGAGGGCCTCGCGCACGGTGGCCGCGAGAACTTGAGCGGCTTGTTCGCGCTCCTGGGCGATCGTCGGCCCGTCGGGCACCGGAGCGTAGGGTGCGTGTCCGCTCGCGGCCGGTTCCCAGGCGTGCACGGCCACGAGGCAGGTGTGCAGGACCGTTGCCTGTTCGGCCGCCCAACGCAGAGCTGCCATGGACGCTTCGGATCCGTTGACGCCCACCACGATCCCGTTGCCGTAGGTGTGTTCGGTCATGGCAGCCTCCTCGGTCGGCCTCTTGTCACCACAGTGGCCCGGACACGGCGGCCGTGGCGTGGGCCGACGGGGGCCGTGTCCGGGCCCAACGGGCCCTTGCCGTCGGCCCGGAAAGACCGGCGGCTGCCGTTGTCAGGGCGCGGTTCCCGGTTCGTCGCCACCCTGGTCGAGCCGGAACGGCGGATACACGTCCGTGAGGAGCGCCGTGTACGCGACCACACGCAGCACCCACCGGTTGAGCCCGATCACCAGGTCGAACAGCCCGCGCGGATACCGCCCGGTGGCGGCCAGCGAGACCCCGGCGAACACGACGAGCAGCGCGATGAGCCCGCCCGAGGCCCAGGGCACCTTCAGCCCGCCGAGCAGGAACGCCAGGATCAGATAGTGCGGGACGGCCAGGAGCCACCACTTCACCAGGACGAGACCACGGGACAACTGCTCCGGATACGCCACGTCCCAGTGCGTGGGGTAGTCCGGCACGTCGGCGAGGGTGAAGGGCGGGTAGCGGTCGGTGCCCAGAGCGCCGTACGCATAGTACGCCACACGCCAACTCCACCGCAGCACACCGGTGTTGAAGTCGAACAGCGGGCGCGGGTAGCGACCGGTGAACAGGACAGCGAAGAAGGCCACCGCGCTCGTCCCCACGAACGCCACCCACAGGAAGAACAGCACGACGTAGTGGGGGACGGCGAGCAGCCACTTCACCAGCCACAGCCAGCGGGACAGGGACGGATCGAGATCTGCGGTCAACCGCGCGGGGTAGACCGCGGGCATCGCTTCATCCATGGCGAACGATCCTTTCGGGGACAACTGCGTTCAGCTCCGGTGGTCGGCGCGCTTGCCGGGAGTGCCGCTCCTCGATGACGGCCTCACACTCGCCCCGCCGCAGCACGGCGCCCCGGATGCTCAAGAACGCGATGGGTCCGACGACTCCCGCTACCGGGAAGCAGCCGACGACGAACGAGCTGTAAACGGCACCTGGCAGCCACCCGGCGTTGCGGTCAGCGTCTCGCTGTGATGCCCACCGGCCCAGGGGCTGAGCGGGCAGACGACCGGGCCGAGTGGCCCTCGTCCCGCCAGGCCGTGCGTGCGACGGTGACGGTGGAGCCCTGTCCTGGAGGACGCCGCAGATCGGTGAAAGGCGGTGGGCGCGATGGAGCGACCCCTGATCGTGGGTGTCGACGGATCGGCACCGAGTCTGCTCGCGATCGACTGGGCAGTCGACGAGGCCGCCAGGCTGGGCCTGCCGCTACGGCTGGTGCACGCCTTTATCCCGGAGGAGCTCGATCAAGGCGCTCCCACCCGTACCGCCGATTCCGAACCCCTGTCGGAGCGGCGCTCGCCGGAGGACGTGGTCGCCTCGGCAGCAGCCCGGGCCCGCCGACGCGGCCCGGATGTGAAGGTCGACAGTGAGGCCGTTCCCGGGGACGTGCTGTCCGTGCTTCTGGCGGAGGACCGCCACGCCTCCGCCCTGGTGACGGGATCGCGTGGTCTCGGTGAGCTGATGGGACTGCTCCTCGGCTCGGTCGGCCCGGCGCTGGCGGTCCGGGCCCATTGCCCGGTGATCGTGGTCCGCGGTGACAAGGCCGGCCTGGCCGGCTGTCACGAACGCATCCTGCTCGGCGCGGGGGATCCCGGCACCAGCGGGGAGGCGGTCCGGTTCGCCTTCCGCGAGGCCGAGGCACGTGGCTGTGTCCTCGACATCGTGCGCGCCTGGCGACGCCCGGCGCGCGAGACCGTGGACCATTCCTGTCCGGCGGCGGAAGCTGTCCGCCGTCACGAGGCGCGGGCCTCCGCTCTGCTGGACACGTTGCTGCGCGACGTCGTACTGGACCATCCGCGGGTCAGGGTTCGCAGTACGACGGTCGAGGGATCGGCCCGCACTCAGTTGGTGAAACGGTCGGCTGCCGCCGACCTCGTGATCATCGGGGCCAGACGCGGGCGGAGTCCCCTCGGCGTCCGCACGGCCCGGATCGCGCACGCGCTGCTGCACCACGCGCAGTGCCCGGTCGTGGTCGTACCGCTGTTCGGCCGATCCTGACGGCTTCGGACGGCCGACGTCGTACGACCACTGCCCGTAGCGCACCAGGGACGGTTCCCGCCGCAGCGCCGAGCGGTCGAGGTCCTGGTGGCCGGGGTCACTTGTGCTGCGATGGCGCATCGGTCTCTGGGGCGGACTGCTCGGCGTCGGTGGCGTGGAGGACTTCGCGGATGAGCAGGTCGAGGTCGTCCGTGGTGGTGCGGTAGTTGCACAGGGCGGCGCGCAGAACGGTACGGCCGTGGACGGCGACGGTGGCGAGGTAGGCGCGTCCGTTGTCCTGGACGTGGCGGGCGACGCGGGTGTGGAGGGCGTCCGGGTCGGCGCCGTCGGGGTCGGTGATCCGGAAGCAGGCGACCGGCCACGGGCCCCCGGCCAGCAGGTGCAGCCGGGGTTCGGCGATGATCCGCTTGCGCAGCTCGTCGGAGAGGGCCAGGTAGTGCTCGATCAGACGGGTGACGCCGTCCCGGCCCAGGTGGTGCAGGGTGGCCCACAGGCCGAGGGCCCGGGTGCCAGGGCGGGTCAGCTCGATCGTCGCGTGGGACAGCCAGGGCAGGGCGTCCGGTTCACCTGCGGTGAGGTAGGAGGCCTGGTGGGCGAAGGCCGTGTGCAGGTGCTCGGGGTCGGGGACGAGCAGCGCTCCGCAGCCCACCGGCACGCTGAGGGTCTTGTGCGGGTCCACGGTCAGCGAGTCGACGCCGCCGATGCCCGCGTATTGGGGTGCCAGGGCCGGCACACCTGCGCCGAGTCCGCCCCAGGCCCCGTCCGCGTGATGCCACATCCCCATGCTCCGGCACAGGCCGGTGACCGGTTCGAGGGGATCCACGGCGCCGGTGGCGGTGGTGCCCAGCGTGGTGACCGTGCAGAAGGGCAGCAGGCCTGCGGCCAGGTCGGCGGCAACCGCAGCGCGCAGCACGGCCGGGTCCAGGCGGTCGTGCGGGCCGGTGGCGATGGGGCGCAGTCGATGATCGGGCAGGCCTACACAGGCGGCTGCCTTGGCGACGGACATGTGTGCCTGGGCGCTGTAGTAGAGGGTGAGGCGGGCGTGGTCGCGGTCGTAGGCGGGGCCGTCGGCGGAGCCCCGCCGGGTGAGGAACCAGGTGCGGGCGGTGGCCAGGGCGAGCAGGTTGGCCATGGAGCCGCCGCTGGTCAGGACTCCGCCCGTGCCGTCGGGCAGGCCCGCCAGATCGGCGAGCATGCGCACGGTGCCGCGTTCCAGGTCCATCAGGGCGTTCTCGCCCATCCCACAGGTCGCGTTGACGGCACAGGCAAGCAGGTCGGCGACGATCCCGGCGGGTGCGGGCGGCGAGTTGACCCAGGCGAAGAACGCGGGGTGTCCGTTCCCGGTCGGGTACGGTGCGATCTCCTCGCGCACGAAGTCCAGCACCGCACCCAACTCCCCGCCCCGTTGCGACAGTTGCCCCGCACGCAGCCGGGACCGCGCCTGCGGAGGCAGCGGACGGCTCACCGGGCCCTGCGGCAGCTCGCTCAGGTACCGGGCGGCCCACTCGGCCGCCGTCACGAGTTCGTCGCGAAGCACCTTCGCGTGGACCGCGGGCGGCTCCGGGGACAGACCGGATTCGACGAACAATGACGGAGCAGGGTCATTCAAACGGTGAGCCATGGTGGCGCGTGGGGCCTTTCGTCGTCACGAGACCCCCTGGTCGGCGGAGCGAGGGCCATGATCGTAACGAGCCATGCGTATCGGCCGACACGTGTGCCGGCACGACTCGACGCGGCCTGTGCATCCATGGTCGTGAATCCGGCCACAAGCTCGGCTTCGCAGGTCTTGAGACAGTGGCGACACCCCCTGGCGCGTGCGGTTGCCCACGGACGGTTCGCTTCCAACTGGGTGAGTCCCGTCGGCACAAGCTCCCCAACTGACCGTCGGCAATGGGGAGATGGGGCCGATTGGTCCCGTGCAGGGCCCCGGAGGCCCCTCCCGCCCCGGCGGTCGGGGAACGAGGCTGGCATCGAGGAACACACCGAATGTGGGGAGGTGCGGATCATGCCTGCGTCCGTCATGACCGGAGTGGACGGATCTGCGGAGAGCCTGGCCGCCGCTGAATGGGCGGCTCGGGAAGCACTGCGTCGCGGCCTGCCGCTGCGGCTCGTGCACGCCTGGGACTGGCATCCGCGTCGTGGAGAGGGAGAGTCCGACAGCGCGGCCCAGCGGTATCTGGCGCGGCGCGCACTGCGGCAGGCCGAGGACCGGGTCCGGGCCGCGTGCCCGGACGTGCGCCTCTACGACGATCAGGTGGAAGGGGCCGCGATCCCGGCCCTGTTGAAGCTGGCCGAAGGTGCCGAGCTGGTGGTGCTGGGTTCGCGCGGCCTGAGCGGTGTCGCCGGGTTCCTGGTGGGCTCGGTCGCGCAGGGTGTGGCGGCTCGCTCCACCGGCCCCGTGGTCCTGGTCCGGGCGGGCGAGGAAGCGGCGGACGAGCAACTGCCGACCGCAGGCGACAGCGCCGGGACACGCACCGGATACCGGGACGTGGTGCTGGCCCTCGACCTCGACGCACCTTGCGACGCGGTCATCGAGTTCGCCTTCGAGGCGGCCCGGTTGCACGGGGCGCGGCTCCGGGTCGTCCACGCCTGGCAGACGCCCACGCTGGGGCTCGGCCCCGGTGAGATCGACCTGCTCAACGACCCGCACCGGGCCGAGGAGTGGCAGGTCGTCCTGGCCGGCGCGCTGCGGCTGTGGCGCGACAAGTACCCCGGCGTCGAGGTCGTCGAGACGGTTACCAAGGACCGGCCCCAGACCGCGCTGATACGGGCCGCTTCCGGCGCGAGTCTGCTGGTCGTCGGCCGTCGGATCGCGGAACGGCCGGTCGGCCGCCGGATCGGTCCCGTCACCCACGCCGTCATCCACCACGTCGACTGCCCCGTCGCCGTGGTCCCGCACGACTGAGGAGGCGACCACCGTGATGACGTACTGGAACCAACACGGCATGAGCGGATGGGACTGGTTCGCGATGTCGATCGGCTCGGTCCTGCTCTGGGCCCTGCTCGTGACCATCGCCGTCCTGCTTATCCGCAACCTGAGCCGTACCCCTCAGCGTCCGCACCAGGTCGGATCGCCGCCGCCCGAGCAGGTGCTGGCCGACCGGTTCGCCCGTGGGGAGATCGATGAGGAGGAGTACCGCAACCGCCTGGCCGTCCTGCGTACGGACGGCTCCAGGCTCACCGAACACTGAGGTCGAGGGCGGGACGACGATCGACGGTACAGGCCGTCCGTCGCCCCGCCCTCGACGTTGCGGAACTGGTCCCCGCGCCGTCCGGAGAACCTGTCGGGTCCGATGAGCACGGGCACGGGGGCCGGTCGGTGGGTCGACGGGGACCGTCCGGCCCCTGTGGGCGTGGCGGGGGACCGCACGAATCTGGAGTCCGGTGAATCGCCCCTTCCGCCAGGGAGGGCGCCTGGAGAGGGGTGGACTGTGATGAGTGGCCCGGTGGTCGTGGGAGTGGACGGTTCGCGGTCGAATCTGGCAGTGGTGGAAGTCGCCGCGCAGGCGGCCGAGCGGCTCGGGGTCGGCCTGGAGCTGACGCAGGTGGTCGGCTGGCCAGCCGCGGCAGGCCGGTTCGGCATTCCCTCGTGGGAGACGAACGGGGCCGGCGGGCACGCGTCGAAGCAGGGTGCGCTGGCCGAGGCCGAGCGGCACGCCCACAGTGCCGCGCCGCGCGTGCGGATCTCGCGAGAGGTCCTCGTCGGCGAGCCCGAGAACGTGCTGGAGTGCGTGTCGCGCTCCGCATCGCTGACTGTTGTCGGAGCCGATGGCGCACAGGCGTACGGCACCTTGCGCAACGGATCGCTTGCCCGGCGCCTGTCCGCGCGGGTGTCCGGTCCGCTGCTGGTGGTGCGCGGCAGGCCGAACCCGGTCGGTCCGGTGCTGCTCGCGGTCCATGGCACGTCGACGCTGCGGGGAGCCGCGGAGTTCGCCTTCGCCGAGGCCTCGGCACGCGGCGCGGACCTCGTGGCCGTGCACGCACGTCCCTATGGCGGGTCCGCCCAAGCAGTGACCGAGGACGAGGAGGATGTCGCGCTCGCCGGCGCCCTGGCCGGGCTGCGCGAGCGGTACCCGGACGTCACCCTGCGCTGCCGTCGACCGCATGGCCGGTCCCGCCGAGCTCTCGTCGAGGCCAGCGCCGACAGCCAGCTCCTCGTGGTCGGGGCGCGCGGCCGGTTCGGGTTCGTGGGCCTTCCCCTGGACCCGGTCTGCCAGACGGCGCTGAACGAGGCGGACTGCCCCGTCGCCCTCGTCCACTGCTAGTCCTTCCGGACGAGCACAGGAACCAGTGGCCGGTGGACGCCACATGGCGTGCCACCGGTCACTCTCGGTTTTGGAAGTCACCAACAATCTCTCCCAGGCCGCCCTCACGCTTGGTGTAATAGATGAAGTCCTCATTCATCGCTTACGCCAGGAGGGGCTTTGTCTTTCAGGAACACGGCCGAAGCTGTAGGAGCTTGGGTTGAAGGCTGGGCCCTTTCACGTGGCGCGGCCGAACCGGCGCCCTGTCCCTGGGGGTTCACCATCGATGTCGGCCTGTCCAAGCAGGTCATGCGCCACGTCCTGACCACCGCCGATGAGCCGACTGTCCGCAAGATCACCGAGAGCGCCACAGCTCCGGGCGCCTGGCTGAAGGCGTTCGTATCACCGGAGACGCTCGCTCCCTGGCTGGCCCCCGGCTGGTCCGTGTCAGGTGGTCCCAGCTTCCTGATGACCGCCCCGCTGCGGGCCTCCCGCGCCGAGGTCCCCGACGGCTACCGGCTGCGCACCTGGAACCGCGCCGGCGTGACCCGCGCCCTGGTGCGTACCCCGGACGGCGCCTTCGCCGCACGTGGTCGGATCGCCGTGACAGGCTCCACCGCCGTCGTCGACCAGGTGGAGACCGATCCCGCCCACCAGCGCCGCGGCCTTGGGCGCCTGCTGATGGCTACGCTCGCCAGTGCCGCGGCCGAACAGGGGCCCGCAGTGGGCGTGTTGGGCGCGACGCTGGAAGGCCGGGCCCTGTACGAGACAGTGGGATGGCGCGTTCTGGCTCCCCTGACCAGCGCTGTACGAGGCCCGGGCTTGGTTGAGTCGTGAGTAGAAGTAAGAACAAGCCGTAGAGACGGCCACGCCCGACTTCCGGCCAGGACATGGCCGTGCCGTCAGGCGTGCCGGGTGAGCCGTATGTCTTCCCTCAGCACCTGACGCGCCGTGCGACGCGGTGAGGCGGGCCCCTGCGGGCCGTAGCCCAGCCGGAGCACCATCTGGACGTGCGCCCGCTGGCTGTCCCCGAGTTGCTCGCGCAGGTCGGGCCACTCCAACGCCTGGTGGAGCAGGGAGGCCCGTACGCGGTGTGCGGTGGCTACCAGCAGGACGCGTTCGAGTGCCTCGCCGGCGCGCAGCCAGTCCGTCCGGCGGTCGTGGAGGGTGGACAGGACGGCGATGGAAGGCCGCTTCTCGAAGGGTCGGGCGACGAGTGTCATGGGGTGCCGGTTGGAGCTGAAGTCCCGCATCGGGATCCGTTCCCGGAAGTCCTGTGGGCCGACCGCTTCCGGGGGCATGCCGAGCGAGTCGCCGTTGGGCGGGTGGACCCAGCGGCGGCTCTCCGCGGCCCGGTCCGAATCCGTGGTGTTGCGCTGCTCCGCCTCGCGGGTCAGCCGCAGCAGCCGGTCGGTCTCCGTGGCTCCGGGAAGGTCCAGCGTTGCGCCCTCCGCATGGGCTGCCTCGGCCAGTTCGGCCAGCACGGAGGTTGGCACCTGGCGGTCGGAGAACGGGAAGCGGCTGCTGTGCCTGCGCCACACCGCGTCGTACAACCGCGGTGTGGCCGAGAACCGTGCGGTTCCGGCGAGCCGTACGGTGGCCAGCAGGTCGGTCTCATGGGGCCGGGGGAGCAGCCGGGTCACAGGCTCCCAGCCGTGGTGGGCGACCGCCACCCGCAGGTTGAACAGCGCACAGCCGACCGAGACGTGTAGAGCACGCCCCGATGGGTCGGTGTGCCGCAGGCCGCGTTCCGCGACCGCCCGGATCTCCAGCGTGACGGTGTCCGGGTCGAGCCGGAACCGCCAGGGCTGGGTGTTGTGGATCGAGGGTGCGGCGACGGACGCCGCGATCAGCGTCTCCAGGGTCGGGACGTCGAGAACCGTGCTGGACATGGGGTCTCCTCCCCGCCCCGCGCCCGAACGGCGGCCGGGCTGTTCGCTGTTGCTGCCCAGCGTGGTCCTGCCAGGAGGGCCAGGAGGAGGGGCCGTACGGCCCTGGGGGCGCGCCGGACGGCCCGGCGCGCGGCTCAGCTGCCGGACTCGGGCTGCTCCAGGTGCGAGGCGAGTACGGCGGCCTGCACCCGGCGCTGGACCCCCAGCTTGGCCAGCAGTCGGGAGATGTGGTTCTTGACGGTCTTCTCCGATAGATACAGCTTCTTGCCGATCTCGCGATTGGTGAGACCGTCCCCGATCAGTGCGAGGATCTCCCGTTCACGCGGCGACAGACTCGCCAACTCCGGTGCGATCTCCGGAGCTTGGGCGGGTTCGGCACGCAGCGAGCGCATCAGGCGGGCCGTCGTCGCGGGGTCGAGCATTGACTGTCCGGAGGCGACCGTCCGTACTGCCGAGATCAGGTCGGAGCCCTTGATCTGCTTGAGCACATAGCCTGAGGCCCCGGCCATGATGGCGTCGAGCAGGGCGTCCTCGTCGTCGAACGAGGTCAGCATCAGGACGGCCAACTCCGGCATCTGGTCGCGCAGTTCGCGGCAGACTGTGATGCCGTTGCCGTCGGGGAGGCGTACGTCGAGGACGGCGACGTGTGGGCGCACCGCGGGGGCCCGCACCAGTGCGTGCGCGACGTTCTCGGCGTCGCCGACCACCGTGATGTCCTCCTCTGCGTCCAGCAGGTCGGCCAGGCCACGTCGTACGACCTCGTGGTCGTCCAGCAGGAACACACGGATCGGATCCTGTGCGGTGAAGGTACGTGCCTCGGTCATCTCGACCCCTTGTTCCCCGGAGTATGAACGGACTGCGGGCCGTCCGTGAACACGATCATCACGCGCCCGGCCCGGAAGTACTAGGGCCGACCGGCCCAACCGGCTCTTCCGGCGTGTCCTTACCGGCCCCCACGCGACGGTCGGGCGGCCCCTCCCGGCGGAGATCACCCGGTGGGACCGTCCTTTCGTTCTCGTCTTCTTGATGCCCGTGAGGGGGTGTGACCGATGCGGAAGATCAAGCGCGTCAAGGTCCTGGGGTGGCGCTGGCGGCGCAACGAACTGCGTCGGCACAGAGACACGGTGGAAGCGTGGATCGTCCTGAGCGCCTGGACGTTCGCGATGGCCGCCGGGACTGTCGCCGGTGTGGCCGGTGCCCAGAGCGTGGCGGAGGCCCAGGCACGGAACGCGGCGGAACGACGGCCGACGACCGCCGTGCTCCTCACCACGCTGCCGCGCGGCGCGGCCATCGGTGTCGACTACAAGCACGTGAAGGCGAAGGTGCGCTGGACCGATGCACAGGGCACCGTCCGCACCACCACGGCGGAAGTGAAGGCCGGAACGGACGTCGGCGGCACGGTGCCGGTCTGGACGGACGGGCACGGCCACCTGATGAGTGAGCCCCTGAGCTCCTCCGTGGCGACGGCGCGTGTGGTGGCCGCCGGTACGGGAGCCGGACTGGCCGGCGGACTGTTCGTGCTCGCGGGCGGACGCCTGATCCGGCTGAGGGTGGAACGGCGGGCCACCGACCAGTGGGCCGAGGACTGGGAGCAGACCGCGGCCCGGTGGGGACGCAGGACCGGCTGAGACACCGTGGCCCCGCCGGTAACCGGCGGGGCCACGGCTTACGGGCTCGCTGTACTTCTCACTCCGCGGAGCGGTCGGGCTCGTCGAGTCCGAACTCCACGTCCACGACCCCCTCGACGGCTCGGGCGAGCCGCGCGGCCACGGGAACCAGGGACGTGTCCCGTACCCGGCCGCCCAGCCGTACGACCCCGTCCCGCACCTCGACCCGGACCGTCGACGCGGGACCGGGGAACAGGTACGCCACCACCTCGCGGCGCACCTCCTCCGCGATCTCCTCGTCGTCCCGGAGGAACACCTTCAGCAGGTCGGCCCGGCTGACGACACCCTCCAGCCGGTCCGCGTGATCGACGACGGGCAGCCGCTTGACCTTGGCCCGGGCCATGGTCCGCGCGGCCTGCGCGAGGGTCGCGTCCGCGCTCACGGTCAGGGCGGGCGAGGTCATCAGCTCGCCCGCGGTCACCGAACCGGCCTTCGCGAGGTCCGACAGCCGGCGCAACTGCGTGTACCGGTCGGGGTCGCTGTCCCGGAACTCCTCCTTGGGCAGCAGATCGGCCTCCGAGACGATCCCGATCACGCGGTCCGCCGCGTCGAGCACGGGCAGGGCGCTGACCTTCCGCTCCTGCATCGTGCGGACGATGTCCTTGAAGACGGCTCCACGGACGACGGTGGCGACGGTACGGGTCATCACGTCGCCCACGATGTGCGGTGTTCCATGCATGGTCACTCCTTCCTCGTGACGGTCGATCGGTGCGGTCACCGCATGCCGCCGCTGCCGTACGGGGCGTACAGGTCCAGCAGCCGGGTACGGGCCGAGCGGAGCCGGTGGGCCACGATGTCGCCCACCCACTGGGAGACGGTCATGCCGAACGCGGGATTGTCCTTGCACAGCGTGCGTACGGCCGTGGCGTCGAACTCCCAGGCGCGCACCGGTGTCGTCGCCTGGGCGCCCAGGTGCCAGGTGTGCGGGCCGAACAGCCAGGACCAGCCGACGAGTTCGTTGTGTCCCAGCGATTCGATGACGGCGGCCCGGCGGCCGGGCACGTGCATGTCGAGGGCGATCGTGCCGGTGCGAATGATCCAGAACCGGTCGGCGCGGGCGCCCTCCTCGAAGAGCCGGGTGCCCTGGGGGATCGACACCTCCCGTGCGAGCTCCATCAGCCGTTCGCGGTGCTCCGCGGACAGGGCCCGCGGCATGCTCGTGGCGGGGGAAGCGTTCATGGCGTGCCTCCAGAGAGTCTTAAGGACCTACCACCTCCAGCGTGTGCCGGTGGGTCCCGCCCTGCCATGGGCCACTTGGCCTGCGGAACGGGCCGACCGGCGCCCTGAAGGAGCCCTGCGGCACCCTGTGCCACCGTGCCTCCCGCAGTTCTATGAAAGCGAGAGAACTACTCGGCCGAGATGAGGGGGTGGACACCGTGGGTACGACCTTGACACCGGAGTTCTGGAGGCAGTTCGCCGTTCTGCTGGTGATCGCGACCGTGATCACCGTCGTGGTCAGCGCCGCACTCGACGCGCTGGTGCTGCGGATGCGCGCCCGCCGGACCTCGCAGCGGCCCCCGGCCTCGACCGTGGTTCGCACGCACCGGTCGGTCGGGCGGACGCCCGTTCACCACTGACGCCCCGTTCGCGAAGGATGAGACCCGCAGTCGCCGATGCAATTCGGCGAACTGCGGGTTCGTCATTTCTCGGAACGTAGGGGTGCTGTCGGCGGCCCAGCGGTGGGTTCGTACGATCGGGCAGTGATCAAGCGGACTACGGTGCACATGGGGCGGAAACAGGTCCTCGGGGCTGTCGTCTGCGGTGTGATCGCACTTTCCCTCGTCGGCGTCGCCGTCTACATGGCCGTATCGGCCGTCGGGCGCCTCGGGCTGATCGGGCAGCAGCTGACCATGCGGGTCACGTACTGCGACGCGACCGCGCCGGCCACGACATCCCGGGGTGGCGGTCATCCCGACCTCGTCTGCCGGGGGTTCGTGGATCCGTCACAGGCCTCCGAGGACGGGAAGCAGCGGATCACGGCGACCGGCTTCTCCTCCCAGCCCCGCTTCGGTGCGCCCGTGGAGGTGTCCAAGGAACCGTGGGGGTCCTGGGTGCCGGTGGACCAGGGGGACTGGAACCGGTTGGGCCGTGCTCTCTCCCCGCTGATCCCGCTCGCCGTTGCCGGCTTTTTCGCCAAGGTGCCCGTGGCTGTCTGGCGCGGCCGGAGAAACTCCGGGCAGTTGGTCGCGGGGGCCTCGGCGTAGGAGGGGCTGGGCTCCTGAAGCCGGCGCCGAGTTCGTCGGGCCGGGCGGAACACATCGCTGGATTTGGGGCGCCCGTCATCCGTGCCCTGGTCGGCGGCTCGCCGAAGTCGCCGTGTGCCGAAGCGAGTTCGATGCCGCAGAGTGTGCGGAGCCAGCTTTCGAACAGCCGAAGGTCGATGCCGCACCGGCACATCAACCCCAGCCCCTCCACAGGGGAGCGGTGAGGTCACGGAGCAGTATGCGAGGCGCCGCCCGGAGAAAGCCGAGGGCGTAACACATCCTGCGGCGCGGTGAGAAGTCGATGCCGTTCCCCGGAAGCGAAGTCCAGAACCCGAAGACCTGCCCGGCCGTAAGCATGGGTTTCTGCGAACGCCCTTGCTGGGCAGGCGACTTCAGGACGTAGCCGACGAGCAGATAGACCGCTGTCATCGAGCCGGACAGCATCGACGCCGGCACGGCGACAACAGCCACCATCCCAGCGCCTGAGACCTCGGCACGCTCCTCATCCGTGCACACAGAGTGCCGAGGCCCAAGAGGCCCTGCGGAAGGGGCCGTTCAGCCCGCCACCGACGGACCAACGGCATCAGGTGACGGACGCCCGGCCGCACCAGAGTGAGTGGTGCAACGAACGACCCGACAGCTCGAAAGGACCACGATCATGGCTGTTCATGAGCACCCGCACCGCACCTCCGGCTTCCACCTGCCGACGTTCCGCAGGAACGGGTCGGCGTCCGAGGGCGACGTGACGGCAGCCGACACGGCGACCACCACGGTGCGTGCGTACGCGTTCGCGTCTCTGCGTCTGCTCACCGGCTTCGTCTTCCTGTGGGCGTTCTTGGACAAGACGTTCGGGTTCGGTTACGCGACCCCGTCCGGGAAGGGCTGGATCGACGGCGGTTCCCCGACCAAGGGTTTCCTGAGCAGTGTGGCGGCGGGTCCGATGGAGTCGACGTTCCATGACTGGGCGGGTGCGGGCTGGGCGAACTGGCTGTTCATGCTCGGTCTGCTGGGCATCGGTGTCGCGCTCGTCTCCGGTGTGGCGCTGCGCCTGGCCGCGGTGGCGGGCACGGCGATGATGGCGCTGATGTGGATCGCGGAGTGGCCGCCGGCCAGGCACCTCTCCGACGGAACGCTGAGCATGTCGACCAACCCGTTCGCCGACTACCACCTGATCTACGCCGTCGTGATCATCGCCCTCGCGGCGGCCGGCGCCGGAGCGACCTGGGGCCTCGGCAAGGTCTGGGCCAAGCTCCCCATCGTCCGCGACCACACCTGGCTGCGCTGACCACGCCAGATACGGCGGGCTCTCGTGAGAGGGCCCGCCGTGCGGCTGCCCATTGGGCCGAACGGCCCCTGCCGGGGACCTGCGGCCCCTGCCGCGGGAACCCCTACGCCACGAGTCTGGAATCAGACATCCGTTCAGGAGGAAAAATCATGGTCCGCACTGTTGTCGCAGGTCTCGACGGTTCCCCCGAGAGCCGCGCCGCCGCCGAATGGGCGGCCCGCGAGGCCGAACTGCGGAGCCTGCCGCTGAAGGTCGTCCACGTCTGGGAGCCCGCCCCGGACCCGCTGGCCCAGGCCCCGCTGCTGGGCGCCGAGACGCAACAGCACTGGAGCCAGCGCATTCCGCGCGAGGCGGGCGAGGGCCTGCGCCTGCGCCACCCCGGTCTCGACGTGACCGAGGACCAGGTGACCGGCACGCCCGCGGACGCGCTGCTCGCCGCGGCCAAGGACGCCGAACTGCTGGTCCTCGGCTCGCGCGGACTGAGCGGCGTGGGCGGATTCCTCGTCGGCTCCGTCGGCCTCTCCGTCGTCGCTCGCGCCGACTTGCCCGTGGTCCTGGTCCGGGCCGGCGAACAGTCCGCAGACGAACACGCGAAGGGTCCGGCGGGCAGCCCGTCGACCGAGACCCCGTACCGGCCGGTGGTCCTCGGCCTCGACGCCGACACCCCTGCCGACGCGGTGATCGAGTTCGCGTTCGCCGAGGCCGCCCGGCGCGGCACCGGCCTGCGCGTCGTCTACGGCTGGAATCTCCCGCCGTACTACGCCTACGGCTTCGCTCTGGACTCGGGTCTGAACGACGAGCTCTTCCGCGAGGAGACCGCGGCCCTCCGGGAGGCCTTGGGCCCCTGGCAGCAGAAGCACCCCGCGATCGAGGTGGCCCTGGAGCCGCGCATCGGCAGTGCCGCCGACCACCTGGTGGACGCCTCCCGCGAGGCCTCCCTGGTCGTCATCGGCCGCCGTATCCGCCGCGGCGCGCTCGGCGCCCACATCGGCCCGGTCGCACACGGCGTCCTGCACCACGCCGTCGCCCCCGTCGCCGTCGTCGCACACGACTGACCCCACGCCCTACCCCGCCCCCGTCCCTCCCTCTCCCTGAGG